>CAYTBX010000001.1:0-91215 GCA_964436175.1 uncultured Candidatus Saccharibacteria bacterium
ATACAAAACGCCATTGGAAGTATGGGGTGTTGCACTTCGAAGTTGAATTCAGGAATCATATATTTGCATTACGAGAGGCTTTAATGCTATTATAGTAGGACTAAGTGTCCTCCTGTAGCCAAACGCATTACTATATAAGGAATCCACGTCGAGGTGGCGGAATGGCAGACGCACTGGCTTCAGGAGCCAGCGACCGCAAGGTCATGAGGGTTCGAGTCCCTCTCTCGACACATAGAAATTAAGAAATAATAAAATAAACGAAAAAAATATGGCAGAACCAGTTATAAAATACGTACCATTAGGCGGCTTAGAAGAAATCGGCCGCAACTGCATGTTCATCGAAAACGAGGAGTCGATAGTCGTGATCGATATGGGGCTGCAGTTCCCCGAAGACTCGACGCCAGGGATCGACTACATCATCCCGAACGTCAAATATCTCGAAACAAAGAAAGATAAAATTCGCGCGCTTATAATCACGCACGGCCACTACGACCACATCGGCGCCATCCCCTACGTTATGGCGAAGCTCGGCAACCCGACAATCTATACCTCGGCAATCGCCCGCGAAATTATCTTAAAGCGCCAAGACGACTTCCCGAACCAGCCGAAGCTCAATATCGTTACGATCAAGCACGGTGATACGGCTAAGTTAGCCGCAGACATCAACGCCGAATTCTTCGACCTCGACCACACCATCCCCGACACCATGGGCGTGGTACTTAAAACCGCTATCGGCAACATCGTGCACGTTACGGATTTCCGCCTCGACTACGACGACGACGGTAAGCCGACGGATATCGAATCGTTCAAGAAAATTGGCGATATGGGCGTACATACGCTTATTATGGAAAGCACGAACGCGGACAGGGACGGCCAATCCGTTGCTGAGCGCGTGGTAGTAAAGAACCTCGAAGACCTATTCGCCAAGGCGAAGGGGCGCATTATCGTCGCCACGTTCGCCTCGATGATCACCCGCTTGGGTGAAATCGTGAAGATCGCCGGCAGGATCAACCGCAAGGTGTTCGTCGCCGGTTTCAGCATGAAGGCTAACCTGCAGATCGCGCAGAACTTAGGCTACTTAAAATTCGAAAAGGATGCCGTTCTCCCTATCGAGGATTTGCATAAGTACAAGGACGAAAAGGTGCTTATTGTTTGTACCGGCGCACAGGGCGAAGCTAACGCTCAGCTCATGAAGATTGCCAACGGCCAGCACCGCTTCATCACGGCGAAAGAGGGTGACAGCTTCGTGCTTTCATCCTCCATCGTCCCTGGTAACGAGGGCGCGGTAGAAATTTTGAAGGATAACCTCTCCCGCCAAGGCGCGACTGTCTTCCAGTCGAGCCACATCGACATCCACGCTTCCGGCCACGGCCCGCGCGAGGACATGAAACTCATGATGCGCGCGATGCGCCCCACGTTCTTCATCCCCGTTCACGGCAAGTACTTTAAGCGCGCAGCGAACCGCGAAAACGCCATCGAAGCGGGTGTGCCGAAAGAGAACACGCTTATGATGGACAACGGCATGGTGGCGGAGTTCACGAAAGAAACCGCTAAAATAACCAAGGAGCAAGTGGAGTCGTTCATGGTAATGGTAGACGGCTTGGGCGTTGGCGACGTAGGCGAAATCGTTTTGCGCGACCGCTTAATCCTTTCGGACGAAGGTATGATGGTAATGATCGTCACCTTAGACCGCAAAACGGGCAAGCTCTTAAAGAAACCCGACATAATCTCGCGCGGCTTCATCTACTTAAAAGACAACCAAGAGCTTGTGGAAGAAGTGCGCCGCAAAGTGAAAAACATAATCGAGAAGATGCCCGAAACGCAGACCCTTGACCCCGAATTCGCGAAGTCGTTAATCCGCGACCAGATCGGCGCATTCCTCTACCAGCGCACCAAACGCCGGCCGATGATATTGCCGGTAGTGATCGAAGTTTAAGAGAAATAAAATACGGCCCGCGGGCCGTATTTTAGTTTTAACGTATATCCCTCCTGTTAAGCATAACCACGCACCCTGGAGGTAATGGATCATCTAAATCTTTTAACTTCTTACAGATAAATTTTATTTCTTTATTATAAATCGGCGAAACCCATCGATTTGGACCGATCAAGCTATTACTATTCAATCTTTTATTTGCAGCCTCTTTTTTTCCTACATAATATTTCAAGTCAGCTTTATATTTTTCAGCTGCATCATCACCCTGTTTTTTTACACTATCAATCAATTTTTGACTTTCTTTAGTGACAAGATCAGCTGGAGTCCTCCAAGACTGTATTAAAGCAATATCCTCATTCTTTAAAATAAATTTAGGGCTTACCCTTTCTATGGCTCGCAAATATTTTATCGAATCATTCATGCATTTTGGATCAAAAGGTTTATTATTTTTTTCATCCCCCTTGCATCCCAGAGATTCCGCACTGACATAGCTGAAAGAAAGTGCGCTTAAAAAGAAACTCCCCACGAAAATAATCCTTAAAAATCCCATACTATAACTATACTCCCGTAAATCGCTGGAACAAGGGGATAAAACGCGGTAGCATGAAATCCATGCAACAAAACCTCGTCTCGGGTATCCAGCCCTCCGGCCGGCTACATATCGGCAACTACCTCGGCGCTCTTAAAAACCACGTCGCCCTCCAAGACGCCGGTACGCACCGGTGCTTCTTCATGGCTGTGGATCTCCATTCCATTACCGAGCCGTACGACGCAAGCGCGAAGCAGGCGCAAGTACTCGACACGCTCGCAAGCTTCATAGCCGCGGGCATAGACCCTAAGCGCTCCACACTCTTCGTGCAGTCGCACGTACCCGCGCACTCTGAGCTCGCGTGGATTCTTTCTACTATCACCCCCTTCGGCGAACTTTCGCGCATGACGCAATTTAAAGACAAGTCCGCGCGGCAGGAGGAATCGAACGTAGCGCTTTTTACCTACCCCGTACTCATGGCGGCGGACATCGTGCTCTACGACGCTGTCGCCGTACCCGTGGGCGACGACCAGCTGCAACACCTGGAGCTTACCCGCACGCTCGTACGCAAATTCAACAACCGCTTCGGCGAAACACTCGTGGAGCCTCAGCCACTCCTTACGCCCACGCCGCGCGTAATGAGCCTTACTGACCCACTCCGTAAAATGTCTAAGTCTGAGCCCGCGGGATGCTTATTCCTCGACGATGCCCCTGAAGACGTTACAGCAAAGCTCATGGCCGCAATAACTGACAGCGGCGCAGGTATAACCTACGACGTAGAAAACAAAGCGGGCATCGCGAACCTTCTTACGATATTCGCTAATGTCGCGGACCGCTCCGTAGACGATCTTGTAGCCGAATACCGTGACGCAAAATATTCTGTATTCAAAAAAGCCCTCGCTAAAGCCGTTATCAAGAAATTCACCCCGTTCCGCAAAAAGAAAGCGAAGCTCCTCGCAAAACCCGAAGCGCTCTGGAAGGTTGCTGGCAAAGGCGCCAAAGCCGCAAACCTCGTAGCAAACGCCAAGCTCGTAGAAATCAAAAAGAAAGTAGGACTCCTCTAAAATAGACCTATTTTTTTCTAAAAATATCTTATTTACTATACATATTCCGACCGGAATATGTATAGTAAAATTCGATACAATAGCTCCGTTTAAAAACTAACGAGAAGTGGCCATCCAGACGAGTGCCCCGCCGATTTCTTCGGTTGATTCTGCTGTGGATTTTTCCGTACGGTCGAAGAGGATGTCTTTCGCGTTAACGTCTTGCATGAACTGCACGCGCATCGCTTCGAGCGCGGCGCGCGCTTTATCCCCCGCCTCCACGTGGAAGGTTACGGCATCATGAGGTGAGCAACCGGCGCTTTGCCGCAGGCCCTGCGCCATACGCACCAAGTCGCGATAGATCCCCTCGCGTTCAAGCTCGGGAGTGATTACCGTATCGAGCGCTATTTCTTTTTCCAGCTTTTCATTAAAAATAACTTCTTTCACATTCACCTCATCCGCAAGGATGGCGCAGAGCTCGGCTTTACCCTGTAACGCAGGTGACTTAACCGTAAGGGACGCAAGCGGTTGGCGCACCTTCAGCTTTTCTTCGGCGCGGCTTGCGAGCGCTAAGCTCGCGACGCGGCGCACTTCCGCCATAGCGTCGATCAATTCCTTCCCGATCACCGCCCCACTCGGTGCGAACCAGTCTTCCATATGCACGGATTCTTTTTCTCCACCCAAGGATTTGTATAATGCCTCGGCGAAAAACGGCATGAAGGGAGCGATGAGCTTGCTCGTTTCCAAAAGCACGTACCGTAATACCGGCAATGCCTCCGTGCGCTTGCGCGACCTGCGCAAGTACCAACGGGATAAGTCATCCGCGAATACTTCAAGCACCTGCGTCGCCTCCGCCACCTCATATGCATCGAGGCGCGCGGCGACACTCTGCGCCGTTTCGTGCAAACGGCTTATGACCCATCTATCGAGAACGTTTGCTGGGTTACCTGAAAAAGAGAAAGTAGATGAATCCCCCCCGTAGGTTTCTAAAAATACGAATGAGTTATAAATAAGCGAAATGAACGCACGCGCGCCCTTGCCGAAGTCGCGCTCGTCGAACTTCTGCGCCTCCTTCACGATAGCGCTCGAATAGAAGTGCCACCGTACGGCATCCGCTCCGTGCGCATTCAAAAGCTCCCATGGGTCTACGCCATTCCCTTTGGACTTAGACATTTTTTTGCCAAGCTTATCCAAGAGGTGCCCATAGCACGTGACGTTCTTATACGGACTTCCCTGCTCCATAAGCACACCCACAGCCATCAATGTATAGAACCATCCGCGCGTCTGGTCTATGGCTTCGCAGATATAGTCTGCCGGATAGCGATCAGGGAACTCGTCGCTAGCAAACGGCATTGCGCCCGAATCGAACCAAACGTCGAGCACGTCCTTAACGCGAGCCATTCTCCCACCGCACTTCTCGCACGGGATTGTTATAGCATCAATAAACGGCCGGTGTACGTCCACATTGCCCCCCTCGTCTTTCGGCTGCTCCGGCAGCTCGGCCACCGAACCGATTACATTGTACGTGCCGCACGGCGTGCATTCCCATACTGGCAAGGGTGTTCCCCAATACCGTGCACGCGAAAGCGCCCAATCTTTTACGTTATCCACCCACTCGCCGAAGCGGCCGTCTTTAATGTGCGTGGGCGTCCAATTTACTTCCGCATTCGCCGTATGCAGCTCCGTGCGCAATTTCGACATAGCAATAAACCACGCGTCCGTCGCATAGTACAAAACTGCCGTGCCGCACCGCCAGCAGAACGGATAGTCATGCTTATACGGTTCGGTCATCAAAAGCCGGCCGGCGTCTTTTATGTGCGCGATGATTTTTTCTTCCGTCGTCGCGTTCTTGGCGCGCAAGCCCCTGAAGTCCGCGGGTACGCCATCCGTAAAGTTACCGGCCTCGTCTACCGTGTGCCGCATAGGCAAGCCGACAGCAGCGCCGAGCACATAATCATCCTCGCCGTACATTACGGCCGTATGCACTACGCCCGTTCCACTGTCGTTCGTCACGAAATCCGCCGCGTAAACCTTGTGTGACGTTTCCGACCTAAGTGCCGGTACGTCGAAGAGCGCCTCGTACGATGCGCCTACGAGCTCACTCGCCGGAAACTCTTTTTCGATTGACAACTTCATGCGCACCGCGGCGGTTTTTTCCATTATGAAAACTTTACCCGCATCGGGAACGGAAACGAACGTATGCGTGGGGTTTATCGCCAAAGCGACGTTCCCTAAAAGCGTCCACGGCGTTGTGGTCCACGCGACGATGTGCGCGTCCTTATGTGCGCCGCCCGTTAATTCGAAGCTCACGTATGCGGACGTATCCGTAACCTCCTTATACCCTTGCGCCAATTCATGCGACGAAAGCGCCGTTCCGCACCGCGTGCACCACGGCACCACCTTATGGCCCTTATATAACAATCCCCGCTCGTTAACTTTCTTCAATACGCCCCACAGCTTTTCAACGTACGCGTTATCGTACGTTATATAGGGCTTTTCCATATCGAGCCAAAAACCCACGCGCTCCGTAAGACGCTCCCATTCTTCCTTATATTTCCATACGCTCGCTTTCGCCTTGGCGTTGAACGCCGCGATGCCGTACGTTTCGATTTCCGGCTTGGACTTTATACCGAGTTCTTTTTCAACCTCGATCTCTACCGGCAACCCGTGCGTGTCCCAGCCCGCGCGGCGCGGCACGTGGAACCCGCGCATCTGTTTATAGCGCGGGATAATGTCTTTCATGGCGCGCCCGATCATGTGATGCGTGCCAGGGCGGGCGTTCGCCGTTGGCGGCCCTTCGTAGAAAACGAATTCAGGCCCACCTTCGCGCGCCTTCAGGCTTTTCTTGAAAATATCCTTCTCTTTCCAAAACGCGAGAACTTTCTCCTCGACTGCCGGCAGGTTTAATTTTTCTTTCGCGTTAAGCATTAGAATATACCAAAGGATACGCCGGAAAAGAGGTATTTTCAAAGACCTTTACTAAAAGATTGATATTCCGTATAATAGCAAGGCTCATTGTCACCCAAATAACTGATTCCCCAAGCAACCAAGGAACAAGGAACGTCGTATGAAAAAACCAAGAGTGCTCCTCGTAGGCAGGATTTCCGACATGCGGGACGGGGTAACGGACCCCGAAGATTACCTGAGCGCCACGCTTGATCTTCGCCGATTGAGCGCTGATAATCCGCCGGACACCCAAGGAGGATACTTCGCGTGGTATCTGCCGACCGAGGAAGACATCAGGAATCTGCTAACGAACCCACTGGAATTCGACACGCTAGTTTTCGTCAGTCCCCGCGCTCCGGAACCGGAAACCGAAGATACCTATGCGCGCGGCAAGGCGGACTGCATAACGTCACTCGCCACAGTACTTAATAATTTGGAAACGGCGCAGTTCGGTAAACTCCGAAAAGTCGGCGTTATCGCGCCATGGCAACGCGCCAACAAGAGAAGAATCGTCCGAGGGCAACTTGATTTGCTCCAGCAAGCCCTCAGCGAAACGGATGCCGACTTCTTCGTCGCTGACGAGAAGCCAACGGAAAGCACGATGCCCAACCTCTGGGAAAAGCTCTGGGGATGAGCATGTATCCCGCGGCTTCCCGCAACACGCGCCTGACCACCACTTCTGGTCAGGCTCGTTTTTTTATAATTGCGATAAATCAAATATTTCAGGCATACTACCCCCATGGAGCAGGTGGCGATTACGAACCGCAAGGCGCATTTTAACTACGAGATACTCGATACCAAAGAAGCAGGTATCGAGCTTTTTGGCCATGAAGTGAAATCGCTTAAGGCGAGCCATGCAGACATTACAGGCGCACACGTAACTATTCGCGGCGGCGAAGCATGGCTTTTAAACATGAACGTACGGCCATACCAAGAAAACAACGTCCCGAAGGACTACGACCCGCTTCGCCCGCGCCGTCTACTCCTAACGAAAGAAGAGATAGTTGAGCTTGAAACGCGGGTACGCACGGCTAACTTGACAATCGTGCCAATTCGGGTTTATAGTAAGGGACGCCTTGTGAAGATTGAAATTGGCCTAGGAAAAGGCAAAAGGAAGGCCGATAAGCGCGAGGCGGTAAAGAAGCGCGATGCCAAGCGGGAAATCCAAAGGGCATTGTAAGATATCCATATGGGGATGACGGGCTTCGACGGAACATTGAAACGAAATAAGCAAGCCGAGGCAGCACGCACACTCGTAAAACGGCGCGCACAAGATTAATTGCCAACGCATTTAGTCGTCAGCCTGAGCTCGCATACGCGTAGCTTAGGGATCTCTTCCTAACTCCTGCTAGGGAATCAAGAGGTCTTATACCGCAGGATAGCGATTAAGGACTGGTGACTTAAAAGCAAAGCTAAGCCAGTAAGGCGCGCATGGTTTCTGTTACGTCTAAGCCATGCCGCATGAACCGACGTAACTACGCTTGTAGAAAGTTTCTGACTGATATGTTTCGGATCTGGGTTCAACTCTCAGCATCTCCACTCCTACGCTGAAGCTTCGGAGTGCACAGCACAACGAAGGTCAAAAAGACGCCTATGGGCGTCTTTTTGTTTTCAGCGTAGGAGTGTCCTCCGTAGCTTTATGCGAAGGAGGGCCTCTATACTACTTTTATGTATTACGTATATCTCCTAAAAAGCATTAAAGACGGGACTTATTATACGGGAATAACTGAACAATTAGTAACGAATAGACTAAAAGAACATAATGCAAATTCCAATAAATATTCATCAGAACACGCACCATTTGAACTGATTTGGCATTGTACCTTTCAAAACAAACAAAAAGCATTATTATTCGAAAAATATCTTAAATCAGGATCGGGTATAGCTCTTAGAAATAAGCGCTTAATATAAAATGATAGAATCAATCCATGAAAGAAAATACATCAGGGCCGTCATACTTCATCCGTAACATCAACATCGTTATCGGGCTCGTGCTCGTGTGGCGCGGCGTATGGCACGGACTCGACGTGCTCGAAGCCATGATCGGCATCGACCACACGCTCCTCGCGGCTCTCATAGGCCTCGTAGTCGGTATCATCCTCCTCTACGCCCCTGATCACGACTTAAAGGAACTCCAAAAGCTCTAAAGCCCCCTTCAAAAGCGTTTGACCGTCTACCTTTTTCCTGTTACTATAACGACATTACTACTAACGTAAAAATCAATCGGGAGATAACCGCCAAAGAGCTTTTGGTTATCGGGGAAGACGGCACAAGCCTCGGCGTAATGTCCTTAGACGACGCGATTAAGATTGCTGACGCCACGAACATCGACGTTATCGAGATATCCCCGCTCGCGAACCCGCCCGTAGCCCGCATCATGAGCTACGACAAGTTCCGCTACCAAGAGGAAAAGAAGCGGAAGAAGCAGCGTATCGCCCAGAAGAACCTCGATATAAAGCGCATACAGCTTTCGGGCCGCACTGCCACGAACGACCTGCAGGTAAAGGCGAAACTCCTTAACAAGTTCATGGCCGCAGGCCACTCTATCAACATCGTACTTACGCTCCGCGGCCGCGAAAAGGGTAACCAAGAATACGCCCACGAACAGCTTAAGAAGTTCCTCACCATGCTCTCCCCGCACCGCGTAATCGCCCCACCTAAGTTCATGGGACGCGGCATTCAGACCCAAGTCGTCCCTATAAAAGCCTCCCCGCGCTAAAGCGCGGGGCATCAGGGGGCTTTTGCTCCCAGAAGAGCCGGCTCCGCCGGTTATCTGGCAAAGCATCGCAACGGGCAAGCCCTTATGCGAGCATTGGTAGTAAAATAATGTCGTTAGAAGCAACGTATTGTCATATCGGAAAAAATCACGTATAATCATAAAACTTCGACTATGGCACGTAAATCTGTCGTCAAACGCATACGCCTCACGAAAACGGGCAAGCTCATGCGCCGCACTATGGGGCAGGGTCACTGCCGCGCTAAAAAGCGTGGCGTACAACTCCACCGCAAGCGCGGTGCGCACGCCATAGAGGGTGTAGACGTAAAGCAGATGCTCCGTAATTTAACTACCAAGAACTAATACCATGACAAGAGTAAAGCGTGGCGTAAATGCCCACAAACGGCGCGAAAAAGTTCTCGCCTATACCAAAGGGTTCCGCTGGGGACGTAAGTCCAAAGAGCGTGCCGCTAAAGAAGCCTTGCTTCACGCATGGACGCACGCGTTCCGCGGCCGCAAAGAAAAGAAACGCGTAATGCGTTCCTTATGGACGGTAAAGATCAACGCCGCCGGCCGTGCACTCGGCGTCACCTATAAGAATCTTATCGCCGCACTTAAACTGAAGAAAATCGAACTCGACCGTAAGGTACTCGCCGATATTGCCGAGCACAACCCCGAAGCCTTCAAGGCAGTAGTCGACAGCGCTCGCTAATATTCCCTCAAATACGAATAAAAAAAGAATCGCACCCGCGATTCTTTTTTTATTCGAGCGAATCAGCGACCGGTTCGGGCGGAACCTGCTCGGCGACCGTTGCGCCCCCCTGCCCCGCAGCTTCAATAGCCTCCATCGCCTTACGCAATATTTCCACGCGCGCCTTATAACGGGACAACGCCTTCCGTGCCTCCGGATAGGAAAACCAGCCGTACCCCTCGTGTTCGGAGGAAATTCGCACGCGCGATTGCGTAGTCTCTGCGAGGTAAAAAATAACCACCTTGAATATCCGCTTGCCCTCGCTCATGTACGGGAACTTCTCATATACCTTGAAGTTGGGATGCATTATAAGCTCGCTGCGCCGCAAGCCCGTTTCTTCACCAACCTCGCGGAATGCCGTCTGCCAGCTCCGCTCCCCCTCCTCCATACGCCCGCGCGGAAAATCCCACGTACCGCGACTGCGGTAGAGGAATAGGAACTTAAGCTCCCCTTCAACGCGCCGGAATATGATGATGCCGGCGGATATCACCTTGGTGTAATCCTTCTTTTCCATATAAAAGCTGTTATTTACCGCCTTTCAGCATCCCGAGCATTTTCTCCGCGGGCCATGCGTTTATGACGTCTTTCTTCTGCGCCCACCCCCTGCGAGCCTGTGCAATGCCATACTCTAGCACGGAAAAGTGTGCCCTGTCATGAGCATCTGAATCTATAGCGAGCCTTATCCCCCGCCCCACACACATGCGGATATGCTCGGCAGATAGGTCGAGCCGGTCAGGAAACGCATCCACTTCCATTACCGTCCCTGATGCGGCGGCCGCATCGAGCACCGCCTCCATATCGAAATCGCATGCGGGCCGCGCGTTAATCTTGCGCGCTGTCGGGTGAAAGAAAATATCAGCATGCGGGTTCGTAATAGCTTTGATTATGCGCGCTGTCTGCTCTGCTCGCGGTAAGTCGAAATACGAATGGATCGAAACGCCCACCACGTCGAGCTCCGCGAGCACGTCATCAGGCAAATCAAGCGAACCGTCTTTCAATATGTCGCACTCACTGCCCTTAAGCACCCTGAACTTTTTCCCTGCAGCTACGAGGCGCGCATTTACCGCATCTATTTCTTTCATCTGCAGACGAATCTTTTTTTCGTCGAGCCCGCCCATCATAGCGAGCCGCTTCGTGTGATCAGTTACCACCATATATTCCAATCCCATCGCCATCGCGGCTTCCGCCATTTCATCTATGGAATGCACGCCGTCCGTCCAGTTCGTCTGCACCTGCAGGTCACCACGAAGGTCATTGTAATCGATAAGTACTGGTAGTGCGGAATCACGCGATAACTCCACCTCGCCGCCATTTTCGCGTAATTCCGGCGGCACAAATTCAAGCCCAAGCGCCGCGTAAATTCCCTCCTCGGTAAAGCCTGCGATAGCAACGTCGCCACGGAACAATCCGTACTCGTTAAGCTTTAATTCCTTATCCTGCGCAATCTGCCGCAAGGCGATATTATGATCCCGCGAACCCGTAAAATAATTAAGCGCCGCGCCATATGATTCCGCAGGGACGACGCGCAGATCCACCTGTAATCCGTTTTTTAAACGCACCGCCGACTTCGTCTCCCCATTCGCTAAAATTTCTTCTACGTCCGGCATGGCAATAAAATAATCCATTATAGGCTTCGCCTCATCAGCCACCACAAGCATATCCAAGTCCCCCACGGTTTCGCGCCGCCTGCGTGCGGAGCCGGCAAGCGTCGCTTTGCGCACGCCCTTTAACTTTAATAATTCTTTTTCAAGGCTTCGGCCCCATGGTAACGCATCGCCTAAAAGCATGCGCCCCGCGCCGCGCTTTAAAAACTCCACGCCGCGTAAAATCTTCTCCTCACTCTTTTCGCCAAAGCCCGTAAGGACGCGGATCTGCCCCGCAGTCGCCGCCTTTTCTAAATCCTCTAAGTTCTTGATCTTAAGCTCCTTATACAAAACGCGTATCTTCTGCGGCCCTAAGCCCTGCACGCTATTCAAAGCCGGTAAGTCTATTGGCAACGCACGCTTAAGCTCCTCGTGGAGGGAAGACTTACCCGTCGTAATAATTTCTTCGAGCGCATCGCCTAAGCCGCGGCCAATACCCTTAATATCCATAAGGGCAGCCATGCCGCCCTTGGCATAGGCTTCCGTAAGCGGTTCAGCTAAGCCTTCTATGGTCTCCGCTGCCCTATCATACGCGCGAGCGCGGAAAGACAGCCCTTCATCCACTTGGATATATTCCCCAACTTCCCTAATAATTGCCGCTATCCCGCCGTTATCCATATCCCCACTGTACCCCTAACCCGGCTATTTTCCCAAGTTGCGCGGCGTGTGATTAGCAACGGACGATTCGCCACGGCCTTTGCGGTGGCGCGGGAAGACGATGCTCGGGCTATTGAAAATAATGATCGCGGCGGCAAAAGAAAGCACTGCTGTGATTATGAAAATAACTTGGAAGCCGAACGCCTGCATCATAATACTACCTAAAAGACCGGCGATGCCTGTTGCAACACCTACCGCTCCGCTATCGAGCGCAAACTCGAGCGCGCGATGCTCAGGGTCCAAATGGCGAGTGAAGATGCCATTCCACGCAGGGATATACAAAGCGAAACTTACGGCATGCAAAACCTCCACAAGGTACAGCTGCCACACCGTATGTACCAAGATATAACTAAAGGACGTGAGCCCTGCGAGCATGAGGCTCACGACGAGCACTAAATAATCGTCGCGCTCGGAGGCCGTGCGGTCTATTGCGATAGCAACAGGAATCTGGATAATGGATTTAAGTATCCAGTAAATGGCTGCGGCTGTGCCGATAGTAACGACCGTCGCCCCCGGAATTTGCTGCAGCACGAACACGGCGAAAATCGGCGAGAGTAATCCCCACCCCGCAAGCCACACGAGGTCGGCCATGATGAAGCGCTTAACGACCGCATTGAAACGGATATGAAAAATATTCATGAATGAAAGATTATTTAGGAAAAACGGATACGTGGCCGAACTCGCCGTCGTATCCCGGGACGATTGTTATATCCCCACTCCGGACGCGGCCCACAGCTTCGGCTATACGGGGAAAGTCCGCCGCGATATCCGCAACTGGTACGTCTAACAGTATACCAAACTCGGAGCCGAAGGTTTTAATAAGACTTGCATACGTTTCTGGTATTTTCTTCGAAGTCTTTCCACAGCCGAGCGCATCACGAATAACTTCATGCAACGGCACGATAGATTTATAGGGCGTGCGCCGTGCGTCCGCATAGCCCATAGGTCTGTCGGCTAAGGCGTCCATGCGGTTCATAACGCCTATCGTTACTTTTCTGCCGCATACGGAACATATGCCGCCGTGCTTTTTTGTTTCTTCTGGCGCCCACGAAACGCCGCATAAGCGGTGGCCGTCGTAGTGGTATTTCCCCTCCTCGGGGAAGAACTCTATCGTAAAGAGGAACTTATTTTTGGAATCCTTCTTCGCGGCCGGAACGGAAGATTTGATCGCCTTGATAATGCCGGTGTACGATAGCTCGCAATCGAACACGTTCGCCTCGCGGCCGATTTTTTCGAGCGAGTGGGAGTCCGAATTCGAAACGATAGCGACATTATCTAACTGCGACAACCGCCAGTTCATGACGGGGTCGGAACTGAGCCCTGTCTCCACGGCGAAGATATGCTTCGTATGCTCGCCATAACATTCTTCGAGCGTGTCGAATCCCGACATGGAGCCGAAGACGGCAAACCACGGCGTCCACGCATGCGCGGGAATCACGACAATATCCGGACTCGCCTCCAAGCACATCTTCACGAGCTCTTCGGAGTCCAACCCTAATATCGGCCGCCCGTCGCTTTTTAAATTCCCTACCCAGCTTAAGGCTGTGTTAAGTTTTTCCACCGCAGCAATACTCGGCGCCCAAATGAGGTTGTGCACGCGCCTACCCCTACCGTGGCGCGTATACACATTCGAAATTTCGCTCGTGAGCATAAAGCGCGTGTCGGCGAGCGCACCTTTCATGTTCGGTAACTTGTACTCGGCTTTCAGCTTATATAAACCCTGCTCCGCCGGCTCGAGCCTCTCCTTAATTTCCGCAAACCACGCGGGGTGCGTAAAGTCACCCGTACCCATTACATTAATCCCCTTATCGCTAGCCCACCGATCAAGTTCTTCTAAAACCATCTTCGGCGAAACCGCCCGCGCGTATTTAGAATGTATCTGCAGGTCGGCAATGATGCGCGGCATATCAAATCATCCTACTGCCCAATCAGCCAAAAAAACAAATATATACTAGAATATGCAATTGCATAAAATAGTATACAAACTATTTCTCGCTCAGTTGCTTGCGCGTGAGAAAGATTGCGAGGAACGGGATAATCACCATCTGGAGGACGGGCGCGACACCTACGTTAATAATCGGGATCATCGGCATGGATTTTGCGTATACCCACCGGTGCGCTATTTCAGTAGCGTGGTATTCCACGCCTACTGCCCACAAAAAGCCGAGCACGATAAGGAACATAAAGCGCTGGCGATTGAAGCGCTTCGCCCAGCCGGCGTTTTTAACGAGCATACCGACTAAAAGGTATAACGCGACGGTGATAAGCCCGTCTTTGGCCGCTACCGTCCAGTGATCTTGTATAAAGGCGTCGTAGCTCGGTAAGGACGGAACAGAAAATGAATAATACCCCATCTGCGAAAGCTCCCACCCGAAGTGGAGCGCGGTCGCAACGATGAAAAGGGAAAATAAAAAGCGGAGGAATGCCATACCACCTCAGTTTGCCATAATCACGCCGCTAATGCATTATATCCGTGTTGTAAGAAGCCCTTTTCAAACACACATAGAGGAGATCCCGCCATGCATATGCACTGCGCGCACACAGAGTCCGAAGAAGACGTATCAGCGACCCTTAAGAATCTCTTAATCTCCCTACTCTTCAATGGAGCGCTCTCGCTCTTCGAGCGGATTACGTTCTTGTGGGGTGGTAGCATACCCGTAGAAGCTGCTTACCTGCACGACCTTGCGGATGCTGGTGGCGCGCTCATCCTACTCGTTCTCGCGCGGGGTGCCTGCAAAGCACCGTATCTCTGGAACGTCGCCGATTTCTTGGGTGGCGTATTCATGATTACCGCAAGTGCCGTGGCGCTGACTCACGGGATCGACCATATGCGCCATCCGGTAGCAATCAAAACGGACGGACTGATTCTGCTCGCGATGACTAACTTCTGCGCTAATGCCGTACTAGCAATACGGCTTAAGGAAGGGAAGAGTGGCGCAGAAAAACAATCAGCCTTGCACTTCATGCAAGATGCGGCAATGGCAGGCGCAATGCTCCTCACATGGACGATTTCGTCTGCCTTCGGCTTTGGCCAAGCGCCACTACTCGACGCTTTTATTGCCGTACTAATCTCAGGAATCATCCTCGCTATGGCAACGTGGCAATTCCTGAATACCATCAAAAAAATCTTCAATGGTATGTCGAATCATCCGGAAGAATAAACCCAAAAGAGAACAACGCCGTACGGACTCCACATCCGTACGGCGTTTTCATTTATATGCAGTGCCTGCACCGCGAAGCTTTAGCGAAGTGGTGCACCCATGTGGAATCGAACCACAATCCCAGCCTTCGGAGGGCTATATTCTATCCGTTGAACTATGGGTGCAAGTTAAATACAAAAGACACGCCAATCATAGCGATTTACGCCTCGCATGTCTATCAACCTAAAACGCCTTTTCGCGCTCCTCGATCTTCTGCATGACGAGCCTCAGGAGCTCCTTCGGGTCGGATGAAAAGACTGTATTGCCGTACCCCCTATGGGATTTATCGAGAATATCCTTAATGTAGTCCGCCGTACCGCCCGTGCCTTCTAAAATACCGGAAGGCTTGCCGTCCTCGAAGGCCGCCGTGAATTCGTTAAGGGTGCCAATGCGGCCGCAGATGGTAATAACGGCATCTGCCGCACGGGTAAGAATCCAGTTACGGCCCGAATATTCAAAGCCGGTAAAAACAATGTCGTCATGGTAGTCGATAGGGAGCCG
The DNA here is from genome assembly GCA_964436175.1 of uncultured Candidatus Saccharibacteria bacterium. Classification (GTDB taxonomy): domain Bacteria; phylum Patescibacteriota; class Minisyncoccia; order UBA6257; family UBA11618; genus CALRGO01. The sequence goes on from CAYTBX010000001.1 coordinate 15,920, forward strand.
GTACGTCTTTACGTGCGCAAGCTCAGACGATGCGGGAGAAAAGCCAATGACCAAACCACCCGCGGACTTTGCTCCCTTCGCCGCCCAGTATGGGGTGCCGGTGGTAGCGCCGGTTAAAAGCACCATATTTGCCTTCGCGATCTCGCGACCCATCTCCTCAGCCCTCTCTAGAGTGTCCATAGAACAGTGGCCGGTCTCCGCCGCACCTGATATGCAAATTTTATACCGCGTCTTCCGGTGATACTTAGCGTGCAACGCCGCTGACTTTTCTGACATAGATACAGTATAACTTATAATTCATAACACTTCCCCGCTTCGGGGACGATGGCGTTGAGCGCGAATTCGTCGCGCATCTTTTGGGCTAGGGCGAGGCTCGCCTCCCCCTCACCCTGCACGACGAATACGCGCTTCAAGGAATCCTTACCCGTCGAGATCCATTCCAATAATTGCTTTTGGTCCGCGTGCGCGGAATAGCCGCCGATTGCGCGGACTCTGCAACGCACCGGAACATCTTCGCTAAAAATAGTTACGGATTTCGCGCCGTCTAAAATACGCCTACCAAGCGTGCCCTCGGCTTGGTAGCCCACGGCCAAAAACATCGACTTCGGGTCCGGCAGATAATTCTTTTCGTGGTGCAGTATGCGGCCGCCGTTCGACATGCCCGATCCTGCAATGACGATCTTCGGCGCCGGCGCAAGGTTGATAGCCTTCGACTGCTCGGTGGTCGACGTTATATGCAAATTCTTGAACGTGAAATCGAACGTACCCGCCTTTAAATAATCCGGGTACTTTTTATAAATCGCCGTAAGGCGTATGGCGAGCGGGCTATCCATATACACAGGCACTGCCGGTATACTGCCACTGCTAATAAGGTCGTCGAGCTCAGCTAGGAGCTCTTGCGTACGCTCAAGCGCAAACGTGGGAATCATTAAGACGCCGCCGTTTTTTACCGTGTCTTCGATAGCGTCTTCCAATAGTTCCCTGCGCCGGACTAAGTCCTCGTGGATGCGGTTGCCGTATGCCGATTCTATTAGGCAGTAATCCGCATCCGGCATCATGTCCTTACCGCCCAAAAGCGGCGCCGGATTATTACCTAGGTCACCCGAAAAGAGAATGCGTTTGCCGTCCGCCCCCTTAACCAAAACCGAGCTCGAACCGAGTACGTGGCCGGCGTTATACAGCGTCACCGTGCAATCGCCCACGGTTATGGATCGGTGATACGGCACACCCTCCCACACACTCATGGCACGGAGAACGTCCTCCGGACCGTACAAGGGTTCAACGCCCGCCCTATCCGCAATACCGAATAATAAATGCTCGGAGTCGAGCAAGAGCTCGTGCGCCGCCTCCCGCGCGGGCGGCGTGGAATAAATCTTCCCGCGGAAGCCGCGCTTCATAAGGAGTGGTACGCGCCCGATATGGTCAATATGCGGGTGCGTCACGAAAAGCGCGTCAATCTTCGTTACGTCGTACACGAACTCCGCCCAGTTCGTCTCCTCGCGTGCGCCGGATCCTTGGTGTAAACCGCAGTCCACCATAATGCGTGTGGCGCCTGATTCGAGGACGTAATTAGCCCCCGTAACTTCGGAAGCGCCGCCGAAAAAAGAAATCTTCATTAGAGTCCCTTCAGGATATCACGAATGACATCCTGATCGCTCCACGGAATCTTCACGCCGCGCTTCATGCGCAGCCACTTATCCCCGCCCTTACCCGTCACGAGCACAACGTCTTCCGGCTGTGCCATAGACAATGCCTTTTCGATCGCCTTACGGCGGTCCGTGATCTTCCAATAATTCTCGCCGATTTTCCAATAACCATCCTTAACTGAAACCAATCCCGCTTCGATTTCCGCCATGATCGATTCCGTATCTTCGTCATACGAATCGTCGTCTGTAAGCACGACTACCGCGCACGCTTCCCCCGCAATGCCGCCCATTACACGGCGCTTCCACATATCACGCCCGCCGCCCGTGCAACCGAACACTGCGATGATTCGGCTGCCCGCGAACGCATTATACGCAGCGCGCAGCGAATCCGGCGTTACGGCATAGTCTACTACCACCGTAAACGGACTACGCTGTAAAAATTCCATGCGCCCGTACACACCCTTAAAGTCCCCCACGGCGCGCTTCGCCACGTCTTCGAATATACCGAGCGCAGAAGCAACCGCGAGCGCCGCGCCCGCATTATATTCATTGAATGCTCCGTGTAGGGTCGCCGGCGCCTGCTCCCTACTAAATACTATTTGCTTGTGATGTTGTGCGGCGCGTACGAAGTAGGGCGCGTTCTCATCATCCTTATTTATTACAAATACCGCCTTCGGATTTTTTACCGCGTATTCGAAAAACGAAACTTTAGCCGCACGATAGTTTTCAAAACCACCATGCGCCTCCACATGCTCCGGCGCAAGATTAGTAAACACGGCGACTGCCCACCGTATAAATCGATGCCGATTCTGCACAACACCTTGCGACGTAACCTCCATTACTGCGTATTCGCACCCGCGTGAAACCGCGTCGGCAAGCAAGTGTTGCAATTTAAAACATCCGGGCATTGTCATGCCGGAGACGGTATTCCGCACCGACGAACTCACCGCAACTTTTTTACCCGCGGATTCGAGTATGTGCGCGATAAGCTCCACCGTCGTCGATTTACCCTTCGTGCCCGTAACGCCAATTACCGTAAGGTGGCGACTCGGGAATCCGTAAAAGGCAGCGGCGCAAAACGCCATGATGCGGTGGTAAAACGTATCGCGCAGGAAAACGTATAAAGTTCGCATTATTTTTTAAGGACTTTGAGCGCCGCACGAAGGCGCCCTTCAATATCGGTAATTTCCCTATCCACTTGCGCCACGACGCGCTTCGCATCGTGCCGTGCGTAACCCAAACCAACCAAAGCTTCCTCCACGTCCATATCGTGCTCCATGCGAGCCACTGCAGCCTCGGATTGTATCGTAGGTAGCTTGCCGCGTAACTCGAGCACCACGCGCTCGGCCGTCTTTTTACCCACACCCGCCGCGCGCATGAAGACGTCTGCCCTACCCTCCGTAATCGCCGCTGCTAATTCCTCTGGCTCCGAAAGCCCCATTATCGCGAGCGCAGACTTAGGGCCCACGCCATTTACCGTAAGAAGCTTCTCGAAAAAAACGAGGTCATCCTCACGCAAAAAACCATATAACTCCTGTGCGTCATCACGCACCACGAAGTGGCAATATAAAAAAACGGGGGCGCCTACTTCGGGTAAAACCTCGTACACACGCGCAGGCACGGACACCTTATAGCCAACGCCGCCTACACCGATAACCGCGAAAGGCTGGCGCTTGCGCAAAATAAGCCCCGAAAGCGAGTAAATCATTACTCTATATATACGAATAAAAAGACGGGGGCGCAATGCGTCCCCCGTCCTCGATGCGGCGTAGATTCACCATGACGGCATGGCACACTTAACGGCCTCCTTAAGGTAATCGGCAACAAGGGATGCCTCCGCCCTGAAAACAAAGAACTTCGACGAATCCTTGCCGCTCGAAACCTCAACCATAAAATAACGGGAGCTTTCGCCCTCCTTCGTGGGCAATTCCCGCAACGAAAGGACCTTAGAAGAATTGGCATACGCATCCTTACTGTCCATCTCGGGAATATCCGATACGGAAGAACACGCCACAGCCGCAGCCGACATCCTTGCTACTTGTCCCTCCAAATCTTCGCTCTTCTGACGATACTGCTTATGGGATCCAACAAGGATTGTTATAGATCCCGCAAATAAAACAGTAAGGATCGCCCAAACGAGAAAAGCGATCCATCGACGCGCGACAACGTTCATAGCGATACTCCTCACGGCAAAAGGGTTGATGTGATGACCTACCGCCCATGGTGCCACCGTGCTTGCAAAAAATCAATGAAAAAGGCATACTATGTGGACTACTATGCCGATAACGAAATCAGCCAAAAAAGCCCTCAGGCAGAACGCGCGCAAGAAAGCGGTGAATGACGCGCGCAAGAAAACCATGAAGGAGGCCGTAAAAATCTTCAAGAAAGCCCCCGCAAAGGATTTGCTCGCAACCGCCTACAAGGGAATCGACAAGGCGGCAAAAAAGCACACGATCCATAAGAACCGTGCATCTCGCCTTAAGTCCCGCCTCGCTAAGAGGCTTGCTAAGGCGACTGTCTAGTAAAAAAAGAATCTCCTAATAAGGAGATTCTTTTTTTATCCCCTAATTACCAAATCCGTGAGCGCGGATTCGTAATCGAGGGTGCCGAATTTTATGGCGGCGTCGTAATCGGCCATGCGCCGCTTTTTTTCGCCCGAGGTGAAGGCGGCAAGCACGTTGAATATCTTTGCGGGGTCTTCGTGCGCGAGCGCCCGTTCGAGCGTAGCTAAGGACTGCACGCCACCCCCGTACGCCATTTTTTTTATCGCGCTTATAAAATCTTCCGGATTGGACTTCTCCGAAACGAAGTCCTTCGCGGACGAAAGCGCGAGGCGATCAATCTCCGTCATTAACCCCCACATATCGCCGCGGTATTCTGCGGCGAGCTGGGCTAAGCCCTGCCCACTTATCTTTAATCCCCTCTGCCCCGCCTCCGCCTCCACGAACGTCTGGAGCGCCTTGCCGGATAATTCCGCAAACTCCTGCGCATGCACGGGGGCCGCGAGGAGGAATGCAAATGGCTTCAGAGGTGCCCCGTCCGCGGTTATAAAAACAGTCTCATCTGGATTCGCCGCAAGCGCTTTAAGCCACTTTATCTCTTCTTTCACGAACACCTCTCCGTCGCGAACGTTCATCACGGCGAGTTTTTTATCGTCGAAAAGCGAGCGGTTCTTCACGGCACCCCGCACATCGTCCCACGTAGCGCCTTCCGCTACGTCGAAAAAATCCGCCGAAAGTGCCGAGTGCTTTTTACGGTATTCGGCAACCAACTGCTTTTCCTTCCGGCTCCGCCTATACGCATCCGGCCCGTATAAAAAGAAGATCATGACGTGAGCGGGATAGTTATAAAAAAGGTGGTACCACGCCCCTCCGCAGACTCGACCCGTATCGTACCCTTATGCCCCTCGATAATATTTTTCGCCAAGTAGAGCCCTAAGCCCGTCCCTTCAGTAACCTTCTTCATCGTCGCCTCGCCACGGTAAAACTTCTGGAAGAGCTTCGGCATGTCCCCCTCCGCGATACCCGCACCCGTGTCCGCAATCTTTATTTCCGCGTTGCCGTTTGCAGGCGCAAGCGTCACGGTAACGCTACCGCCCGCGGCGTTATACTTAATGCCATTATCCACCAAGTTCGCTATAGCCATGCCGAGCTTTGAGGTATCCGCCGCAACCATAACAGCCCCCTGTGGGCGATCAAAATAAATATTTACGCCGTAGAGCTTACCTACCGGCAGGGCTTTACCGAGCATCGTATCTAAAAACGCCACGAGATCCGTCGGCTCGAACGAATAGCCGAACCGACCATCCTCAATCTGCGCGGCGTCGAGCAAGTGCGTTATAACGTCGAGTAAGTTCTTCGCTGCCGCGCGGCCGGTCGCCACAGCTTCACGCACCGAATCCGGCAATCCCTCTTCTTTTTCTAAATTCTCGAACGTCCAATTAATAGCGGTTGCGGGTGTACGCAACTGGTGCGCCGCCACGGTTATAAAATCGCTCTTCGATTGCATTAAGGAGCCTTCGCGCGTGACCTCGCGCACCACCTTCATAAAGCCCGAGGGCACGCGCCGCGTGGAGGTAAAAAATTCCCTATGCGGGTTTTCGAAGATAACCTTCGCCTGCTGGGGTTCCGCACCCGCGTCTGAAAGCCGCACGAGCGTGGGCGCCAAGGACGGGTACATAATACCAGCCATGATTGCATGCGCCGGATCCTTAGCTAATTCAAGCGAAAACTGCCTACCGATAAAAGCACCAGCCGTAATACCAAGTATTTCTTCCGCGCGCTTATTCACCATACGCACGGTAAAATCCGCGTCGTAAGCAATAAACGCCTCGTCGATATCCGCAGCCAACGCCGCTAAAAGCCCGTCTTCCATATGGCAACTTTATCATGAATACTAATCAATCGAATATAGATAAATAACGCCACGTCGTCCCGCTCCGAACGGCTTTCCGTGCCGCAAGCATTTTTTGGAACCAGAATAATTCCGCTCCTGCGGCGGAATTTTCTTCTCGCTCGCCCCCATCGCCCCGAAGGGGACCAAGCCGATTAGGGGACTGCGCGATGTTCCAAAAAACGCTTCCGGCACGCAAAGCTTCCGCGCTGCACTATTTCGCCAGTATAAAGTTACTTATCCACGCTATCGCGTCAATAAGTAACTTTTAAAAAATAAGCAAAAAAAGATGGCTACCGCAGGGGGTAGCCATATATCATCTCACTCTTGTTGCACGGCGAGTTATCGTGCGTTCTTTGAAGAAGCGCCGCTACCTCAAAGATCTTAGAAAGGAGTTGCTCATAAATGACTCCCTATCACTCAAATTCCTCGTAGTAGTTTCTGCCTTTTTCTTATCCTCGTGCTTTTTTCTGACATGCAGTTGATTTAGGTACACTAAATCCTCTGCGTCAACCGCAACATTGATCAATCGAGGGCACACAGGGCAATAGATATGCATGGAATCACGCAATGGCGCACCACCCCAACCCCGATTATTGACGAGGTCATTCAAATCGCACTCCAAATTACTCCCACACCCATTGCAGCGTGCTTTGAAATTCTTGGTCCTTTTTTGGGGACTCGTCACTTGAAGCATGATTAATTCTCCTCTCTCATTAACCCAGAGATGCGGGTCGGCGATTAAACTAGTAAACGCCGAAAGTGATGGGAAATAGCTGTCTTGACTACAGTTATATTATAACACTCTAGATACCATTATGTCAAGCATTTTGCTTAAAATGGCATGGAAAGATAGCAAAACAAGGGGTTTTAGGAGAGCGCCCCAGGCGTTGTCTTTAAGGAAACATCTCGGAGGCCCGATAGCTCAGGGTAATCCGTCCGCAGACGGATTTATCGGGCTGAGAGCGAATGCCTTTTTTCCGCAGGAGAAAAAAGAGCATGTTTCCCGAAAAGATTACGGCTGGGGCACTCGCGTGACCAGCTATTAAAAAATATTTACGGCAGCCGCTCCGCGAGGCTTTTGAAGCCGAGGGATTCGAAGTAGGGACGAACGTGTGCCGAGTCGAGCGGCTTTAAGATGAAGTCGCTAATCCCCTCAACCGCGAGGGGCGCATTACGCGCAATCGTCGCAAGCTTTTTCGAAAATAAAGCCGTTTCGCGCGCCGCGTCTATCTTCATGCCAACCTTATCCGGCACTTCCCATAAATGGTCTATCAGGTTTTCGAGCGTGCCGTATTTTTGGATAAGGGGCGTCGCCGTCTTCGGCCCCACGCCCGCGACCCCCGGAATATTATCTGACTGGTCGCCCAGAAGCCCCTTTAAGTCCGGCAAGATTTTCGGCGCCACGCCGTACCGCTCAAGCACCGCCGCTTCGTTGTACATTTTCGTATCGCTCATACCTTTTTGTAAAAACTTTACGACCACGCGTTCGCCATCCACGAGCTGAAGCAAGTCTAAGTCGCCCGTAAGAATAGTGAGCGTAATATCCGGCTCGTCCTTGAAGCGCTCCACCAAGCTGCCTATTAAGTCGTCTGCCTCGTAGCCCGGGAATTCCACCGTCCTTACCGAGAAACGGTCGAAGAGTTCGCGCACGCGCTTGAACTGACTGATAAGATCATCCGGCGCGGGCGGACGGTTCGCTTTATAATCCGTAAAGATTTCTTCGCGGAAGGTCTTTTCTGGTCGGTCGAACACGGCCGCAATATAATCCGGCTTCTGCTCGCGGTGGAGCTTCAACATGATATTCGCCATGCCATATACCACGCCCACCGGATCCCCCGTGGGGGTCGTAAGGGGTGGTAGGGCATGGAAAAACCGGTGGATCAGCGCATGCGAATCTATTAAAAGGAATTGTTTCATATTTTATTTTTCAGTGCGCGGGACGATATGCCGATTTACTTCATCTATATGAGCGAAGTCGATCCACACGGTACTCTGCGGCAGCGCCTCCGCGATACGGTCTGCCCACTCGATAAGAACGATTGTCTTTTCGTCCGTAAGAATCTGGGCGAAACCGAGCGCTGTCATTTCTTCCGGATTTTTTAAGCGGTAGCAATCCACATGGCACGCGCGGGTAAAATACGGATGCACCACAGAATAGTTTTTCATAATAACGAAGGTCGGACTCGTAACCGGCTCCGTAACGCCTAATGCACGCAAAAAGAAACGCGAAAACGTAGTCTTGCCCACCCCTAAATCCCCCACGAGCGCGAACACCCGTTTATCTCGCGACACGGACGCCACCAATTCTTCCGCGTATTTTTGAGTTTCTTCTATAGTCATCTTATATAAGCCTGCTTTGGGGCGCGGGCATTCCCAAGTGCGCGTAGCCTTCGGGCGTTACCACGCGGCCAGCGGATGTGCGGTGTAAAAACCCGAGCATGATAAGAAACGGCTCGACTACTTCCTCGATATTTTCCGCATTGTCGTTCATTGCGGCCGCCACGGAATTAATACCAACCGGCCCGCCGTTGAATTTTTTAATAATCAATTCCATGTAGCGCCTATCGAGCAGCTCTAAGCCCAATGGATCAATATCCAACATATCGAACGTCTTTTTTACCACGTCATCCGTAATCGTTTTCGCGCCGTGCACCTCGGCATAGTCGCGCACGCGCTTTAATAATCGGTTTGCCGCACGTGGGGTAAAGCGCGAAGCGAGGGCGACCCGCGCGATTGCCGCATCGTCTAAATTCATTTCCAAAATCCCCGCCGAGCGGCGCACAATCTGCTCGATTGCCGGATTATCGTAATAGTCGAGCTTAAACGAAGCCCCAAAGCGGGACCGTAATGGGCCAGAGATAAGATGTACGCGCGTGGTTGCCGCGATTACCGTAAACGCCGGTAAGTCGAGTGAAACCGTACGTGCGCCCGGCCCCTTGCCGATTATCAAGTTGAGCTTACGGCTTTCCATGGCGGGATATAAAACTTCTTCAATGTTTTTATTAATACGGTGCGCCTCGTCGATAAATAAAACATCACGCTCTTCGAGGTTGCTAAGCACCGCCGCTAAGTCCCCCATCTTTTCGAGCGCGGGGCCGGACGTAACCTTTAGCCCGCACCCGAGTTCGTTCGTTACGAGGTGTGCCAAAGTAGTCTTTCCTAAGCCAGCCTGCCCGTAAAAAAGAAGATGATCACACGCCTCGTTGCGGGCCTTAGCAGCCGCCAAAATGACGCGTAGATTCTCTTTAATCTTGTCTTGGCCGACGTAATCACCCCACCCAGAGGGACGGAGGGCGGAGTCAACGGTAAGATGCTCTTTTTGGTTATCCACGGTGGTGCTTGACAAATTGAAATTGGGTATGCTATACTGTTGGCTGTTCACCCTTGAGAATAGTGATCTGCGGGCGACCCAGACGCAAGTCTGGAAAGAACAATTTTTAGTATACGGATGGTCTGGCTCCGGCTGGATCTCTCCTCGAAATCGTTCTAACCTTTTTCCCTCGTGAAAAAGATTTCTATAGTTCTCGGCTCAACGAGACAACGCCCGCAGATCACTATTTTTTCGTTATAGTTTTCTTAGAAAGCAATTAACCCCGTCGCAGCCTCGATTTCGGCTACCGTCGTTATACCATGGAGGGCTTTTATAATGCCATCCTGTTGCATTGTAACCATACCGCGTGCGACAGCGAAGGCGTATAAATCCCCCGCACCCGTACCGGCGGCTATTATTTTTTCCGCATCTGCATTTACGGGAAAGAGCTCGAAGATAGCGATGCGGCCGCGATAACCCGCGCCGTCACATGCCGTGCACCCCACCGGGTCGCATAGCCCCTCAGCCGAAAGCCCTTCGCGGGAAACCCGCGCGGGAAGCAATGTTAAATAGTTTTTTATTTTTTCCACAAGCCCCGCGTCCACACCTGCGGGCTTTTTGCATTTTTCGCACAGTCGCCGTACCAAGCGCTGGCCCATTATAAGGTTAATAGCCGGACCGATAGTCTCTTTTTGCACACCCATGTCGCTTAGACGCGGTATTGCGCCCGCCGCGTCGTTGGCGTGTACCGTAGAAAAAACTTGGTGACCCGTAAGCGCGGCCTGCATGCCGATGCCAGCCGTTTCCGCATCGCGGATTTCGCCCACAAGGATAATATCCGGATCCTGCCGCACGATGGCGCGGAGCCCCGTCGCGAAGGAATACCCCTTATCCTCGTCCACCTGCGTCTGCTCGATACCCGCGACCGCGTATTCTATGGGGTCTTCAATAGTGACGACCTTATTGCCCGGCTGCGCGACCTTCTTAAGGAACGAGTAGAGCGTCGTCGTCTTACCTGAGCCCGTAGGACCGGTGTTTAAGATCATGCCGTTCGGGACGCTGAGCTCACGCATGACGATAGCGAAGTCGTCTTGCCGCAACCCTAAGGAACCGATATCCGTTTGGAGCGCCGCAGGGTCTAAGAGACGCATAACAAGCGTTTCGCCGTACTGCGCAGGGACGGAAGAAACGCGCACTTCAATCTGGGCGTTTTCGGTGCGTACCGAGAACCGCCCATCCTGCGGCTTGTCCGCATTCAGCTTCATGCGGGAAAGAAGCTTGATACGCGACGAAAGCATTTTGTAGTACGACAACGGCACCGAACCCGCATCGTTCATTATGCCGTCGATGCGCAAGCGCATAAGAACCGAAGCTTCCTGCGGCTCCATGTGGATGTCCGAGGCGCGCAAGCGCACACCTGCGAGCAGAAGTAATTCCATAAACGAGGCGATGAGGCCGTTTTCGAAATCGAACGATGCGAAAGCGGCCTTCACGTCCGCAAATGTCGCCATGCTCGGCGCGAGTTCCTGCTCGCGTTCCGGTGAAACGCTTATCACACCCGCAACTTCTGCCTGTGGAGCCGATGCCGCACGGCGCTCGGCCTCGCGCTTCTCACCGCGCTCCTCGTGCTCGCGCGCAAGCCGCGCCAACTGTTCGTCTATAAGGGACATATATATGCATTACGGTAGCATTGCCAACTTCGATAATCCAGATCGAGGAGCTTTTTTTATATTTTTAAATGCCGTACCCTCCGTATATATGTCCGGACATAATAAGTGGTCCCAGATAAAACACCAGAAGGGCGCGACCGACAAGAAAAAGAGCGTTGTTTTCTCGAAGATACTAAAGGCTATTACGATAGCCGCGCGCGGCGAACCAAACCCCGCTTTTAATCCCCGCCTGCGGAGCCTTATAGAAGAAGCACGAGCAAACACGGTGCCGAACGAAAATATCGAACGTGCAATACAAAAAACACAGGATACCGACGCACTAGAAGAAATGACACTCGAAGCATACGGTCCGAACGGTATCGCAATCCTTATCAATACAATCACTGACAGTACTACCCGCACGGTTAACGAAGTGCGCCACCTCCTTGAAAAGAACGGTGGCAAACTCGGCGAAATAGGCAGCGTACGCTGGGCGTTCGACGGAACAGAAGCGAAGTTTCCTCTCGAGGGAAGTGATGAAGACCGTGCAGTAATGGAAAAACTGGAAGACCTTCTCGATGACCGCGACGATGTGCAGTCTGTTTTTACCAACCTAGCGCCTAGAGCCTAATGCCTAGCGCCTCCGTCCGCATCCTCGGCATCGACCCTGGTAGTTCGCGCATCGGTTTCGGCCTGATAGAAAAAAAGGGATCAGTACTCTCCCTTATTAAAACCGGAGTTGTCGAAATCCCCAAAGGCGAGGCGGCGGAAAAATTGAACGCGCTCGCAACCGAATTCAAAAAACTTATTGCGGAATCCAAGCCCGATGCTATCGGCATCGAAAAGCTATTTTTCTCTAAGAACGTGAAAACAGGCATCGAAGTAGCGCAAGCACGCGGACTCTTATTACATCTTTCAAGTGCGTGCGCGCCCGTTTACGAATTCACTCCCCAGCAGGTGAAAGTCGCGACGACGAATTACGGCGGTGCGGATAAAAAAGCGGTAGCGCGAATGGTCGCGATGATCCTTAACGTGCCCCCGCTCCGTATCCTCGACGACGCGACGGACGCGCTCGCTATAGCTATAGCCGCTGCAGGGATGCACCGCATAGATAAAACTTCTTGACACTACAGAGTACTCGTATATACTTCCCCCAAAAGGTCGTTATAGAGCGTTATTTTATGGAATTTATTACTGGAATTACTACCCCTGTCTGCCCTACCGAATACTTCGTGAACGTGGACGGACTTGATGACGTTGACGGCCTCGAAGACGATTTGGAAAACGACGATGATCTCGACGAAGCGGACGATGATCTCGACGAGACCGACGACGACGAGGATGATGATGACGACGAAGAGGAAATATAGTCCCTCCTACAACGATTAAGAAGCGTCCTGCATGCGGTATACTGGTATGCAGGACGTTTTGTTCGTGATTGCGAAATACATATATGAATATGAAAATAAAATTCAAACCTTTTTTAAAGAAGGCATATAAGCCAGCTCTTATAGGAGCTGTCGCTGCCCTTTTTGCGGGCGCGCTTTATGCCGTAGCCGTCGTGCGATCCGTCCCCGACGTAACGCTCCTTTCGCAGAACCGTATCGCCGAATCGACAAAGCTCTACGACCGCACCGGTAAAGTACTTTTATACGAACTCTATGGCGAACAGCGCCGCACGGTCGTTACTCCCGACCAGATTCCCGACATAGTACGCAATGCAACGATCGCGGTCGAAGACCGTAATTTCTATAACCATGCCGCCATCGACTGGAAAGGTATCGCACGGGCAATGCTCACAAATATACGGAACGTCGGCGTCGTGCAGGGAGGCTCGACGATTACCCAACAGCTTGCGAAGAAGGCGTTCCTTACGGACGACAGAACTATATCCCGTAAGATTAAGGAACTCGTCATAGCGTACAACCTCGAAAGGCGGTATTCGAAAGACGAAATCTTAAACCTCTACCTTAACCAGATCCCCTACGGCGCGAATGCGTACGGCATCGAGGCGGCATCGAAGACGTACTTCGGCAAGAGCGCCATGGAACTTACGGTGGCGGAAACCGCCCTCCTTGCGAGCCTCCCTAAGGCACCGAGTTATTACTCCCCCTGGGGAACGCACGTAGCGGACCTCATGGCACGCAAAGACCGCACGATAGGCCAGATGACGGAAGCAGGGTTCTTAACCGAGGAACAAAAAAATAAAGCCCTTAAGGAAGAAATTATATTCCTTCCGCAATTCACCAACATTAAGGCTCCGCACTTCGTAATGCTCGTGCAGGAATACCTTTCGAACGCCTACGGCGATGACTTCATGCGTACGGGCGGTCTTAAAGTCACGACGACGCTCGACTGGGCGCTGCAGCAGGCGGCGGAAAAGGCAGTAGCGGACGGCGCGAGGCGTAATACCGAATTATATAAAGGAACGAATGCGGCGCTCGTGGCAGCCGACTCGGAAACCGGCCAAGTACTCGCGCTCGTGGGGTCGCGCGGCTATTTCGACGAAGCGATAGATGGCAACTTCGACGTCGCCTCGCAAGGACTCCGCCAACCCGGCTCGTCTATAAAGCCATTTGCATACCTCGCCGCCTTTAAAAAAGGGTTTTCTCCCGATACCGTCCTCTTCGACGCGGAGACGGAATTTGATACAACGGGCGTTGCCGACCGGAGCTACAAGCCGCAGAACTTCGACCACCAGTTCCGCGGGCCGGTATCGATGAGGAACTCACTCGCACAATCCGTAAACGTCACGTCCGTAAAAACGCTCTACCTCACGGGTATCGACAACGTACTTACGCTCGTGCGTGCTATGGGTATATCGACATTAAGCGAACGCAACCGTTACGGCCTCACGCTTGCCTTGGGCGGCGGCGAAGTAAAGCTTATCGATATGATTAAGGCGTATTCCGTCTTAAGCCAAGACGGCGTATTGCACGAACAAGCGACAATACTCTCCGTGGAAGATAAGAATGGTAAAACGCTCGAGTCGTACAAGGACGCAAAAGAACAAGTCGTAAACAGCGGGTACGTCCGCATGGTGAACGATATACTCTCAGACACCGCCGCGCGGTCGCCGCTATTCCAAAGCAGTATGGGCCTTACTATATTCCCTAACCATGAAGTAGCGATGAAAACCGGTACTACGAACGACTACCGCGACGCGTGGACCTTCGGCTACACCCCATCCCTCGTCGTCGGCGTCTGGGCCGGTAATAACGACAATACGCCCCTACAACAAAGCGGCGGCAGTATCTTAGCAGCCGTACCCATCTGGAGCGCCTTCATGAAAGAAGCTTTGAAGAATGCCCCCTTCGAGCCATTCCCCCGCCCGAACGCGACGATTACCGATAAGCCAGTATTGAATGGCGAATATATGGTGAATAACGAAGTGCATACCATCCTCTACTACGTAAACAAGAAGGATCCGCTAGGGGCCCCGCCGCAGAACCCGCAAGCCGACTCGCAATTCAAGAATTGGGAAGAGGGTATAATCAGCTGGCTTAACGCGCATCCGGATTTTCTTATGAATCGCGGCGGCATGAACACCCCGTCCGCGTCCGGAATCGAACTCATAAATATCAAAAACGGTGACTTCGTTATGCAATCCCCGTTTACGGTAAACGCGCGATTAACAGCGGCGGCGGATATTATGGGAATCGAAACATACTTAAACGACGTACTCGTACGGAAAGACGCCGTACCCCCGAACAAGAGCTACGACTACTCGGTAACGGTAGCCGCACCGCTGGAAGCCCAGAATAAGTTCGCGGTAAAAATCTTCGGTGCACAAGGAATACTCGAATCGAAAGAAATAGTTATTTTCAGGCGATAATGAAGCAGAGCTACGATCAGACCCTGATCGGCATCACGATATAGAGGAACGAAGAATCGTCCGCAGGCCTAATCATCGCCGGACGGTTACTGCCGTTCAGTTTTAAGACAACGGACTCCCCCTGCATCGACTTCAAGCCATCTAAAAGATACCGCCAGTTAAAGGGAATATCCGCTATCTGCGTACCCGTAACGCGCGCAGGGATGAGGTATTTGTTTTCGCCGAGGAATTGGTTAACCGAATGGACGGTAACCGTCTTCCCCTCCGCATCGGTTGAAAGGCGCACGTCGTTCGTTTTACCGCTAAAATTACTTACTAATTTTACGGCGTTCATAAGGTGTGCGCGGTCGAGCGAGACCTCCGTCTCAGCGTCTTTCGGGATGATTTGTTCGTAATCGGGATACGTGCCGTCGATAAGGCGCGACATCACCTCCACGTCGTCGGATTTAAAGAGCATCTGGTTGCCGTCACAATGCACCAGGAGGGGCGCGGTGCGCGATATAACCCGTAAGAGCTCCTGCGCAGTACGGAGCGGCACTATGGCCCGAAATCCGGCCTCGAACGTATGCTTGAATTTATTTCCGTCGACGATCTTCTCCGCTAAGCGGAAACTGTCGGTGGCGACGAGCTTTAATACCGTCATCTGGAAGTCGAACAGCACGCCGCTGATTTCCGGACGAATATCCGAGATATGCGCCGCGCTTATTACCTGCTGTAAGGCATCTTGAAAAACGACAGGATCTATTTCCATATATGCGCCCCCATCCGCCATGCGCGGAATAAGGGGGAAATCCTCGGCTGCCGCCCCCTGCATCTTCGCCTCGTAATTATCGGTCTTCACAACGAAGCTGGACCCCTCGCTTTCGAGATTAATGCGGTCGTGCGCCGTATTATTTACGATGCTGTAAAAAGTAGCGAATGGGACGGATAAGGCCCCCTCTTCCGTGATCTTCCCCGATATGAGCTTCGTTATAGCGAGCTCGAGGTTTGTGGTTGTAAGTTGGATCTTCGTACCTACCGTACGCACGAGTACGTTTTTCAATATCGGTAAGTTAGACGAATCAGCTACCGCTCGTTCGGCAGCTAACAGTCCGTTTTTTAGGTTGTCACGGAAGAGTATCAGTTTCATATATTCTCTTTATATATAGTTAGTAGTAGTAGTAAGCGAGTCGGATAGGTGGATAACTTCTTTTTCTCTTGTATATAGTGGTGTTATTCGCATAGTCTTCCTGTGGATTATTTCGCGGTTGCTGCGGGGATAACTTTTGCGGACTATGGTAATCATGCGAAGTATGTGGTTGTTTGGCAACATGTTATCCGTACATTATCCACAGGTTATACATACGCTTTATTCAGCATTTCCCTGATAGAAAGTATTTTTTGGCTAAGCGTCTGGTTGCGCGTCATTTCCTGCGATATTTTCTCGTACGCGTAGAGTACGGTCGTGTGGTCGCGCTTGCCTAGTTTTTCACCAATAAAGGGGTATGAGAGGTCGAGGATATCGCGCAGGAGATAAATGGCAATCTGGCGGGGCTCCACAACCTGTTGCTTGCGCGAATGGCTCATAATGTCCGCCGTCGGTACTTCGAAGAAATCCGAAACGGTTTGGATTATGACGTCGGGGTGGATATTTTTCTGCGGGGTCTTTATGACTTCGGCGATAATTTGCTCGGCGAGTTTTGGCGTTATGATGAGATTTTTAACCTGCTGGTAAAAAAGTATCCGGTTTAATATTCCTTCGAGCTCGCGGAATCCCTTTTTAACTTTATTTACGATTTCGGCGATTACTTCGTCAGATAGCTCGGCCTTTTTCTCCGCGAGCTTGGCACGGAGCACGGCCGCCTTAAGTTCGAAATCGGGGTAGCCGATATCGACTATCATCCCCCCTTCGAACCGCGAGCGCAGGCGTTCTTCGAGTATAGGGATAAACTTCGGCGAACGGTCCGATGATATGATGATCTGTTTACGCTCTTCGTAGAGTGCGTTGAATGTGTGAAAGAATTCTTCTTCGGTACGCGCCTTACCGGCGATGAACTGAATATCGTCGATGATAAGGACGTCGATTGCGCGGTACTTTTCCTTAATCGAATCCATGCGCTTATTCTTCATCGCCCAGATGACATCGTTTGTGAATTTTTCTGACGTCACGTACCGTGCGCGGACTTTGCTGTGGTAGAGCTTTACCACTTCGTTGCCTAAGGCCTGCATTAAGTGGGTTTTACCCACACCAACACCGCCATATATAAAGAGCGGATTGTATTTAGTACCTATTTCTTTAATGATTCCCGTCGCCGCGGCATACGCCATTTCGTTGGACGACCCCACGATGAAGGAATTAAGCGTGTGGTGCGGATTAAGGTTGGTGTTCGGGTCGATAATGAGCTCGTTGAACGCCAGCTGCGAAGAAGAGTCGGTGTACGGCCGGTCACCGCTCGCTTTTTTTGCGCCGTGAGCGAGCTTCGCGGAATCTTTCGTAAGAATATATTCTACTTTGCGTATACCACTGTCGATTGTACGGAGCGTACCGAAGATCGTGTTGTGATATTTATTTTCTACCCACTCGCGGGCGAAATTATTCGGCAGTCCGACGGTAACCGTGCCGTCTTTTTTTTCCAGAATAGAACTATTCTTAAACCACGTTATGAAATTAGGTCGCGATATTTGCAACTCGACTTCGCCGAGTACTTTCTGCCAAAGCTCGTTGCAATCCATGGTACTCATTGTAGAGTCGGGCACTTCCCTGTCAATAATGACGTAACGGAAAAAACGTGTTGATAAGCGGGTCCGAATCTGCTATAATGGCCGCATGAGTCAAACCTACAATCCGCACAAGAAAAAGCGCCGCAGGACGCACGGTTTTTTGAAGCGTATGTCTTCTTCTATGGGCGCGCGCGTTATAACCAAGCGCCGCCGTAAGGGAAGGAAATCTCTCGCGGTTACCGCGGTGCATGCTCGCTAAGAAGAACCGCCTGCCGGTGCAGGAGGCGCTTTTGCGCCACGGCCGCACGGTGCGCAAGCCCGCGTTTACGGTAAAAATCTTTAAGGCTTGTTTCCCCTACGCTCGTTTCGGCATAGTCGTCGGGCGGCGTGTTGCGAAGTCTGCCGTGGGCAGGAATAAAATCCGCCGCATGGCGTTTACGGCGGTGCAGCAAGCTATGGCCGCGTGGCCGGTTGCCGATTATCTCGTAATTGCGCATCCGGCGGCTGCGGCATACGAAGCTAAACAATGGCATGACGAACTTATTCCATCTTCTCTTAATTGATCCGCTCCTCGCGCTGCTGCTTTTTTTGCACGCGAACGTGACGTTCGGCGACCTCGGGTCCGCGATTATTTTACTTACCGTTATCGTGCGCTTGGTGCTCTACCCCCTCTTCTATAAGAGTCTTAAACAGCAGCACGTCTTAAAAAGGATCCAGCCGCATATTCAAGACATTCAGACGAAGTATAAAGGTAATCGCGAAGAGCAGGGTAAAGCCTTGATGGCGCTCTATAAGGAACATGGCGTAAACCCCTTGATGAGTCTTGGGCTTATCTTCGTCCAGTTGCCGATATTGATCGCCCTCTACCAAGTTTTTCTTATGCCTCTACCGGAGCTTTCGCAATCGTTTTTAGGATTGATAACGCTCGACGAGCGGAGTATCCTTTTGGTTGTCATTGCGGCGCTTCTGCAGTATTTACTGGGCGTAATGAGTATGGCTGGCAATAAGGACGATAAAAGTCCCGCGGCGCAGACGGCGCGCAATATGGTGATGATCGGGCCCGTTATCACCGTCGCGGTCTTATGGTCGCTCCCTGCCGCTATCGGCATCTACTGGGTAACGACGACGCTTTTCTCGATAGCTCAGCAGCTGCACGTGGAACGGCGTTTTCCTAAATCCTGATTATCTTATGGAACATATTAAACAAGCTCTTAACGAACTTTTGCGGGTAGCCGGATTTTCCGGCCCCGTTGTCGAGCTCGACCCCGCGGGCGCGCGATTTTCGATATTTTTGGATGAGGGCGAATGGCTTAAGGAGTGGATCCCCCGCCTCGTTGCCGACCTCGGCTTCATTGCGCGTACCATCGGCCGCAAGGCGGGCGTGCACGGCATGGTATACGTGGACGTGAATAACTACCGTAAGGAGCGGGAGCATTTGATTGTGGAAATCGCGAAGGCGGCAGCCCGGAAAGTTTTAATAACGAAGGCGGACGTGCAGCTCCCCCCAATGAATGCCTACGAGCGCCGTTTGGTGCACACGGAGCTCGCCACTCGCCCGGACGTAAAGACGGAAAGCTTGGGCGATAAGCGCGATAGGCGCGTGATTGTTAAGCCGCTACTTTAGCGAGTTATTAGTTTATAGTTTTTAGTGGTTAGTTAAAAAAACGGCGAACGCCGTTTTTTTGTTTTATTCATGCAGTGCTTAGTAAGCCGGCGCGCACGTGCTTTTCGGAAACATGCTCTTTTTCTCCTGCGGAAAAAAGGCATTCGCTCTCACCCTAATAAATTCGCTAAAAGGCGAATTACCCTGAGCTATTAGGGCTCCGAGATGTTCCTCAAAACACGTCCACGCCGTCTTTCCCGAATGTCGATATTTTTCCAAAATTAAAAAAAAAGAAGCCCCGCACGCAAACGAAGCGGGGCTTCTTTTTGCGTGCGGGGCTAAGAGATTTCGAGGTTTCCGAACACTACTGCTCCGGGTAGGATTTTCCCGCCGAACGGGCCTAGTGGGGCCGGTGCGAGCCTGTCGGATACGCATGCCGGGCATGCGCAGATGCAATGCTTGTCGCAATGCGTTCCGAATTCAGCGCAGTAATGGAAGGTTTTGTGGCCGCAATCCACGGAGCAGTTTTCGGGAACGATTTCTCCCGAGGCTGCGCGTGCGGGCAAGTTTTGGAGAAATCTGCCGCTATAGGTGAACAGTTGCGGGGATTCGAACTTGGCCGACCAGTTGATGATCGCTTGCAGTTGGTCGTGCCGGCGCGGATATGCCACGCCGAAATACTTTCCCGCCGCGTCCTTGTGTAAGGCGATCTTGCACAGGAACGTACAGCCGTCCATTTCTTTCGGATCGCTGAAAGTGAAGCAGACTTTGTACTCCGGCTGGAGGGGGCCGCCGACATACTGGTTCTGATACCAGATGACGCCGCCCATCTCTGCGCGTAGCCGGAATTTCGGGTGCAACGGCGTGTGCCGCTTACGGTAGTCGAGTCGCCAAGCGGCGAACGACGCCATCCACTGTTTTAGCCATTTCATGGCAAGTCTCCCTTGATTGGATTGTGCGGAAAATTATCCGCTTCAGACACAAGACAATCTTGTGAATGCTGAATATAATATAGCACTTTTAGTGCTATTATGTCAAGTAATTATAACGCCAGCTTCCAGACGGAGTCGTCGGTTTTGTTGGTGAAGAATAATACGTTTCCCATGAGGGCGGGGTTTTGGATGTCGAGGGATTCCGATGTTCCGCTCCAGAGTTCCGTTACCTTAGGGGTTTTAAAATCTATCTTCATGATGCGGTCGGTCGAGACGAACTTGTTTTTGAGGTAATCGTCCGGCAGGGTTACTCCCTCGGGCGCACCCTGCGGCACACCGCAGTACATTACGGGGCCAGTATCCATAATGAAACATTTGGACGGCAGCGTAGCTATGCGGAGCGGGGTCGTTGTCTTCGTTTTCGTATCAATAAAAGAAAGCGTGAGCGCTCCGGCTTGATCCGCGCTCATGGTAAAAACATAGCGGCCGTTTTTAGACCAGCGTGCCATAAGGCCGAAGGCCGGCCCTGCCACGCGCGAAACAGTCTTCGTTGCCGTATTGATAGTCCATAAAGATGTTCGCACGAGGTTCGACGGCCGCTCGATTATAAACGTATCGTTTTTGCCGTAGGGGTATGAGCGACTATCTTTCGGCGCGAAAAAGAGTTTTTCGGGATTTAATTCACGGATCGTAGAAGTGGCGAGGTATGCGAGCTGTTCTTCGGTATTTAAAACTTTTACGGGGTCGGCTGAAATTTCATCCAAAGAAACGGGCATCGGTTTTTTCTCCGGTAGTCCGGGGAGGTTCGGTAAAGAAAGCGACGTAATAGGCGTGTTTGCCTCAGGTGTTTCAGTTACTGCTCCCTCCGTAGGTGGAACGTACGTATGCGGTTCGAGTGCCTGCATGCCGTAATACGCCACCGTGCCGAAAAGCGCCACGAGTACGACGGTTACGGATATGAAAAGCCACTTACTCATTGTTTATTTTTCGCGTTCAACTGCTCTATTAGACCACTCCTTTTTTGTTGGAGGTCTTGGAGTTGGAGTGCTTCCGATGTTCCAAATGTCGTATTACTAAACGAATACCAGCTCTTCGGCGCATCTGCAGCGGCCTTTTTCGTCTCTAGTTTTTTAATCTGGATATTCAGCGATTCTATTTCATAGGAAGATGTCGGTTTGCTTGCCGGCTTCATTTGATCCAGATTCATTTGGTACATATCACGAAGAAGATTGTCTCCGCTTCCCGGCTGGGGTTTCAGATTTTTTGATTGAGCCTCAAGTGAGGATAGGTTTTTTTTAAGCGTAGCAAGGCGCTTGTTTTCCTCCGCACTCCTTTTTTCTGCGGGCGTTTCTTCGATTGTGCTGATGATATCTTCGGTAAGAGTTCTATTGTTTTCGATATCGTCTAACATCTTTGTTTGTTCGGGGGAGAGATCATCTGTTGATGGCGCATAAGGATTTCTAGCAGTATTTGAAGGTGCTTGGTCCGCTGCTTTTTGCGGTCTTATCATCGTAACGTTCGGCAGGGCGAGAATAGTGAGCGCGGGGTTAATAGTATTCAAAACTGCGTACGATCCCATAAGGAGCGCCATGCCAGTCGCGACGTTCCAGAATATCCCCATCGCCTTCTTTTTCTGGTCTATGACGCCGCTCCAGCTATAGAGTACTCCCCCGTAGACGATGCGCACGAAAGCTACGGTGCCGGCGAGAATGAAGGCGAGATTATACATCTCTTGAAGGAATGCGGCGAAGTTGGTTTGCCGTTGCTGTACGAGCCCGCCTAACGATTCACATAATATGTAATCGCCGTTGAATTGGGGGCCGCACCGTTCGGTCGCTGTGGATCCGTATTGCGTAAAGGGATCTTCTTGCCTTGGTCCGACAAAGTTGGAGTCATATTGCGACTGTGCGTAGGCTGTAGCCCCAATTACGAGGCCGTAGAATAGTAATAATGCCGTAAGTATCCGTTTCATTATTTTGGTGCGGTCATGCGTGCGAATTCCATTGGATTTTTTTTATTTTCCGCGCTCGCGGTTACGGTATCTCCGTTATCCTCCCATGTGACCGTAAGCCCGCTTTCGCTTAGGATATTCCAGAAATAGGGAATTATAGAAAACTCTTGCGGTTTCGTGCCCTCCTTTTTTCGTATAAGGATTTCTGGGCGCACCACAGGGATAGTGATGAATGCGTCGAGCGGCTGATTTTCATACTTCCCTACGTTTACGCGCAGCTCGAGAAAGTCTTGCCCCGTGACGGGCGCTGCCGTGCGCGCGCTTGCGACTCCCTTGCCGCCCGCGATGCGGTCTTCGCCCGCATACCAATTGATGTCGTACGGGGCGAGGCTTATGACCTTGCCTTTATCCACGAGGATTGCCGAGAGGTTGATCGCGGTGCCCGCAACCGGCAGCGCCTTGCCGGCATACGCGACGGGGGCGTACGACGAGGCCTTCCACGTAACGATAAGCTCCGGCGTGGCATATGAGAACCCCGGCAGGAGTATCCCGAATACCAGTATCGTTTTTTGGATTATTTTCATGGCGTAGTTTATACGGCCTGCGTTGTTTTTGCGGCTTTCGCGGCAAGCGCCCGTTTGCTCATGGCGCGTCTCGGATTTTTTATTGCGGGTGTAATGCTTTCCGCTATGGCTGCCTGTTTGGGGTGTCGGTCGAGCCATATGGTCGCGAGCATCGCTATCGTCCGTATCGGGAGCGTATTCATTATCGGAACGAATTCGAAGAGATTTCCCACGAGCGTACGTTCGGCGCCCACTCCTTTCATAGTAGCCCACAGCCAGAGCACTACGGAAGCAGCAATGTTAATAAAAAATTTAACGAGCTCCCCTACGCCGAACAGCGCGTCGAGAAATGTGGCAAAAAAGTCCGCGATGTCGAAGAGAATGCATACGCCGACCATAACGGCTCCTTCGATACCGTTTATTTTAGGTTGCTCCGTTATTTCTTCCATGCGGCGTCTTTCGGGTTCGTGGTTATTACTTTGTCTTCGGGTGATGACGCGAGCACTTGGATGACGGCATGCTTCGTGCCCGCGAAAAAGAGCCCCTGCCCCACAGGCGTTTCGAGAAGTAGGCTCTTCTCCCCTTCGGATAGGTTGAACGTCTTTTGGAGCACGTCCATCATCGCGGGCGATTGTTTAAGGAGTAGCTGGAGCGAGGAGTTCGTAATAATAGGGCGGCCGTAGGGCGATAAAAGAAAGTCTTCGACGTCCTGCGTGATGGTCGTTACGCCCAAGTAGTATTTACGTGCGCGCTTTACGAGCCCGAAGAGGAATAGGGCGCCCTCGGGGTAGCGCATGAGCCACCACGCTTCGTCGACGATCATGACGCGTTTTTTTATCTTTCCGCGCACGACGTTCCATATGAAGTTGAGTACGAGGTACATAGCGATAGGCCGCAGGCCTTCTTCGAGGTCGCGAAGGGAAAAGACGATGAGCCGGTTACCGAGGTCAACGTTTGTGGGGAAATTCGTGAAGCCCGAATAGCTACCCTCCGTGAAGCGGTACAGGCGTTCAGCGATGGACTTACCGCCCTCCATGCTTTCGAGGACGGTCTTCAGATCCGCGAGTACGGGTGCAGTTTTTTTGGAAAAGTCTTTACCAGGGACGATGTCTTTTAGTGCGTAGGTCTCTGTGATGCCGCGGTCGAGCATTGCCTCCTCTTCAGGCGTTATCTCCCCCACCATCATCTTTACGAGGCCGGCTACAGTGACGACGTGCGACTTCAGGGCGTCGTCGTCGCTTTCGTCTTCGGGGACGTTCGGTATGTCGAACGGATTAATATGTTCGGTTGAGGCTAGAGAGACATTCACGAAACTGCCGCCAACGGACTCGGCAAGCGCTTTGTATTCGTGTTCGGGGTCGATGATTATCACGTCCACCCCTGTCATCATTAAGCGGAGTGCCTCGAGTTTGGCGGCATACGACTTGCCGCCGCCGGACTTGGAGAATATAACCATGTTCGCATTCTCAAGGCTGAAGCGGTCGAATATCACGAGCGTGTTATCCGTGCGGTTTACGCCGTAGAGTATCCCCGTGTCACCCGTAAGGTCGGTTGCGACGAATGGGAATAAAGACGACGCGGGGCCGGAGTTCATCGGCGTATGTACTGCGAGCCGGTCCGCGGCTATGGGGAGCGTGGAGTTCCAGCCCTCCATTTGCTCGAAGGTTGCCTGCTTCGCATACACCAGCCGAGTTTCGAGCATATTCACGATACGGCCCTCGAGTATTTCTAGATCCTTTAGGGTGTCGGCATAGAACGTTATATAGAGGCCGACCATAAAGAGGCGTTCGCGCGCCTGCTGGAGCGAGTCGCGCAGACCTTCCACGTCTTGGTATGCGGTTTCGAGTAAGGGGTTACGCACTAACCCCTTTTCTTCTTGGTCCATCAGCTGTGCTTCGATCTGCGCAGTTTTTCTTTTCAGTTTTTTTAGGGTTTCTGCGGTATCTGCCGGATGCATGAAGATGCTTACGTCCATGAGTTCTGGTGCGTTAACGATTGGGCTGAGCCAGCCGGTAGAAAGGTAGCGCGGGTAGTTGGAAACGAAAACCGTGCGGGCGAACTTCTTCCCTACCTTCATGTGGTCCGGCGCTATCGTAATTTCCGGCGGGGCGATGATATCTGCGAGATCTTTTTTCATGATGTTATTCTTGCGGGATGACGTGGCGTTCTACTGTTTCGGGGTTGTAGAGGTTGTATAATAATTCCGCGAGCTCGTCTTCTTCGAGCGGCACGGCGCGGAGGCCTATCTGGGACAGACCGCTCGCCACTTGTTCGGTGCGCTGTGCGAGTGCGGCGAAGGCGCTATCCCCCACTACGCTCTGCGAGCTTCGCGGGGCAGGCCCCACTTCGGTTTGTGGTGTTGCGGTATCTGTCGGGTCATCTACTTTTTTCCGCTTGAAGAATCCGGCGATGGCGTCGAATATTGCGCGTTGGTTTGCGGGTAATACGGAGTCGTACGGCACGATCACGAAGAACGTTTTTTCCATAATCGGGTTGTCTGCTACGAGGGACGCCACGAAGTCTTTATATCCACTCACGAGGCCTTTTAATAAGTCGTTGGTCTCCCCGCGCTCTATGCCCGCAAGTTCGTTTATATACCCGTCGATATTTATTTTGCGGGAGTGTATGAAAATCTGCACGGAGAAGTCGAGTCCGTTCAAAAAATTCTGGTACGCGCCTATCGCGGCGTTCTGTTCGTCCTCCGAGCGGAGCTCGAAGTTCATGCCGGATACGAGTATCACGGCACGCAGGCCGCCGTCCCGCAATACTATGCAGTTGCGCTCAATGCGTTCCGCTTCGAGAAGGTTTTGGGTTGCGAGGGATTCTTCTGCCATACCGTTAATTCTATCTGTAGTCTATCCGTTTAGCGACCGCGCGGTCGCCGTCCGTGCGGCGTACGATTTCCCCGCGGTCTTGCGCCGGCAGGCTGCGGCTAAAAAACCCGTTGACTGATGTTTCGCGCCCCGCGACCGGACGCGTCCCCGCTGTCATGCCGAGCCCGAGCCGAGCGAGTAATCCCGTAGGCGCCTGCTTCTTTACACCGTCCGTTTTTTGCCATGTATACGTGCGGCCGCCGGTATAGTAGCGGATAGCGGCAATCGTTACCGTCATGAGTGGCCTGCCGTTGTATTTTACGAGCGCGAATGCGAGCGCGGCAGTGCCTATAAAGACCGACGTTATAAGCCAAAGCCATGTCACGAGTATGAAGAACGATACGAATATCGTGAGGAATCCCCCTGCGATATAAAAGAATTGTTTGAGCGTTAAGGGGCCTACGATGCGGTCCTCGACGTCTATGTATTGGGGTACTTGAAATTGCATGGTATCAGGTGAACCACTTCGATTGCGGGAGCTTCGGCTTTGTCCGATCCCCTTCGGGTGCGTTCCTTGTTGTACCCGCAATGTTAAGCGGCGTGCGTAACTGGCTGTAGTGGACTACGCGCTCGATCACGACACGCGGAGAAGCGGCGCTCTCCACGCCCGTATCCGTCTGTGGCGAGTAGCTGAAGGATCTCGCCCCGCTTTGTGCGACTGCTGCGCGCGGCTCTTCGTGTAATATAAAGGGCTGCGCGGCTGCCGGTGCGGGGGTGGGTTCGGGCGCGTTTTCCGTGGCCGCTTGTACGGGGTTTGCGGGTATCGGTGGCTGTGGCGCTGGTATGGGGCGCGGCATTGCTTCGCTCGCCGGATGCGGCGCTGTTGCCGGGGCGTTGAATCCTAAAAGAGCCGTGTTCACGCCGCCATAACGAAGTGCCGGGGCAATGGGTTCTATTATTTCTTTCGCTATTGCCTCGGTAATATTTTTAGCCAGGTCTGCGTCCGCGTTCATTTCTTTCGCGAGCTCCGCCTTAAAGCTCTCCGGCGGCAGGTCTTGCGTCACGAGGCGCAGTACTAAGAGGGGTAGAACGCGCTCCTGCTCGTCGGACAATATAAAGCGCGCGGCAATCGCTTTAATGATTGCACTCGTGTCGTCTGAAGCGATCCATTCCTTAATCTCCGGCTGGAGCGTTTTGAATATGACGTAGAGACGGGCGATTTGTTCAAGTGTCATAGATTTTGTCCGTTAGTTCCGCGTGACTGCCCTGATTGATTATCGTTCTTATTCTTTTCGTCCCGCAAGAAGCTCCGTATCGGTTCGGGGATTACTGGTGTTGGTGGGGGCGTAAGAGGTCCTTGGTAGGCTATGCGTTTCGGTTGATCCGCCGGCATGAATTTCGGGATGACGCTGATTTGGTTTTCATTTACATTTCGTTCACGCTCCACCATGGTCTTTATCGGCTCTGGTATAGGCGTGGGCTTTTGTTCCGGTGGCACAAGAGGTCCTTTGTATTCTATTTTATTTTTCGGCTCCCATTCCGCATCGATCGGTTCTGGTGGCTGCCATCCCCTACCTTCGGTTTTAATCCGTTCATTTTCCTGTTTTACGAGGACATCGAGCTCGGGCGGCGTTACGGGTGTTCCTGCTGGCTTTGTCTCGGGTTGTGGATTAGTCGCAGCTTCCAGGCTCGCTAGATACTCCTCGCTTAGATCTGCGGCTTGGGGAGTTTTTGCCGTTTCCGGTGTTTCACTTTGGGTTTGCTTAGCCGATTTTCTGAACATTTCGTCTATCGTAGCTCCGATATCAGGGCCTTTTGAGTTCGCTGGCTCCGTTTCTTCGGGTTCCGTGTACTGAGGTTTATTAGCTGCCGGCTTCGGTTGCGGAGTGGCTGTGGGAGGTGGTGTTACTGGCTGTGCCGGTTGTTGTGGCGCCAACGTATATGTCGGTGCTGCCGCAGCCGCTCCTCCGGCAGCCGGATCGGGGGGTGCGGGCGGATTTTGAGGAGGCTTCTGCGGTCCGGCACTCGGCGGATTGCTCCCTCTGTCGTCGTCCTCCCACCATCCTTTTTCTTTTACTTTCGTTTCTTGCTTTTCCGTTTTCTCTTTCTGCTCTTTCTTCTCTTTTTGCTTTTCTTTGTCGGGGTTGCGCAAGCGATAATCCGTTTCGATTACGCGGAAGGCGTCTTTGCCTTCGGGCATTCTGACTATAGCCCAGCTTGAATTAGTTGTATTTTCTACGATAGGCTCTGCAAGTGTATCAAGGCGTGCAAGAGTTGCTGGGTCGGCGAATGCGTTAAGGTATTCATCTCGTAAAGTCTCAAGAACAGCCCGTTGCTGTTCGGTGTCCGGTTCTTTTTGGAGTTGGCCGATATGTATTCCTTGGAGCTTGCCGAATATGCGCTTATTACGCAGGATATCCGGATGGATCAGAGATATATCTTTTTCCTTAGAAAAGTTTTTCTTTGCGAAGTCGCTAAGATCCTTTTCGGTAAATATATATTCACCGGTAATAGCATCCTTTTTATCGATGGTTTTAAGGAATTCATCCCGCTGTTTTCCCTTGTCGGCATCGCTGATGTATTTTAAGTGGTCATTCGTAAGATTGCGGACAACATCCTTATTACCAAGCAGTTGCGGGGTTAGTGCTGCTGCCGCTTCTTTTTTCGCAAACGTTTTCCCCATGTACTTATCGAATTCCGCACTGCCTATTTTCTCCCGTAGGCGGATGATGGTGTCTGAAAACGCATCCCGATGCTCTTTGCTCTTCGGTAGTTTTGCTAGTTGATCGCCAGAAAGGCGCCTCACCACCTCAAGGTCCTCAAGTGCCTCCACTGGCAGGTCATCCCCATCTTCTGGCTTAAAGGCTTTAATAGCATCATCAAACTTCTTGCCGTCTTCTTTGTTGACGTATTCATCACCCTCCTTTTCTATATTCAAGCCGAATTTGCTGTAGAGGTGAGGCGCCTTCTTTAATATATCCGCGACAAAACCGTAGCGTTTGAGGGCGGGAATGAATTCGTCTAATTTTTCCTGCGATACGTTTTTTTCGTCATCGCTGTTGTTCAGGAGTCCGCGCGCAACGCCTTCTTTCGCGAAGGCCGCCATGCGTTCGGAACTTAGCTTGATATCGGGATTATAAATAGCATTTCTTAGTTGTACATCGCCCATGCCCTTAGCTTCGGTTTCGAAGTTGCCGAGATTCTTACTCGTCCCTGCGGCGAATTTATTGATTTGCGGCGCAAAGCGGCTAATGAGAGGAATGCGTTGCAAGAATCCTGCAAGTTGGTTTCCGCGGTTATTTTCTTTCGTTCCGTCTCCGCCGCCGCTCAAGTACTTGCGGCCCGCCCATGCGGGGGCGCCCGTTGCCGCGCCTATTGCCCAGCCCTTTAATCCCTGCGCCCATTTGAGGGCGATTTCGCCGCCTGCGCAGCCGATGTTTCGCGATTCGGTGATTCCCAAAAAGAGCATGGTGAGGACGAGGACCATATTCGTAATGGTTTGAAAGGGCGCTGCCATGAGCGAGAGCGTTCTCGTGGCGGTGAGCCCCCCTGGTAATCCCTTCGCCTGCTCGAATGAATTCAGTAGCGTATTAATGTCGATAGCTTGCGAAGACCCGAACCCAACCTGCGCCTTGATCTGCACGAACATAATGACGATGTACATGGAAAACGTCGCGGCGGGCAGGTATGTTAGCTGGCAGGTAAATTTTCCGTACCACTTGCCGTAGTAGCTCCGCGTATTGGGGAAGGAATAACAGAGGATGGCGAGGGGCATTACTATAATGAGCCCCGATAGCTGCGCGAAGCGCCATATGGTTGTGAGCCCCACCATGAGCATGCCGAGCGCGGCGAACGCGGTGAAGAGTGCGACGAAAAAGACGGAAAGTATGCCTTCTAGTATGCCGTCGCCCTTGAGTGATTCGTATGCCTGTAGTCCGTCGCTCGTTACGAGGAGCTTTTGGGGGTTGAATGCCGAGGCGAGCGTTTCGGTAAATTGCTTCATACCCTCCCATGACCCCGCCACACCTCCTCCGCCGAGCGCGGCGTTCACGAAAAAGTTAGTGAGCATGTTCGATATGTCTATAAGGAACCCCGCGATAGAGAAGCTGAAGTTAACGAGCACCGCTGCGAGGATGAAGTTCTTTATAAGGTTCTTCATGCCGTAGCTTTCGTAGCCGAGCATGGTGGCGTAGGCGATTACGACGATGCCTATCGTGAACCCGAGGTTCGCGAGGTCGCGGCAGAAGCGCCAGCCGAGCTGTACGACTTCGCTATCGAGGATAGTGGTATTGAGATAGAGACCGAACGTAACGAGGACACTCGCAAGCGTGAAAGCCGTTGAGCCGATGAAGCCGGCGATATAGCTGACGGCAAAAAGCACGTAGCCGATACCCTTGAGGCCGATCCAGCCGATGAACGACCCGCCGATGCCGGCAGCTGCCTCTGCGATCTTAGGGACTATACCGCTTATGAGCGGTCCGGTGCCGGACCCGGTCACCGTTTGCGCGAGCGGGATAGCGATGCTTGAGGGGATGAGTCCGCCGGTAAATGCACTGATCGCTCCGCCAGCAGCTGCTTGTCCTATTGTCGGTGCTTGCGTTTGCGCATGCGTTGAAAGCGCCGCCCCGAAAAGAAGGGTGGTTGTCGTTATCGTAAGGATTGTTTTTAGGAACTTATGCATCTCTGTAATAGCGTTTGCAGTTCGGGTAGGCGCGTTGCCGAACGGGCCGTAAGGCTAGCGCGGTCTGCCTTAGTTTTTGCGGCGTACGCCTCCGCTTGCGACTTATTGATAAGGCGGCCTACGCCCGCGGGGCCTGTCATATAGCTCGCGAGCACATCGAGGTCGGTGCTCGTTTCGTTCATGAGCGTGTTTTTGGCGTTCGTGAGAGGTGTCGTATTTTGCTGTAATTGGCTAATTGCTGTCGTAATATCCTCAAGCGCCTTTTGTTCCACGGCGAGTGCGGTTATGGTGGTCTCCCTGCCGCTCGTTCCCCTGCCAGCTTGGCAATTATTAAGTTCACTCGTTTTGTTAACGAGGGTCTGCTGCGTCGTTTGCAGGGCGAGCAAGTCCGTCTGTGCGGCTAAGAGGGGCGTTAGGGTATCTTCGATTTGCGCCATGTAGCTCACCTTTACGGCGGTCGCGTTACCCGCCTTGTATCCTTCGAGTGCGCGGCAGGCGTTTAAGGCGTCGCCCGTAAGGCCTGAGCATGGCGCGGCGTTCGTCGGTTGCCTGGGCACGTAGCCGATTTGCGGGGCGTTCGCGGATACCACGCCCTGGAAGCCGTTTACGCCTTCGCGTATGACGCGGTTTATAAGCGCGTCTGAAATCGCGGCGATATACGCCGCCATGCTCTTGGAATTAACGATATAGTCGAGGTCGGCGCCGATTACTTTCGCGGCGGCGGCGCCAAGCTGCATACCCGGTGTCACGATATAGCAGCGGCCGAATTCGTCGCACTTCTGTTGGCCCAAAAAGCCGTTGTTGGCCTGCACCTGCTGGTTGGCGGCGAAGCGCTTATCGGCTATGCGCGTTTCTTTTTCGTCCATGGCAAGAAGAAGCCCCCCGTAGAAGTTGTTTCGCGGTTGCCATTGCTCGCGGTACGCCACGAAGCCGCCGGTTGAAAAGTTGGCGTAGAAGCCCGCCATATTACGCACTATTTGGTCTAAGGTGCACCGTACTTGGCCGGAGAAACGCGGTGGCTGAAGCACGGCGATTTGGAGTTGTATGCCGAAGGGTTTGCAGATGCCGGCGAGTTTCATTTCCGCGAGGATATCCCCTGTTACGATGTTGCCGTATTGCGCGAGGAACGCGTTCCAGTCCTGTATGAATAATGGCTTTCCGCCACCTTGGATCCAGTTGACCATTTGGTCAACGACCATGTCGAAAAAGCGTTTTTTTATGGTTTCTTGTATAGCTTCGGCTGCTAAGGCGACGGCGGTTTCTGCGCCGAATTGGGCGTGCGCTTGTTGTACGGGAAGCGCGGGCAAGGCGCTTATAAGGGCGAGTGCTATAGCGAGTGGGGCGAGGAAGCGGCGTTTCATTTGATCGTTTCCAGTAACTTGAGCGCGAGCATGGCGTAGATCGGGTCATTTTCATAATCCGCAACCGCCTCGAAAATACGCTGCTTGCCGAGCGCGCGGCGGATCGCCTGCGTATACTCCGTAATGAGCGCCGGCGGCACGGCGAGGGCGCGCAGGGATGTCGCTTCCGCCTCGTAACGCTTCGCAAATATTTTCATCTGGCTTGCGACGGGGTCGTCTATGGGCGGCGGAGGCTCCGATTCCGTTTTTCCCGTAATGCTCGCGGCTGCGGCGCGGTATGCGGTAGTGGATTGTGCGTCGTCCACCGTTAGCTCCGCTTGGGTTATTTCAGGAAAGAAGTAGGCGGTATTAAAACTCTTCATGGACTCCGTGACTGCGGCTTCCGCCATGCCGTCCGCACCCATAACGGTAAGGTTGTCCCCCACGGGCCCTTCGGGGTTTTTATCGACGATGTTTTTACCGATGAGGGAGGCGAGGTTTGCCGTAAGGTTAGTGCTCGCGCTCACATTCGCTTGTGGGGTTGCTATAGCCGTTGTTTCAACTGGCGCTTCTGCGGTGGTCGGCACTGGTTCGCCGATGGCGTTTTGTAATGGGTCTGGTTTGCGAGCGGCTTCTATAGAACCCTCTTTTTCCGCAGTGGAATGTATTTTATCGCGCGCGACAGTATTGCCGAACACGACAACGCCGGTGAAAATGCCCGCGGATACGAAAAACAACAGGCCTGCTTTTGCTTTGAGCCCTAACACCCTCTTAGGATAGCGCAGAAAATACGATAGAAGTTAGTGGATAACTGGTCATGCGAGCGCCCCAGCCGTAATCTTTTCTCGTCGGACCGTAAGCACTGCGGCAACCCGCTGCACCGCATGCAAATGCAACCTCTATCGTCGTCTAAGGCGACAGTAAAAATCGAACTCGCCCTCCGCGCGAAGCGCTGCGGAACTCACACAGCGATTTTTACTCGCCTTATTCCGCCTCTTTCGGGCATTTGCTATGCGTCTCCGCTTAGGTTGCCTTAGTGCTCACGGTCCGCCTCGTAACGCCCTAAAAAGCCTCATTTTACTAGCTTTTCAGCCGCTATGCTTGACATTTTGATAAATAAGGTGGTATTATAATATCGTGCAGTAGAGACAGTTCTTCACATGGTTTTCGGCTTAATTGCCGACCCGCTCCCACGGGTTACTCGGGAAAAAAGGAACCTTGCTATGGAATCGTATCCGCTACCCAATCAGGTTTTTGAGTTGTCGATCGAAGTCCCATTCCCTGGTATTGATGTGGCGCATGCTAATGGCCATATCCATACCACATGGCGATTCGTCGGGGACGAAATTACCCAAGCAGAAACGAGATGCTTTAAGCTCGTTTCGATCGGCGCTCAAAAAGACTTTAGCACAGCAAAGCAAGAGCTTCGTGGTCACGGATATCTGCCCCCTGCTCAATATGTTGAGGCTTTTCGGGCGAGGTTTCCCAAGAACGACAAGAAGGGGTCGATCAACGTCGGTGATTCGGTGTTTATTGATCCATGCGGTCGACCTTGCTTCGCTACGATCAGGCAGGGTAACTACATCGATCTTCAAGAGATCCATGCGGGCCCCGTCGACAATCCGAAGCCTTACTGGTTTCCCGATAGCGATCGATATCTCGTAGAAGTGAGAGACGCCTAGGGGGTCTAGGCACGCGAACAATCTCACGCGTAACAAAAATGAGAAACAATAACCCCTTGCCGGTTTCGGCGAGGGGCTTTTCTTTTTTTAATGCGTTAGCGCGGAGATTTTTTGGATTGTTTCGATGGCGAGGTTTTCGGGGCGTTCGGTGCCGAGGAGACCAGCTTGGGTTAAGAGGGTGAGGGCTTTTTCTTTAGGGATGTTGAAGCCGTCTGCAAGGTTATTGAGAATTGTTTTGCGGGGTTGTTGAAAAAGGATGCCGACCGTTTCGTAGTAGTTCGCGAGGGCTATGCCCGTAAGTGAGTCGGCTTTGGTTTCGATTGCGATGATTGCGGAGTCGATTGAGGGTGGTGGGTTGAAGTCCGTTGGTTTTAATTTCATTGCTATGTGCGGCGTGCCCCAGATTTGCACGCATGCGGAGAGCCTATTCATGTCTGGGGCTGTAGAGCAGATGCGCAGGGCAACTTCTTTTTGGATGGTGAAGACGGTGCGGAGGGGTTTGTTTTGCATATCGCCTACTATGCGGAGTAAATAACCCGTGATGTAGTACGGGATGTTGCCGGCGAGGACGTAGGGCGTTTTAAGATCCGCGATGATGGGCGCGAGGTCTTTGAGTGCGTCCCCTTCCGTGACGGTAAGGCGATCAGCTAATTCTTGGGTCGTTCCGACACTGCGGTATTTTTCTTTAAGTAGTTCTGCGAGCTCGCGATCTTTTTCTATGACGATAATTTTTTTCGCGGGCGATGCGATAAGTAAATCAGTGAGCTCCCCGTGGCCCGGACCTACTTCAATGACGGTGTCTTCCTCGGTAATCTTTAGTGATTCAACAACTGTTAAGAGCGCCTTTTTGTTTATCAAAAAATGCTGCCCGAGGGATTTTTTTGCTTTAGGTTCGGAGTTCATCTTTAAAATAGGCCGCAGGCGGTTTCGCGGTATTTACGAGCGAGAAACGGGATCTTTCGACGAGGAATACCGAGGTATTCCGAGGAGAAAATCGCGGTTCGCAGCCGGAAATAACCGGAAGCGGCGCGGATTTTTCCTAAGCTATTTTTAAGATGAGCTCTAGTCATAGTCGAGCCACATTTCTTCTTCGTCGGGCATGCCTTGGCGGTTAGCTCGATTGGACGAAACTTTATTATTTACGAATTCTACCAAGTCGCCGGATATCTCGTAGAGGAATCTTGACGGGACGTTTGAGAACGACATATGCAAATGCTTCGCCGCGCGGGTGATGGCTACGTACATAAGCCGCCGTTCTTCCTCCATTTCACCGCCACTTGATAATGCGCGGTGGTGCGGCAAGGTGCCCTCGCCTACGCCCGCAACGAACACGCTTTCGAATTCGAGCCCCTTCGACATGTGGATGCTCATGAGGTTTACGCCCGTCTTCCCGCTCGGGTTGTCGTGGCTCTGCGCTAAGGTTGCTTGCTCTAAAAACGCAGCAAGGCCGTCTTTAGCGAAGTCGCGCGCGAAGGTGAGGAGTCCTTGTACGTTTTCAATGCGCTCCTGCGAATTCTTGTAATTGTTCTTTAAGTAATCGAGGTAGTTGGTATTCGATACGAAGTAGTCGATGATTTCGCTTGGCGACGCGGAGCCCATTTTAGGGAGAGCGTCTATAAGGAGGCGGCTTTTGCCTTTGGAAAAGTTCTTGTCGAGCCTATCGGCACTTACGCTATCTAGCGGATTCGCCGCCAAGCGCAAGCCCGCCACGATATCTTTAATTTCTTTACGTTCGTAAAAGCGGATGCCGCCGAACATGCGGTATGGCACGCCTGCGGATATGAGCGCTTGTTCTATTGGCCGTGACTGGGCATTCGTGCGGTAGATAACAGCCATGGATTCGAGCGACTTACCCTTTCTCCAGTTCGTGATCGCCGTTTTTACTATCCACTCCGCTTCCATATATTCGTTTTCCGCGGCGAAGACTTGTATCTTTTCGCCCTGCGCGTTTTTCGTCCAGAGGTTTTTCTTGCGCTGGGTTTTGTTGTGACCTATTACGTCGTTTGCGGCTTCCAAGATTAACGGCGTCGAGCGGTAGTTTTCTTCGAGCATGACGATCTTTGCGGCCGGCCAGTCGCGTTCGAAGTTAAGGAAGTTGCGGAAGTCCGCGCCGCGGAAGGCGTAGATGGACTGCGCGTCGTCCCCCACTACGCTTAAGTTGCCGTGGCCGCCGGCGAGGCAACGCACGAGCTCGTACTGCGCGGCGTTGATGTCTTGGTATTCGTCGATTAGTACGTGGTCGTATTTGCCGCGGTAGAGTTCGAGTACCTCGGGGTAATTACGGAATAATTGTACGGGCTTTTCGATGAGGTCATCGAAGTCGAACGCGTTATTTTCCTTAAGGAGGTTTTCGTAGTCCTCGTAGCAGGCGCGGGCGGTATCGGGGTCTAGGTCGCGCGTCCCTTTAGCCGCCATTTCGGGTGCTATGAATTCGCTCTTCACTTTACCCATGAGTCGCGACAATACGGCGGGGCCGCACGTCTCTTTAGGCAGGTTGCGGTTCTTGCCGATTTTTTTAAGGAGCGAGCCAGTATCGTCTTCGTCGAAGATGGTAAAGCCTACGCTGCGGCCTAAGCGGCGCGCTTCGGCGCGCAGGAGGCGTGCGCCGAACGAGTGGAACGTGCCGATGAAAAGTTCTTTCGGGGCGCCTGCGCGTTTCTTCATTTCTTCCGCCGCCTTGTTCGTAAAGGTGATAGCGAGGATGCGCGCCGGCGGCACCTTCAAGTCGTTCAAAAGATAGTGGAGACGCTGCGTAAGGGTATGCGTTTTGCCGCTTCCGGCGCCCGCAGCAATAAGGAGTGGCCCTCCCTTGTGGTAGGCCGCTTCTGCTTGCCGGTCGTTCATATTTTTGCTAGTATTCATGTATTAATAGCTTACGCGGAAAACTGAATTTTTTAAGAAATAAGACCGTGATAACGGTTCTTTTCTTGTTGCTCGTGACCGTCACGAACGCCGTTCTTCCCGCGGCCGCGGCGCTTCAAGTTGCAGGAGCTGCGGGGCTTGGTGGTCCGTCCGCGGATTCCCCGCTTTCGAGCGCTTTCGTCGGCGCGGATTTTATTCCGTACGATGATGCTCCGCTACGTGCCGAGTCCGTAATGCATGATGCATTGGCGGAGAGTTCTGGTCAAACGGTGTATGTGGGTAACGGCATGGATATGCAAGATTTCGTGCATAGATTCTCCTTGCCCGCGCGCGGCATCAACTGGGGTATCCTCCATCAGCATAATGGGGTGGATATCGCGGGCGTCTGCGGGTCTGGCGTATATGCGGCGGCCGCGGGGCAGGTTATCGAAGTAAAGAACGGCTGGGGTGGTGGCTACGGCAACTACGTCGACATCGACCATGGTAACGGCGTTATAACACGCTATGCCCATGCCGAGTCCGTTCTCGTAAAGACGGGGCAAATGGTCGCGGGCGGCGACATGGTTGCGCGTATGGGCAATACCGGCAACTCTACCGGATGCCATGTGCATTTCGAGGTGCTTGGGCAGGCGGCGGTAACGAATCCTTTCGCAGTGAAATGATGGAGACGGCTACCGGCGTTTCGCGCGGCGTCGTCTTAACGGTAGTCCTTCTTGCCTCTCTTTCGTTCGCGCTTGGCTACCTCTGGGGCAAGAGCGGGTCCGTGGTGCCTATCGTGATTGAGAAGTGCTCGGATGCGTGATAGGCTTGAATCTATATTTATGACACACGACGATTCTAAAAAATACGAAGCTATTTTGCTTGAGTTGCAGGCTACTTTATCGAAAGAGATAAAAGACGTAATACGCGGCGGTAACGATATGGGTGAGATGGGTAACCGCGACGAGGAGGCAGACGAGACGGAAGAATCGGGAATCGCCCATGCTGAGCAGATTGCGCTGAAGGGGCGGCTGCATGCAGTGCTCGACGCCTTAGAGCGAATAAAGGTGGGAACGTATGGTACATGTCTTAAGTGTCATGCGGTAATCGGCCACGATGTGCTCGACGCCGCGCCAGAGTCCTTATATTGTGCGGAGTGTAAATAATGAACGCGCGCTTTTCCCGTGTGTATTCGGGAGAACTTGCAGGTATTGATGCGCGGTGCGTGGAGGTGGAGGTCGACTTACATGTCGGCCTCCATTCTTTTTCCATAGTCGGTTTGGCGGATAAGGCCTTGAGTGAGGCGCGTGAGCGCGTGGGTGCGGCTATTAAGAATAGCGGTGCGAAGCCCCCGTCGCAGGAGAACCGGAAGATCGTCGTAAATTTGGCGCCGGCGGATGTTAAGAAAACCGGATCCCAATACGACCTCGCAATCGCCATAGGCTATTTAGTGGCAACGGAACAGGTGGGGAAATTTGAAACTAAAGATAAGGTTTTTTTGGGCGAGCTTGCGCTCGACGGTGGGGTGCGTGCTGTTACGGGTGTTTTGAACGTTGCATGCATGGCACGCGATAAGGGGTTTAAGGAACTTTACGTGCCGGCCGCGAATGCAGAGGAGGCGGCGCTTGCGCATGGTATCGCAGTATTTCCCGTACGCACTCTTACGGAACTTATGGCGCACCTCGAGGGCCGCGCGCGTATATCCCCCGCAACCCACTCCGTAGATTTTTCTGCACCTGTTGTAAGCGTGGATATTGCGGACGTGCGCGGGCAGGCTTCTGCAAAACGCGCTTTGCTTATCGCCGCGTGCGGCGGCCACCATATTTTAATGAGCGGCTCCCCGGGTAGTGGGAAGACCATGCTCGCGCAAGCGTTTGCCGGGCTCTTGCCCGCGCTCACGCACGCGGAGGCGGTGGAGGTGACGCGTATTTATTCTGCCTCCGGCGCATTAGCCGGTAGGCATGCCGTAACCGAACGGCCGTTCCGTGCCCCGCACCATACGGCGTCCGCCGCTGCGGTGGTTGGTGGTGGCTCCCATCCCCGCCCTGGCGAGATTAGCTTGGCCCATAAGGGCGTGCTTTTTCTCGACGAGTTGCCGGAGTTCCGGCGCGATGTTTTGGAATCCCTACGCGAGCCGCTCGAAGGCGGGCGGGTGACTATCGCGCGCTCGACAGGTTCCTTAACGCTCCCCGCCCGCTTTATCCTCGTTGCCGCTATGAACCCGTGCCCGTGCGGTTATTACGGCGATACGCGTAAGGACTGCGCGTGCGGCGCGCATGAGATAGCGCGATACAAAAAGAAAGTTTCAGGGCCGATACTCGACCGTATCGACCTGCAAGTGCAGGTGCCGCATATAGAGCTTGCGGACTTGTCCCGCGCGCCTGTCTCACAAAGCCCAAGGGCTAGCGTGGGAGGAGATACGAAGAGTATGCGCGAAACCGTCACGCGCGTACGTGCCGCGCAAACGGCGCGGCAGGGTGTATTGAATGGCGCACTTTCCTCTAAAAACGTTTCTGAGGGCGTCACGCTCGATGCGCTTGCGCAGGCGTTTTTCGCGAAGGTGTGGAAAAGCGCCACGCTCTCCGCGCGCGGGTATTACCGCCTGCTCAAAGTCGCGCGCACGATAGCGGATATAGAAAGCGCCCCGTCCGTTTCCGAAGCCCACGTCGCCGAAGCCTTTGCTTACCGTCTTCGTGAAAAGTAGCGTGAGTGGGTAGTGAGTAGTGGGTAGTTTAAAAAACCGGCAAAAGCCGGTTTTTTAACGTCGTCGTTTCTACTCACTAACCACTACCCACTACTCACTCGATTACAATTTCAGTAGATCGAGAGCCTTCACTAATCCGTTATTGGAAGTATTAATGATGACGTAGTCGCCGAAGATGCCGTAGCTGAAGAGCGCTCCGTCGGTTGCAAGCGAAACGAAGCGGTCGATGTATTTGTCGCGCGCTTGGCCGGTGCGGAACGTTGCGGGGGCACCAGGGTCAGCGAGAAAGAGGTTTTTGTAGGAGCTCGTCTCGACGGCTTGCAAACGGCTGGCGAGAGTCGCTGCGTCTATTTGTGAGGCAGGGTTAATTTTGGCTATATAGCCGGGCCATGCGCCGCGGTCGTCGTAAAAGAGATACGCGGAAAAGACGGGGTCGAATGCGGCGGTGAGTATTCCGTCTAAGCCGTTCGTCTTCGCTTCCGGCATAAGGGCTTCCATTACGGTAGCGAAGCTCATTGGCGCACCAGCGTTAAGTATCGAGACTTCCGTAAGTGTGCCGCTTGCGGATTTCGTTTTTGCCGCCTCAGCTGCAAGCGCTGCAGTGATGGAGGTTGCAGTGCCATCGGTTTCAATCTTTAGTAAGCTCGCTTGCGCTCCCCCGAGCGGGGTTATCGCGGGCGCTACGGGTGTGGGTGGTGTTACTGGCGCGACGAGGCCTGCGGAGCTTGGCTCAGGTGTTACAGCTTCTGCCGCTGCTTCTTGTACGGGCTCACTCGGCATCATGGCGCGGTATGCGGGTAGGCCGTATTTGTACGTTACCCAGCCAATGCCGACCACGAGGATAAGCATAAAGAGCCAGAGTAAAAGCCTGCCGGATTTCATTTCGCGCACGTCGGGCATGGGCGCAGGGGCCGGCGCTGTTTGCACGGGGAACTGTACGGGTGCGGCTATGGGTGCGGATTGCACTGGTTGCGGTGGCGTTGCCATCGGCGGCGGTG
Source organism: uncultured Candidatus Saccharibacteria bacterium (assembly GCA_964436175.1). Taxonomy (GTDB): domain Bacteria; phylum Patescibacteriota; class Minisyncoccia; order UBA6257; family UBA11618; genus CALRGO01. The sequence goes on from CAYTBX010000001.1 coordinate 55,563, forward strand.
GCGTAATCGGTTGCGCTACGGCTTCGCCCGTGGCTTGCATGGAGCGTATATCGCTTTCCATGGTGCGCACCATAACTTCCGGCGTAGTCGGCGGCGGCGGTACGGTGTTCGACTGGGGCGCTGCCTGCGCCTGCCCCTCGAAGCCCGAAGGGCGAAGTGGGGGCATTGGCACGCTCGGCGGTACGCTATTGTTCTGCGGCAATGTTGCGGGGTTTAATTCATCCATAGTTTTTAAAAGTATAGCATTATGCATGGCTGTGGATAACTAAATTGCTCGCAAACCCTTCGTGCCGCGGCAACCCGTTGCGGCGTATGCAAATCCGGCCTCTCTCGTCGTAAAAGCCGACAGAAAAAATAGAACTCGCCCTTGTCCGCCTGCGGGCGGACTGCGGAACTCAAACAACAATTTTTTCTCGGCTTTTATCTCCTCCTTCGGGGATTTGCTATCCGCCTCCACTCAGGTTGCCTTAGCACGAAGGGCTTGCTTCACCCCATCCAAAACTTTCAAAAAAAGCTTTATTTAAAGGCATTTCAGTGCATTTACTTGACAAAGTAGTACTTAGGGTGGTATTATAATAACGTGCAGTTGAGACAGTTCTTCACATGGTTTTCGGCTTTTGCCGACCCGCTCCCACGGGCTACTCTGGAAAAAGGAATGTAAGATGAATCTCCAAGAAGTGCTTGCGTTTCTCGTTCAGTGCGTTGCCTCCAAAACGAACATTGATGTTACTCTCAGTAATGACAAGGTGTTCTCGGGTCTGTATTTAGGACGAGATGAGATTGGACTTGTCATAATTCACCGCAATGACAACCTGTCGAAGCTCTTATTTGCGGACATTAGAGCTTTGACCATTTCACGTCCGCTGCCGCGAGTCGAAAAGCGCGTCCGAAGTTTTTGTATCTTACCTTTTTCGAATAGTTTCTGAGAAAAAGAAAAAGAACGCACGATAACTCGCCGTGCAACAAGAGCGAGATTATATATATGGCCATCCCTAGCGGAAGGCCATATTTTTTTAGAAAAATTATGACACGCAAAAAAAGCCGGCGTGGATATGCTTATCGGGAACATCTCGGAGGCGGCGTAGCTCTGGGCACCGCCTTTTTAGGCGGTTGCGCCGCTGAGAGCGAGGGAAGTTTTTTCGCAGGAAAAAAACTATCCCGTTTCCCGAGAAGTATATGCGCGCCGGCTTTTAAATATCCCCTACGGATAATCCGTAACGCTTTTTATAATCCCTTTAAACTCAACCCCACTTTGCCGTCTTCGAGGCGGATTATCTTCGCCTGTACCACGTCGCCTAAGTGGACGACTTCTTCCACGCTCTTTACGTAGCCGTTCTTGAGCTCTGAGACATGGATCATGCCGCTCCTGCCGTTGCCCCATTCGACGATCGCGCCGAATTCCAAAATGCGTTCAACCGTACCTTCGATGATATCCCCTACCTTATACTCGTGGGCAATGTCGTCTACGCAGTTCTTGGCCGCGAGCGCGGAATCTTTATCGTGCGCGTAGATGAAGACGTCGCCCGTCTGGCGGATATCCATATTGATAATACCCGTGGCCTCGATAATGCCTTTGATGATTTTACCGCCGGGGCCGATAATGTCGCCAATCTGCTCGGGGTTAATCATGACCTTCATTACGACCGGTGCGTATTTCGAAATGTCCGTGCGTGGAGCGGTGATCGCCTTTTCCATCGCCGTCATTATGTGGAGTCGTGCGCGCTTTGCTTGCTCGAGCGTGCGGCCAATAATTTCGGGCGTTACGCCGTCTACCTTTACGTCCATCTGCACGGCGTTTACGCCGTCTTTAGTACCCGCTACTTTAAAGTCCATGTCGCCGTAGTGATCTTCCGGCCCTTGGATGTCGGTCAAGATTTTATAAATGCCGTTCTTTTCGTCGCTCATCATGCCCATGGCGATGCCGGCCGCCATTTTCTTAATAGGTACGCCCGCGTCCATGAGCGCTAAGCAGCCGCCGCAGACGGATGCCATGGAAGACGATCCGTTAGACGACAAAATTTCAGAAACGATACGCACAGTGTACGGGAATTCGTCTTGTGTGGGGATTAGCCGCCACAGTGCTTTTTCCGCCAAGTTGCCGTGGCCTATTTCGCGGCGTCCCGGCCCGCGGAAACTCCCCGTCTCCCCCGTGCAGTACGGCGGGAAGTTGTAGTGGAGCATAAAATTCTTCTCACCTGTAAAGAAGATGTTTTCTACGAGTTGGTTCGTGTCCGGCGGGGCGAGTGTCACGGTTGCGAGTGCTTGCGTGTTGCCGCGGATGAATAGTGCCGAACCGTGGATGCGCTCCAAGACGCCCACTTCGGCGTGCAAGTCGCGCACTTCGTCGAGCTTGCGGTGGTCGGGGCGTTTTTCTTCGCCGTCTTTTGCGCCGCAGATATTTTTGTGCACGAGCTCGTCCACGTAGTCTTCGAATACGCGACCGGCGTCGTTCAAGTCATCCGAAGACGCTTCGGATTCCTTTAAGAAAGTCATCAAGTCTTTTTGGATATGCGACACATTCGCCACGCGGTCTATTTTAGAGACGACGTACATTGCAGGCTCCAGCTTATCCGCGAGAAAACCGCGTACTTTTGCCACGAGTTCCGGTGCGGGGGTTTTAAGCAGTACCTCCGCCTTCGGCTTACCGATTTGCGCTACGATCGTTTTTTGGAATTCTACGAGCTTCTTGATCTCCGCCATCGCGGCAGTGAAATCGCCGACGATTTCCGCTTCGGGTACGTCGAGCCCTTCGAGCTCGATCATGTTTATCTTATCTGCCGTGCCTGCGACGAATGCCGTCCAGTTATCTTTTTTAATTTGCACGCCTGCTACCGGCCCGTTCCACGGAATGTCAGACATGGCGAGCGCCGCGGAGGCGGCTACGAGTCCCAGCGTTACGGGGCTGGAATCCTCTTCGTACGAAAGTACGGTGATGACTACCTGTATGTCGCGGCGTACGCGCTGGTCGAAAAGCGGGCGTATCGTGCGGTCGATAATGCGGGCGGAAAGAATCGCGTTTTCGCTCGCTCTCCCCTCGCGGCGCATGTAGCGGCCACCGAGTATTTTACCCGCAGCGTAAAAACGCTCCTCGAATTCTACGGAGAGCGGCAAGTAGTCGCGCGGCGAATCTTCACCCGTCATGACGGCCGTTGCAAGTACTGTGGTGCCGCCCCATGTGCCGATCACCGCCGCGTTCGCCTGCTCGGCAAGACGCGAGGTTTCGATGACGAGCTTCTTTCCGTCTATTTCTGTTTCGAATTTCTTCCGGTTCAGATCCATGTAGTTTTTATTTAAAAATTATTCTCCGTAGGTTTCGCGGTCTTCGGGCGAGGTGGGCGTAGTAGGCGCTTCCCCTGCGGGCATCGGCATACCCGCGCGCTTCGCGGATGTACGCGCTGTAGTGCGTCGTACGCGGCCGGCTCCTAGTATTACGCCGGGGAATTCGTCGAGCGTGACGAACGTATCAGCGACTTCCTTTAGCTTGCTTGAGGTGCTGCGCGAGAACGCCGCTACTTCTACTGTCTTTCCTAGCCCCCACTTCAAGTACTCCACGAGCGGACAGAAGTCTCCATCGCCTGTCACAAGTACAATAGCGTCGAACGAATCCGCCATGCGGATAGCGTCTACCGCCATGCCTACGTCCCAATCCGCTTTCTTCGCGCCACCGGCGAATATCTGAATGTCTTTTACGCGAAGTTCTACACCCGCCTTTATAAGTGCATCGAAAAATGCTGCCTCCCCTTCGGTGGTTTCCGTTTTAACAACGTAGCCAATAACGCGGATAAGCTTGCGGCCTGCCGTTACTTCTTTTACGAGTTCCTTGTAGTTAACGCGGGACTGGAAGAGGTTCTTAGCGGAGTGGTACAGGTTCTGTACGTCTATAAAAATACCGACGCGGTGTTCTTTATTGCGCGTCATGGCGTGCTGCGTACTTTATGAGACGGCGGCGCTTGCCGACCATCTGTAGGAGGCCGCGGCGCGAGTGGTGATCCTTTGCGTGCTTCTTCAAGTGCGCGGTAAGTTCTTCGATCTGCTTCGTAAGGAGCGCGATCTGTACTTTAGTCGAGCCGGTGTCCGTTTCGTGCTTCTTCGTTGCGTTGACTACGGTTTTTTTCTGTCTGACTGTGAGCATATGTTTTATTTTTTTAATTCCGCCATTTTAAGCATAATCCGCTTTTCCGCGGGCTTGATCGCTTCGATAATGAACGTGCCTGCTTGACCTACGGTCACTGCCTTTTCCATTTCGTCCGTTCCCCCGAAGTCGGCGGCGCGGATCAACCCTTGGAAGTCGGCATCGATCTTAACGACGGCGCCGAGCTGGTTGAAGCGGTGTACCGTCCCCTGCACTTCTTGCCCTTCTTTGTACTTCGCTTCAACGCTGTCCCATGGGTTGGCTTTGAGCGCCTTCAGCGAAAGGGACACGCGCCCGTCTTTTATTTCGACGATCTGCGCTTTGAGCACGTCGCCTACCGCGACCGCTTCGCGCGGGTCTTCGATGAGGCGGTGGTCGAGCTCCGAGATGTGGATTAAGCCCTCGACGTTCATATTATCCTCGAACTTAACGAATACGCCGAAGTCCGCGACGCCCGAGACGACAACCTGTACAGTCTGCCCTGGTGTGTACTTAGCGAGCTGCTCCTTCATGTTTTCGTCGAGTACGCCGCGTTCGGAGACGATGAGCTTGCTGGTGCGGGCGTTGAAGTCGATAACCTTAACGGTAATTTCCTGCCCGACGAATTTCTTAAGTTCGTCTAAGATCTTCAAGCGGTCGCCGTCCGTCACGCGCGGGTAGTGGTCCGGCGTAAGCTGGGAGACGGGCAAGAAGGCCTTGATGTCGTTTAACATGCCAACAAGGCCGCCGGTGTTCGCGCTCACGATCATGAGCTTGATAGGCAACCCTTGATCCTGCATGTCTTGGATCTCCTGCCATGCCTTGTGCTTGCTCGTTTCGTTGATAGAAAGCTCGGCATACCCCTCTTCGTTTTCGGCGTCCACGATCTTCGCGAGGATGGTGTCGCCGGGCTTAATGACCTTGATTACGTCGTACGCGTTCATCAATTCTAGGCCGTACACGATACCCGTGCCCGCGCGGCCGAGGTCGAAGAAGTGCGCGTGCTGGGTTTTGCCGATGTAAGCGGCGTTGATAAGCTCCCCGTTTTTTAAGGGTGCGAATGCTCCTGGCTCCTTAAAAAGGGCCGTGAGCGGCGAATTTGCTTTTACGATATGCGGCATAAGTGTTGGTTAATTATATGTGCCTCGTATGATTAAGACCCCTTTATAATAGCAGGGTTTCCCTAAAATGGCAAGATTTTGGCTTATGCCAAAAATAATATAAGGATGGTCGTTACGATGGAGGTTGCCGTAAGGGCGAGGGCTACGCGGAGGGCGTGGTATTTGTTGTGCGCCACTTTCGCTAAGTTGTAGGCGTTGTTATAGAGGGCTTTCGCGACATCGTCGTCCGTAAGCGCCATGCCGGTTTTGATATACGTTTCTTTTTTATACGCCGCAATGCTTTCGAAATACGTCATATCCCCCTTCTCCGGCTTGCCGCCGCGCGGGTAGATAACGGTAATGACGCTTTTGAGCGCTACGAGTATTAAAAGTACGGCGACGGCGAATACTGCACCCCACATCGGTGTTGCTCCCCCGCTCGCCTTGATAGTGTTGATGCGTGTAAGAAGCGCAGCGGTCGAGATACCTAAAACATACAACGTGGATACCGCCTTCGCGTCCGCCTGCTTTATCAAGTCCGCAATCTGCCCCGCAGAGAATTTAGCGAAATCATTTTGTGCTGCCATATATGTAGTATAACAAACTCGAAAATCGAAATCCGAAACTCGAAACAAAAATATGGACAATTTATAAAAAACAGCGTATTGTAGTGACGGCTCTTGCCTATCATCAATCACACGTATTTCAGGAGATTTGTCATGGCGCGTTCAGTTCCCCTTACCGAGGGTCGGGCAACTATGCTTATGTATCAGTTGCTCGATATGCTTACGGATATCGGCGATGGCAATGAGATCGGCGATCGCTTCGTTTCCTGTCTTTACGGGCATAAGCCGGCATTCCTTTCTTTATGCGGGGCTTCTACCGATCGATCCCAAAAGATCATTACTGAGCACGCGCGTCGGGATATCATTGCGGAATTTCTGCCGGTTGTTGGTTCCCTTATGGGATTTAATTCCCAACTGAGCGATTCGTACTACCTAGACGTCCGTTCCGGATGGCTGGATAACGAAATCGGCTGCGCCGGTAATCGGTCTAACCGATTCGTTATGCGCAAATTGCCGTACGTCGCATACCGTTCTTTGCGGCGTACGCGCCTTATCCATTTGGTCCGGCGCATCAATCAGGAAGTTGATTTTCCGGATGCCACGGTTTGGGACGTACTTGCCATCCTACGTTCGTGTAGGCAACGCTTGCCGAGCAAGTGCGCGATTTGCGTTATGCCTGAATGTTCGTGGTTCTGCCCGAAGTACGAGCGTTATGACAGAGACGCACCGCGTTCGTGCATGATGTTTTTCTTGGACGGCAGAAAGCTCGATATCCGTAACGTGAGCGAGAACGCATTCGTTCCGAAGCAGACGCTCTTCTTGAGTTACGTCACTTCGACCGTCGACTTGCTCGCGTAAGCAGTCCGGCTTTCGTGGCCGTATCCCGATCGGGATACGGCCGTTTTCATATTTAAAAAAGCGTGGGCGGGATTATTTTCTTTTTCGGCGAAGAAGTCTTGCGTTCCGGTAGGCCGCTTACGGTTATATGTGAAACGGCATCTGGCGCTGGATGAGTGTCTTTTTCAACGGCCGCTACGTATGCGCAGTAGTCGCAGGCGGCGTCCGCCTTCGGGATTTCGTTTTTATCGAGGCAGGCTTTGGCGTCTATGAGCGCCTTGTCTACCCAGTCGGAATTGCCCGTATAGGCGATGAGTGTTATATCGAAGTCGAGTTTGCCGTCGAAAGCCTTTCTATCAGTCTTCCCGTTGCAGTACACGAAGTAGCCGGTGTTAGACACCGTAAAGCCGTTTTGCCGCAGGAGCCATTGGTATATTTCCATTTGGCGCTTGTAGCCGTCGTGCCAGTCCTTATCCAGGGCATTAATCTCTTCTTCTTTCGCCGTCGCCTTGTAGTCCACCACCATGTACTCCCCTGCGGCGTTCAGCCATAAATCGTCTATCGCGCCGAAGACGTAAAAATTAGTGGGGGCGTGGAGCGTGCCCACGCCTGTGAAGTTATGCCGCCACTCGTCGAGCTTTTCGTGCTTAGCCGGTACGGCATCGATTCCGTACTTTTCCATAAGCGGGTGTTTCACGCCCGTCGCGCGGTGTATGTCGAATTCCTTTTTAAGTAAGTGGTCTACGGCGGAGTTCAAGGCGAACGGGAATCCGGGCGGCCGGCCGATGCCGATGCGCCTATCAAGATAGAAGCACCGCGGGCATTGCATGAAGAGGTCAATCTTCGAGCGTGATAATTTGAAGGCTTCGCGTGAAGCCGGCTCGTATGTCCCTTTCGTGCGCTTGGCGGTGTAATATATCGACACTTAATTAAATGTAATTAAGAAATTATACATACCCATGCCGCAGAGGCCTTGGAGTTCCGCTCCCGCCGCTTGGGGTGGCACGGGGATGTCCGTCATGCCAGTCATTGGTAGATTGCTGCGGTAGCCGATAGCAGGGATTATAAGTGACGACGAGCAGTCGAATGTGCCTTTAGTGTTCATGCGGATGATCGTTGGCACGCCGGCTTTGGCTAATGTTGTTTGTGGTGCGTAGCCGCCCTTCGCGCTGATTTCGATTATTTGTGTGCCGTCTACGACGCTTACGTTATTTAATCCTGCTAAAAGGTCATTTGGATTATTTGTTGTGCGTGCGAAAAGAATTGTGCCTACAATAAGGACAATAGCGATGCCGATAGAAAGAAGAATTGTTTTCATATAGTAAGAATAGGCGGAATGACGCCGAATGCAACGAGGGCGCTTATCAGGTTGAAAATAGCGAAGAATATAACAATAAGCCCCGCGGTTTTAAAGAATATTCCTGATTGCGCTTTTGTGTGCAGCCCCAGTGCGCCAAAAGAGAGAAGTGCGAGTACGGGTAACGTGCCGAGCGCGAACGAGAGCATGGTAAGCGAACCCGCCCAAAAGCTGCCAGTCGAAAGCGAATAGAGTTGCATCGATTGCGTGAATCCGCAGGGTAAAAAAAACGTGGCGGTGCCGAGGAGTGCGGGTGTTAATGAGTGGTTAATGTCTTTAAGTGCATGGGCGCGCCTACTTATAAAGCGTGGCGTGACAAGTTGAAATTTTTTTATCCACGGGAAGATATCGAGCAGATTTATACCGAGAATTAATAAGACGATTGCGACGGCGATTCCCATGGCGAATGCGCCGGTTGGGCCGATTTGGAACGTTGCGCCGAGCGTGCCGATTATGCCGCCTAAGACGAAGAACGATACGAGGCGTGCGGCATGGAAGAGGATTTGCGGCCGGATACGGTCCCCTGCCTTCGCGAAGTTGGCGCTTATGGAAAGCGTGAGCCCGCCCACGACCGCCATGCAGGTGGAGACGGATGCGACGAGCCCGATTGCGAACGCCGTGCCGTACGTTACCTGCGACGCGGTGATGAGGTTAACGATACCGAGTTTTTGAAGGGCAATGAAGATCGCGATGAAGGCGCCGGCGGCGGGTGCGGCGATTATAAAGTCGCGCCACCGCGCACCGTGCTTTTGCCGTTCTATCGAAACCGAATAGCCGTGGGGCGCGAGTATGGTAGTAAGTTCACGTGCAAGCTCTTCTGGTTTTGTGTCCCCGAAGTCACCCGTAACTTCGAGGGTGTGCGTGGCGAGCGATGCCCGTGCTTTTACTACCCCCCGTACGCCCGTTAGCTCGCTTTCCGTGAGCAGTACGCACGAGGCGCAGTGCATACCGCTTATGTGGAATAGGTATGTTTTCATGGGTTTATATTTTCTTGGCTTTCAATCGAAGCGAGTTAGCGACCACGGAGACGGAGGAAAGCGCCATGGCTGCGCCGGCGAATACCGGCGAGAGCGTTAACCCGAAAGCGGGGTATAAGGCGCCCGCGGCAAGCGGAATGCCTACTACGTTGTACGCGAATGCCCAGAAGAGGTTTTGGCGGATGCCGCGCATAGTGAGCCGCGAAAGACGAATTGCCTTTACGAGTTTGCTAATGTCGCCATGCAGGAGGGTGATGCCGGCCGTCTCGATTGCCACGTCCGTGCCCGTTCCCATGGCGATACCGACGTTCGCTTGCGCGAGTGCTGGTGCGTCGTTTACGCCATCCCCTACCATAGCGACAATACGCCCTGCTTTTTGCAACTCTCTTATTTTTTTAAGCTTTTCATCCGGAAGGACTTCAGCGATCACTTCGTCTATTCCTACTGCGCGGGCAATTGCGTTTGCAGTATTTTCAGTATCGCCGGTAAGTATGATGGTTTTTATGCCCATCTCGTGGAGGCTGCGCACTGCCTCAACCGCCTCTGCTTTTACGCTATCCGCAATCATTACAATTGCGAGTACTTCTTTTTCGTTTGCGAGTAGTATTGGCGTTGATCCTTTTTGCGTTTCCGTTTCGATATGGCTCACATCGAAAGAAATTGCACGCTCGTTCATAAGGGCGGCATTGCCGGCAAAGTAGCGCGTGCCATTAATGCTTCCCGTGAGCCCTTTGCCTTTTAAGGCTTCGAAATTCGTAGCGGCTCGTAGCTGGATACCGTTCGTTTTCGCGTATTCCGTTATGGCGTGAGCTATCGGGTGTTCGGACTTCGCTTCAAGCGATGCGAGGATAGCGATTAATTCATTTTTTTCAACGTTCCCATACGTGCGGATATCCGTGAGTTCCGGTTTGCCTTTCGTGATGGTGCCGGTCTTATCCATGACGACGGTGTTTGCCTTGTGGAGCGTTTCGAGCGTTGCCGCGTCTTTTATTAGGATGCCTTCTTCTGCTCCCTTGCCTACGCCCACGATTATTGCGGTCGGTGTCGCGAGCCCCAAAGCGCAGGGGCAGGCAATAACGAGAACGCCAACGAATGAGGCGAGGCCGTACGAAAGTGCGAGCGCTCCGCCGAGTGCAGGCGTGCCGATAATAATCCATGCGGCGAGCGATACGAATGCTATGCCGAGAGTTATCGGTACGAAGACGGCTGATAGTTTGTCTGCAAGCGCCTGAATGGGCGCGCGGCTCCCCTGCGCCTCTTGCACCATAAGGACGATGCGGGCGAGTAAAGTCTCCTTACCAACCTTAGTTGCCGTAAACGTAAAAGACCCCGTGGTATTAATAGTGCCGGCAACGACCGCGTCGCCCGCGCCTTTTTTGACGGGCATTGGCTCGCCGGTCACCATCGACTCGTCGACGAACGATTCCCCTTCCGTAACCGTACCGTCTACAGGAATACGCGCGCCTGGTTTTACGATTATACGGTCGCCGTGCACTACTTCGCCTACGGGCAGTTCTATTTCTTTGCCGCCACGGATTACGAGCGCGGTTTTTGCTTGGAGGTTAAGTAGTTTTTCGAGTGCTGCGCCGGTTTTTAATTTTGCCCGCGCCTCGAGATATTTGCCGAGAGTTATAAAAGCGATAACAACGATAGTGACGTCATAGTAGGTTTGGTCCGTATCGATAAGGCCCTTAAGCGGCTCTTCGAATGCGGAGAGGATAAAGCTGTATAGGTATGCGACGGACGTGCCGATGCCGATAAGCGTATCCATGTTCGCGGCTCCGTAGCGCAGGAAGCGATAGACACCCATAAGATATGGCGTGCCGATCACAAACATCATGTACGTCGCCATCAAGGGCAAGAGGTGGTGAAAGAATTCTTTTGTGATTTCTGCGGGTGGGGCGATGAACCCGAATGCGGCGAGCATATCCCACCCCATAACGAAGATACTAAATAGGGTGAGCGGAATAGACGCAATCACCATATTTTTCATACTCCTGAGTTCGGCAATCTTTTCACTTTTCGATTGGCCGAGTCCCGTATGCGCTGCATGCTCGCTTGCAGACATACCCATAGACTCTGCGGATTGCGCTGCGGGGCTTACGAGCGAATAACCGAGCGGTTCTAGCAGTTTTGAAAGGTCTGCGGTAGTTACCTTCGATTCGTCGAACGAGATTTTCGCCGTTTCGGTGGCGTAGCTGACTTCTGCCGACGCTACCCCTTCGGCCTTTTTGAGCGTTTTTTCGATAATCGCCGAACACGATGCGCAGTGCATCCCCTTTACTTTGTATGTTTCCGTGTGCATATTATTTGCGCTTAAGACGATACACCGTGAGTATCTCTTCCCGTGCCTTAGCTCCATCACCTTTTTTTATTTGGTCGAGGGCGCATGTACTTAAATGATTTTCCATCAGTACGTCCTCAATGCCGGAAAGAGCCTGTTTTACGGCGGACGTCTGGGTAATAACATCGATGCAATATGCCCCCTTTTCGACCATATCCTGCAACCCGCGTACCTGCCCCCCCACAATCTTCAGGCGCCGCATTATTTTGCTTTTCGATTTTTCGAGCATGCTTTATTAATACCCTCTAGGGGTATATCTCGTCAAGTGAGAGGATATTTATCGTACCGTAAAGCTAAACATCATACCCGTTTCTAGATGCTCGGAAATATGGCAATGCGCCATCCATGTGCCAGGGTTTGAAGTATCAAGTACGATATCAACTGTTTCGCCGGCGGGGACAAGTACCGTGTCTTTCCATGCGAGATTCGTTTCTTGTATACCGTTACGATTTACGATAAGAAATCGTTGGCCGTGAAAATGGATCGGGTGTTGCATCGGGTGCATGGAATTCGGGTCGTTAAATATCCGGATTTTCACCGGTATATCTTTTTTGAATGTCCAGTCGATAGCATTGTTTTCCTTGCTGGTTGCTTGGTCAATAATTTTCCATTTAACCATAGCCGTATTCGACATGGCATTCATCATTTGATTCGTGTCATCCCACTCAATGCCGTCAGGAGATGTTCTCATCATCGATCCGCCCATCATCCCACCCGACATCATTCCCCCGCCGCCCATCATCCCTCGCATGCCTCCATCGAGAGTGAGGGTTATTCGCTTTGTCGGCTCTGCTATAAAGAACGTGCGAAACGGATTGATGCTTGTTATCGTTTCTTGGTTAGTTTGTAACGTATTAAACATTTGCTCGTATGAGGTGCGTGCCCGATCGCTCGTGACGGTAATAGTTCCTAATGCGTATGTCTTCTCTGGCGTTCTGTTTTCGATAGCGTATATTCCGGCTTGTGGCACAAAAATATCCACAATAGCCCTTTCTGAAGGGCTGAGAATGACGCTTTCAACAAACATAGCTTTTTCGTACGCTCCGTTATCACCTCCGACAAGTTTTAATTTCAGGCCATTGATCGTGAAATTGAACGGGCGAGCATTCGCGGCATTTATAACATACAGGCGGATTACCTCCCCTGCTTTTGCCATAAGATCAAATTTTTCTTTTCCATTTACAAGCATCACATTGCCGTAATGGCCCATAAGCGAATGGCTGATTATATTTTTATCGAGTGCAATTTTTCCGTTTTCAAGAGGTATGTCAGAAAGAAACAGAGGCACTTCTCGATTTACCGGTGGAAAAGAAGCGGGGTTGGTAGGCGTAACGATAAACGCACCGTAGAGCCCCAGCCCTTGTCCATACACCTCCTTCGCATGCGGATGGTACCAGTACACACCCGCGTCGGGGAATGCGAGTTTGTATGAAAATGACTCGCCCGGCTTCATTTCTTTTTGCTGTAGTTGTGATCCGTCAAAGGCATTTTCCATGCGCACGCCATGAGAATGAAGGAGCGCGGGCATATCCGTGGCGTTTTTAAAATTAATGGTAATTTCTGCGCCTTGGACAACTTTAATGGTCGGTCCGGGGATCGATCCGTTATAGGCAAGCATAGTTTGTTCTCTGCCATCTATAACTTTAACGATGTAGTCTGCGGTAAGGTTGTAGATAGCGCCATTTTTAAGTTCAACAACAGCACTTTCTGTTGCAATAGATGCGGGATCGCTGGGTTGGCCTGCAAATAGATAATATCCTCCGCCTAAAAGGAGTGCGCCAATGATTGGGTATAGAATCGTCTTATTTTTCATTTTTGTTTTCATATTTTCAATTTCGGTTCCACTCGTTTTAGGAGTACGGCGTTCGTCGCGACTATGATGGACGACACGGACATAAGCAGTGCGGCGATTTCTGGACGGAGCGACCAGCCGAGGGATGTGTAGAAAACACCAGCGGCAACGGGGATGGCAAGCACATTATAGATCGCCGCCCAAAAGAGATTCTGTTTCATTTTTTGCACGGTCGATTTGCTTAAGCGGATTGCCGCGACGATGTCGTACGGGTCGGATTTCATGAGTACGATACTCGCCGTTTCTATCGCCACGTCCGTTCCCGCGCCTATCGCGATGCCGATATTCGCTTGCGCAAGCGCGGGCGCGTCGTTTACGCCATCCCCCACCATAGCGACGAACTTGCCTTCGTCTTGCAATTTTTTAACATAACTCGCTTTGTCTTCGGGCATGACTTCCGCAAATACGCGATCAATGCCGAGCTCCTTGCCAACGGCCTCTGCTGTTTTTTTATTGTCCCCGGTGATCATCGCGGTTTCTATGCCGAGCTTTTTCAATTCCATAATTGTTTTTGCTGATGAGGTGCGCACTTCGTCAGAAATACCGATAATACCCACGGCAACGCCATCAACCGCGATAATGCTTAATGTTTTTCCCCCTGCGAGCAATGTTTCAATTTCTTTTTGGATGTCCGTGGTTGCGATGCCCTTGTCGCGTAATAACCGCTCTGTCCCGACAAGAACTGTTTTTCCACCGATAACCGCTTCAAGTCCCAGTCCCGCAAGCGAAGCAAAGTTGCTGATAACGGATATTTGGACACTCCTTTTTTCCGCTTCCGCAAGTATCGCCGCCGAAAGCGGGTGGCTTGATTTCGTTTCAACGCTTGCGGCATAGCGCAGGATATCTTCTTCTTTCAGCGCGTCGGTCGCAATCACATCCGTCACTTTCGGCTTGCCTTCTGTGAGCGTTCCCGTCTTATCAAGTACGATGGCGTTTATTTTTGATGCGCCCTCGAGCGTCGCGGCATCTTTTATAAGAATATTATGTTTTGCACCCAGACCGGTCCCCACCGCAACCGCTGTCGGCGTGGCAAGCCCCAATGCATCAGGGCAGGCAATAACAATCGTTGCAATAGCAAAGGTGAGAGCCACGGTGAATGTTGCGCCCGCAATAATATACCAACCGAAAAAGGCAAGAATGCCCGAAGCAACCGCAACCACGACAAGATAAGCAGCCGCTTTGTCCGCAATCCGCTGGCCAGGCGCTTTGGAATTTTGCGCCGTTTCTACCATCTTAATAATCGAGGCCAGTACGGTATCCGACCCGACTTTCGTGGCGCGAAATTGCACCGAGCCGCTTTGGTTGATGGAACCGCCAATGACTCTATCGCCCATGCCTTTTGAAACTGGTAATGATTCGCCGGTAACGAGCGCTTCGTCAATTGACGTCTCGCCTTCTGTTATTTCGCCATCAACGGGAACTTTGTCGCCGGGCTTTAGTATCACGATATCATTCAAGATTACTTCCGCGCTCGCGATAAGCATTTCTTTGCCGTTGCGCATCACGCGCGCTTGCGGGGGCACAAGGTCAAATAATGCGCGAAGGGACTCCGATGTGCCACGACGTGACTTCATTTCCATCCAATGTCCGAAGAGCACAAAGGTAACGAGAAGCGCCGCGGCTTCATAAAACACTTCGCCACCGCCAATCATAGCAAGCGTGATACTGCCAAGATATGCCGCCAAAACGCCCGTCGCCACTAAAACCGCCATATTAAGCTTTTTCGCTTTAAGTGAATAATAAGTACCGGTAATGAAAATAGATCCCGTCCAAAAAACAATCGGGGTAGTGAGAATGAAAAGAAGTAGATTAATCGGAATAGGCGACCAAAGAGAAAGCCCAAATACATTTACCCCTACCGGCGAATAAAGAAAAATCGGGATAGAAAGCACAAAAGAAATCCAAAACCGGCGGCGCATATCCGCCTCCATCTGCTTTGCCATGGCGGGGTCCGTCATCGCGCTTTCGTGATCCATAGCCGACATTGCAGACATAGAGCGGTTTTTTGGATTGTGGTTTTCGTGATTCATAGAATTATGCGTGGTCGTTAGTAATGCGTGAAAGTTTAATAAAATTATGCCACTCCCGCCGGCCGGGAAAAAACATCGGCGTACGCTTTTTGTATATGCGATACTCTTCCCCGAACTGCGCGAGCACGCGTTTTTCTTCCCGATATGCCAATGCCGTATAGGCGATTACGATAATCGGAAACAGCGCGACTGAAAAAACAGTAGGCCAATGCACGACGCCTTCCCCAAAAAGCCCGATAAAAAGTCCGGTATATTGCGGATGCCTCACGAATCCGTATAAGCCATCTGTCGCGAGCATATTTTTCTCTCGTGCCTGATAGATTTCGCGCCACCCTTCGGCAAATAAGCCGATGCCGAAAAATAAGAGTGCGTAGCCGATGACCATGAATATCAGCATACCGGCCTCCCCTTGGCCGAGAAGCGTTGACCAGAGATTGGCGTTTAACACCGTACGGTCCAGCCCAAAGAAACGGACGAGCAGGTAAATCGTCAAGGGGAAGCCGTACATTTCGGCATAGAGGGCTATGATGAATGCCTGCACGAGCCCTGCCCCCGCCCATTCGCGCCATGTTTTTGGGGCGAAGTAACGGTACAAAAACCATGACGCGACGACAATCATGACGATCGCTATGACCCATGTTCCCGAGTGCGCAATAGATTCTGTCATATATGCCGGTTACAGGCTGTTATTATTACTTCTTTTCATGATTATTATGGCCACCATGCATGAATGTGTGCATAAAGAAACATCCAAGCAGGAATGCGAACGGCAGGTACGGCACAAGATGCTGCCCATGATCAAGGGCAATATACAGCCCCGCGACTGCTAAAAGGATGATGATAAGGTACCGCATTTTTGAATGATTATTATTACCCTCATGATTGTGCATGGTTTTATTTTCTTATTAAGCTGGAGTTATGCATCCAGACGATATACCACGCGAATACCCACGCGAACGCAAACATATAGACTGCGCCGAGAATTACGCTTCCGGCATTGATCCATGCAAAACCGGGCATGGTTTCAAATAATGCATGATGCAATGCCACCCCTGCTTCTGTTCGCCACGGAATAAATCCTCCGAGAAGGCAGAGCGCATAGGAAACTTCCGCACCTAATACGCATTTCCACCCGTATGATCGTAGTGATAATTGATTCATTTTTATATTAGTTGGTTAAGTCTTTTTTCTTTTCCTCAAATTCACCCTTATTTATTTCCCCTTTTGCATACCGCTCTTGCAGGATTTCGAGTGCAGATGCCTTATGATGCGGTTTTTCATGGCGGCCGCTTCCGCCAGCTATTGTTCGGACTACCCACACGAAGGCGTATATGACGAGTGCCCACCAGGCGATCATGAATAGAAAACCCCCGAAACCGAACATTCCCGCTACTCCGTCGTACCCGTATGTCCAATTCATCATATGATTCAGTTTTTTATTTGTTTTGTTTTATCGCGACTTTTACAACTTTTTCTTTCGTTCCCGCGATAACCGGCATAGTGACAATAAGCACGCCGTCCTCGTACTTCGCCTCGGTTTTTTTGGCATCAACCGACTGCGGCAAGCGCACGGAGCGGGAAAACGAGCCGCGACGGATCTCCTTGCTATAATAATCTTTTTTATCTGTTTCTTTTTCTTCCTCGCGCCTGCCCGAAATAGTGAGTATTTCGCCCTCCAGTGATATTTCGATATCTTCCGGCTTAATCCCTGGCAAGCTCATTTTAGCCATAACCGTATCCTTTTCTTCGTATACGTCGATGGCGAGATCCCATCCCAACTTGCGAAACGCCGGCAGGGACGGAAACGAATGATCGCCAAAGAATTTTTCTATTTCGTTAAACGGTTCCCATTTAATAAGTGTCATAGAGCGTATATATAATTAGTTGTTAGTTGCTATGAATGCGCGTAATCGACCTTTTATATATACAGCATCCTCCTGCTTGCGGGTGCGTGTCTATATAATGCAGGTATTATGCCCGATACAGGTAAAAATACCGCTTGCAATGCGGGTTATTATGACTGCTCCGCACGACAGAATTATCGTCGTTACAGGAACTTCTTTCGTATTTCTTCCGCCCGCTTCTTTTCCGTAATGTCCGCAAGCACTTGGATCCAAAAAAGCATGCCGTCCCGCCGCACGGGAAAGATCGTGGTGAGAAGATTAAATACCGAACCGTCTTTTTTCTTATCGATAATCTCGTCCGACTGGAACATATGTTCTGCGTCGAGCGCTAGCCGCATACGGCGATATACTTCGGCGGACGTTTCGCCGCTTTGGAATATGCGCGGATTCTCTCCGCGCACTTCATGGAGTGCGTAGCCAAACTGTTTTTCCCATGGCATATTTACGTATATGATTTCCCGTGCGGCGTTTGCAATAAGAATCGGCTCTGCGGAAGCATCCGCAACCATACGCATAAATTCGCTGCCGCGTGCAGTGTCAGTAGCACGCGCCCCTTTCGGGGCGCGCTTTAAGGCAAGCAGGCGGGGTAGGGCATCTTGCATCGCCGCTTCGCGCTGCTTGAAACGCTCTAAAAGCCGTTCGGGATTTTCAGCAATCCAATACTTGTACCGGCGCATCACGTAAAAATTCATTAAGCCTTCGATTCGTAGCTTTTCAACGATCACCTCAACACTTGTCCGGGGCAATTGTACCTTTTCCGCGATATCGGAAACATGACACTCACCCAAAGCCAAAGCCGCAAGGTATACTCGGGCTTCTTTTGCCGAAAATCCCAAGCCCTCAAGAACTGTCTGTAGATGCATTGCCATGCGCGTATAGTACTCCGTATTAGGCGCTTTTTATAGCCGTATCTTCCGCGCCGTTTTGCTTAAGAGTATCGGCATGAAGAAGAGCGATGTGATGGTTGAGGTGGCGAGCCCGCCTAATGTGACAATAGCGAGTGGATTAAGGAATTCTTTGCCCGGGGCGTTGCCGTTTATCACGAGCGGAATAAGGCCGAGTGCCGTGGTTGCCGAAGTCATAAGTATCGGCACGACACGCTCCCGCACTGCTTCGATGATTATCTCGTCGGTTAAATACCGTTCTCCGGCGCGAGTTATGTCGAGCATTCTTGTAAGGAGGATGATGCCGTTACGGGATACGATGCCGGCAAGAGATACGAAGCCGACAAGATGCCCGAGGTTAATGCTTTCACCCGTAAGCCATACAGCGATAAGCCCCCCGAAGAGCGCGGTGGGGATGTTAACCATAATCTGCCCGACGAGGATCCATGACGGGAAGGAGCGATAAAGCATGAGCCCGATAAGCACGATGACGATAGCAAATAAGATCATGAGTCGCGTGCTATTTTCCTTTTGGCTTTTGTATGTCCCTTCATACGACAGAGTTGTATTTTCAGGAAGCGGGGTTTCTGCGAGGGACTTTTTAAGCGCATCGATGGCTCCCACGATATCCCCGCCTTCGTAGTTTGCGCTCACGACGACGACTCGTTTGCCGCCTTCGTGGCTTACCCGCGTTCTCCCTTCGTTGAATTCTATGGTTCCTACGGAGCCGATTGACCCGCCTAATTCTTCGAATGGCGTGTCTCGAAAACCCGAAAACGAATTCCTGCTTTCATTATCGAGTTTCGTGACAACGGGAATGCGTCGCAGACCGTCGAGCATTTCCCCAACTTTATTACCAAGGAACCCCGATTCTATTTCTTCACCAAGCGTGCCGGGCGATGCGCCAATGGCCGCGAGCGCCTGCATGTCGGGATATACGCGAATCTCCGGCACTTTTACATCGCGTGACAGTTGCGGATTCGTGACGCCGGAAATTTTTTGGAGCGCGGCAACAACATCTGCGCCGTACGACCGTATGGTTTCGATATCTGTCCCGTATACTTTTATAACGATCGGCGCCCGCACGCCGGAAAGCAGTTCTTCGACGCGGTGCGTAATCGGCTTACCAATCGAAAATTGCGCGCCAGAATACGCATCGAGCACGTTTTGTATGCGCGGCACATATTCGTCTATTTTTTCCGCGCTACCTGCCACGAGCACGACCTGTATCTCGCTCGTATTCGACCCGCTATCATGCGGATCGGCGCCCGCGCGCCCTGTAATATGGCTTACGCGCGCTACGAACGGCAGGGATTTTATAGCGTCTCCTACCGTCTGCGCATATAAGCTTGTCGTTTCAAGGCCCGTGCCGGTCGGCAATACGGCGCTGATTGTAAGGGAGTCTTCATTGAACGAAGGTATACCCTCTTTTCCCATGAATCCATACAGTACGCCCGTTACGGCAAGTAGCAGGGCAAGGAGCGTCCCGATTATTTTCCATTCCCCTATGATGCGTCGCAATATGCGGTCAATGCCGAGTTCGAACCAGAGCGCTACGCGGGCGGGTTTTTCCTCATATTCGTTTTTGCTTCCTAATAAAGAAGCAAGCGCCGGAACCACGGTGAAAGATGCTAATAAGGATGCGATGAGGGATATGGTGTAG
Organism: uncultured Candidatus Saccharibacteria bacterium; assembly: GCA_964436175.1. Lineage (GTDB taxonomy): Bacteria > Patescibacteriota > Minisyncoccia > UBA6257 > UBA11618 > CALRGO01. Next base: position 75,188 of record CAYTBX010000001.1, read on the forward strand.
GCGAGTGCGAGCGAAGATAAGAGGCGCCCTTCAACCCCCGGCAGGAAAAAAACCGGAGCGAATACGAGCAGGATGAGAATCGTCGCCTCGATTACCGACCCTTGGATTTCTTGCATGGCGTGGGTAATGACCGATATTCTCGTTTCGCCTTCGCGCCGTTTTTCGCGTAATCGCTTACCGATATTTTCAACGCCTATGATGCCGTCATCGACCAGTCCCCCGATGGCTATCGCGATACCGCCTAAGGTCATAACATTCACTGACAGTCCGAGAGCGTAGAACACGATTGCGGTGAGGAGTACGGATGTGGGGATAGTGAGGAGGATTATGATCGTCGGGCGGATTTTTGCCAGAAAAAGGAAGACGATGATGCCGACGATGATAAATGCGTCGCGCAACGATCCTTCTACATTTTTTAATCCGGCAGAGATAAACCATTCTTGGCGGAATAAATCGGTGTTTATGGCGATGCCTTGCGGCGCACTGGCACGCATTTCCGCTACGAGATCGTCTATTGCTTCCGTAACTTTTAAGGTTTCAGCGTCTGGCTGTTTGAATACGCGCATGACAACGCCCTGCGCACCGTCAATTGCTGCTGTGCCGCGCACGGTACTCGCCCCTTGTACAAACGATGCAATTTCGCCGAGGCGCACGTGCGCACCATTCTTGGCGAGTATAGGCAGTGCCGCCAAATCTTCAAATGATTCTGGCGTCACAAAAATACGGATCGGGTATTCGCGGTCTTTCTGTACTAAGAGTCCCCCTGATGTATTTGCCAGATTTATCCGCATAAGGTCATTGACCATTTCTTGCGTGATTCCTAAGCGCGTCATCATGTCGGCATTCAGTCGTACCTGCCACTCGGCAACATCCCCGCCCATTACGATGACATCGGAAACGCCTTTTGTTCTGAGTAGGTTGGGCCGTAGTGTCCAATCTGCATAGGTGCGCAGGTTGGTGCTGCTCACGCCCGATCCTGTTACGCCTATCCATACGATTTCGCCCATCACCGAGCTTATAGGGCCCAGAGAAACTTTTGCCTTGTCAGGAAGCGCGACACGCGTAATGCGTTCTTGTATTAGTTGGCGGTTGCGGTAAATATCTGCCCCCCATGAGAATTCGATATTCACGATAGCGAGGCCGAACGATGCGACGCCGCGCACGCGGTCGACGCCCGGCGTGCCGAGCACCGCGCTTTCAAGCGGCGTGAGTACTAAGCGCTCGATTTCTTCGGGCGCTAAGCCGTCTGCTTCGGCAAAAATGGCAACGGTCGGCTTATTGATGTCGGGAAGAACATCAACCTTCATTGCCGTTATGGCAAAAACTCCCCCGATTGCAATGCATGAGGCAAGCGCAATGGTTGTCCATGCGTTAAACACGGCCCATTCTATGATTTTCTTGAACATGGGTTATGGTGTTATTCGTCGTGCGAATGGGGTTGCGACTCGTTTTGTACTGTACTGCCGGATTGCGGCGGCGGGGATGCGGCCGGTGCGCCCGCTCCCGTAATCGCGTCGAGTTTCATCCCCGGCGTTAGTGCCGTGTTCGTACCCGTTATCACGAGATAGCGGAACCCGCGCTCGAGACCGCTCCGAATCTCCACATATTCTCCAAGCTGCCTGCCCGGCACTATCGTTTGCTTCCGTACGGTATTTTCTTCGGTAACGATCCATACGAACGGCTTTGCTTCTGCAAATTGCACCGCCCGCCGTTCTACGAAAACGCCTTTTTTCGATGCCGTGGGGATGATGCGTACAGAAGCGCCTATAGGGAACGGCGTTTCGTACGGCAGGGATATTTCCGCTTGATATCCCCCCTTCTCGTCGATTACCGGACTTATGCCACGCAACGTCCCTTCGACGGAAGCTGATTCCGGCCGCCATGCAACCGTGAGCGGATCGCCCGCTTTCAAATCTTTCCATGCGGAGGGGACGGTAAAGAAAATAAGCTTTTCGGGATTGGAACTAGATACCGAGCCAATTTCGTCCTCGATCGTCACATACGATCCGGGCGTTTTGCGTATAGTAGCCATAACGCCGTTCCGGGGCGCGAATATCGGTATGATGCCGCCTGCCGATATGGCAAGTTTTTTTGCGAGCAGCTGTGCGCCTGCCGCCTCGTTTTGCGCTACGGCACTCGCTTTTTGCAATTCGAGATTTTGGCGTGCGAGGTCGTTATCGAGTTCTGCCATTTGACGCGCCAAATCGATTTCGATTTGATACCGCTCGCGATCCTTCCCCGCTTTTTCAATGGCAATTTGGGTTGCCACATCTGACAATTCCTTGAATTCAACGCCTAAGGCGGAACTATCTCGAATGATATCCGTCAGTTGATCGGCTGTAATTCCTTCCGTAGATGTAAGCGTCGCTGAAAGCAGAGCATTTGTCTTACTGAAAAATTCTTGGATGTCTTGCAATGAAGCCGTTCGTTCGCGCACTTTCCGCGCATAGGCAAGAAAGTAGCTTTCATAATTAATGAGCAGTTGGGAATCGCTTGCTCCTATGCCTGGCCGAAGATAGAGCGTGCTAAAAAACGGCGACAAGGGATTGGAAGACCCGAGACTTATTAATTGGTAGGTTTCCGTAAGCGACGAGGCGGCAAAATCCTGTATTTTCGCGTCGAATAGTTTCTTTTTGGCGTCGATTGCCACTATCTCGCTTATGAACGATGCGGATGCCGTTCCGCCGCCCGCGCCGAAAAATGCCTGTTGTTTTTCGGTAATCTTTTTCGTGCGTTCGGTGATATCCGCAAACGTCAGTTTCGTTTTTTGGGCGATTTCGCGCGCAGTCTGGAGGTCGAGCTCGGCTTTGAGCGCTGCCGCTTCTTGCGCGGCAAGCTGTTGCTGCTGTTCGGCGGAGATGCCGACGACCCGCACGTAGCCCAAAACATCCCCTGCGGCTACTTCTTGCCCGATACGCGCGTTCCACGAACTTATAACGCCCTCGCGCGAGGCGTGCACGGATGCGATATCGTTCGAGGCGACTACGCCGTAAAAACTACCAAGTCCTTCCTGCGCGATGCCGTCCGGATCGGTATCGCCTACGGCGCGTACTACGATACCCGCGGGCGTATTTGCGGTAACGGCAGGCGCTTCGTCGTGCGCCGCATCGGCGAGCACGACGGATGTTACACCGATAGCAGATCCTGATAAGGCGATCCCCACAAAAATAATACGCTGGTATATCATGCGCCTATTCCACCAATGCGCCACAAAAATAACACTTTTTTGAAGAAAGGATATTGTCATACGGAAGTTTATTGGCTCGTTTCGCCGTGCATTCCTCCCACCGCATCCGTCTCCGCATGAGTATCCGTATTCTCCGCCGCGTTCGCATCACGGACTACTGCAAGGGTGAAAGGAAACATCCGTACAACGCCATTCGTTTTGAATTGCGCGAATAAAGTGTATGTTCCGGATACGGGCACATCTAGGCTAAAATCAACATCCGTATCCACGCCTTCATGGGTTACTGGATGTACGTGCACGAAGTTATCCGGATCGGCGTGGGAAATGGCAACGACATGCCCTCGCGCACCAAGATACGGCTCTGCGATAAGCGGCTTATTGCCACGCATCAAGGAGAATGCGAGAGCGGCGCCAGACATAATAGGCCGTTTTACGGCTAGGGATGCCGTTACGTCGGAAACGGCAATTATATCTTTTTCTTGGGAGACTTTATTAGCGGGTGCGGGTGTTCCGATACTAAGCGGCATGCGCACTACCTGTGGTTCTTCTTCAACCGGATCGCTGTCGAAATATGCCTGATACGCCGTGTTATTTTTGAATTCAACATCCGTCTCCCATGTGCCGTTAGCGTATGAAGGATGCACATGTTGGTACGAGGAAAAATCATCGCTTACGATAATCAAGTGGATTTTTTTCTCATGCGCTATTTTGATATCGTTTTCCCCAAACGGATGTCCGTCTTTGCCGTAGAATTCGAACGATATCTTCTGCGTTCCGGGCGCAAGGAGCGGATTTTTGATCACGATGCGGGTTCCGGCGAGGCGGGCGCCAAGCGATGGCGTTGTTTCGGGTGCTGTGTGGGCAGTTTCGTCCGGCACGGCGCTGGTTATAAGGTACTGATATGCTCCAAATGCGATAAGCGCTATTACTATAACGACAAATACTATTTTTTTCATACGGATTGAATACGATTAAGGGTTAATAAGCAACGCCTATAATCCCTTTTTATATCCGTATGTTATTGTCCCTAATAAAAATAAGCCGTTCGGGTAAAAGCCCGATTATGGAAAACGGAGGGATATCGTTCCCTTCATATACGAATGCTGGTATCGAATAAGCGATGGGCGCCGGCATTGTCGCGGGCAATAATGCTGTATGAACGGCGTCATCGTTATGGCTCCGAATTACGCTGTGATCAATGCATCGCGCGGAATGCGTGCCTGACTCTGTATGTGAAGAAGGTGTGGAATCGCCTGCGGCATAGACTACGGAAGGCGTGATATGGAGCACGCAGAAAAATAAGACGAATAGAACGCCGGAGGAAAAAAACCTAAGTAATCCATGCATATGGCTCTGACGAAACATTTGCCTGATATGGTACTGCATCCGCATATAATACGCAATTGTTGTGGAAACTCTATAACATCCTTGCTTCGCTTAGATATCAAATAAAAATATCCCTGACAGGATGTTAGGGATATTTTTATCTTAGGATTCGAGGTCGTGCTTTCGCGACTTAAATTCTTCTTTGTCTATCTCTCCTTTAGCATACCGTTCCTCGAGGATGCGGATAGCGGACTTTCCTTTCCTGTGTCCACCCGATGCTTCTTGTACTATCCGGACGATTACCCATATGACCGCCGCCCAAAAAGCGATCATAATGATAAATCCTAAAAATCCCGAGCCCATAAAGTTGTCTCCGTAGAAGCCGTACATCATATGATTAATGTATCTGCTGTTGGCTCTTGCTTGTCAATTCTATACTTCGCCGTGGCGGCCACCGCGGCCGAATCCTTTATCCTTACTGCCGCCCATCCCCCATCCCCTGCCTTCGTTATCAGTATCCTTTTTTACGTGTTTCGGTTTTACAACCTGCGCCTCCATGAAGGCTATCCGCTTGTCCGCCTGCGCTTGGGTAATAACGCCTTGCGTTACGAGCGCTTGCAGTTTAGCTTTCGCCTCCTGTATGCGCGCGGTCTTCATTTTTTTTGCTAAGTCTTCCTTCGTGATGCCGTGCGCGGTCGCCACGTCGAAGAGGCTTTTACCTTCGGCCCATGCGGCCTTTACTTCGTCGACGCCTACGCCGAGGAGCAAGGCTTCTTTGGCGAAGCGGGCGCTAATGGCCTCCGGCGTACCTTTCAGGCCCGCGTTTACGCCGTGCGCCGAGGCGACTCCGGCGGTGAATATGCCCGCGCTAAGCAGCGGGAAGAACGAATATATAAGTGCTCTTTTCATAATAAATATAGCTTTGCGTTAATTATATGCTGTGCGGTGACTGGCCTCACATGTATTGTTACGGGTATATCATTCGATATATTTCAAAAACCATTCGCGCGTACGCCGCGTGCCTTGATAGATTCTTTTTCTTCGATACCGAAAACGGTTATCGTGTCCCCTATTTTAAAGGTCATGCCCGCGGGTAGATGTGTTTCGGGCGCTACGAGAACTAAGGATGTTGCGTCTTCGATGTTCCGTAATACAAAGCCGCCTTCGACGAGGCTGTCTATAGTTCCGTGCCGCACGTTTCGCGCCCTACCCACGCTGAACTGGCGGTAGAGCTGGCCACCCATGCGCAGGCCGCCATGGCGTGCCGCGCGGAACGGGGCACGGTGGAAGGGCGCTACGAATACGCTTGCCGTGATAACCATAACGAGTACGGCGATAAGCGAATACAAAAGCGGCGCACGATACGCAAACGAATAGCGGCGTACGAGCGTTTCGAGGATGGCGATAAAAAGGAGGGAGAGCGCCGCAAGCGCCACGGGGATGGCGCGGAGAAACGGCATGAGTCCGCGCGTGCCGTAGAGGGGTGCTGTCCATGCGCCTGTTTCGCGCATGGAAAATACGGCGAAGCTCGCGAGGTAGAGCGTGACGCAGAATACGATAAGGACGCCGATGGCGAAGAGCACGCCGGTAAGTACGAAGTGCCACTTAGGACGCATGGCGGTTTTGCCGCTACGTATCGCTTCGAGTACCGTATTGCGTATCTCTTCGTTTTCTTTATGCATATGAAACATTTTTCGCCTCCGCTATTTTTTTAAGCGCGGCTTTACCCCGCGCGATGCGCACGCCGACGGTGGAGATGGGTATTTGGAGGATCTCCGCGATCTCCGCGTACGCAAGCTCTTCGTAATAATAGAGTACCAGCGGCTCGCGATATTTGGCGTCGAGTTCGCCAAGACAGGTATCGAGCGCGTGCGTGAGTTCCTTTTCGCGTGCCTGCCTATCCGCGGTTTCGGGTGAGGTGAGGTGTGGGAAGAGCACGTCGAAGTCGAATACGGGTATGGTGATTTTGCCCGTGCGTCGCCTGATTTCGCTTATGAATTCGTTGTGCGCTATGCGGTAGATCCACGGGGAAAAAGTGCGACTAGCGTCGAACGCGCGCAGGTTCATGTAGGCCTTTATAAAAACGTCCTGCACGAGATCACGTACGTCTTCTCGGTCGCGCAGAAATTTCCGGCCGTACCGCAAAAGCTTTGGTTCGAAGCGGTCAACGAGTATCCCGAAAGCGTCCGTATCTCCGTTTTGGGCGGCGCGCGCAAGCTCTTCGTCCGTATGGCTCATAAGTATAGTACGGTTACCGTACCCCTTTTATTACAACTGCCGTTTTATGCGCGAGTTAAATACGCGGCTACGGTTGCTGCGGCACCTGAGGCAAAGGCGCCCCATGCGAGGTCTGCGAGTGTGGCGATTACTGGCCAGCCTTCTATCGTCGCTTGGTTTGTAAGGTCATAGGCGGCATAGGCACAGAGCCCGAACAGGGCGCCGGTTAGGAATATTTTAAAGAGCGGCTCCCCTGCCGTAGGGCGTACTACGAAGTAAACGAGACCTACGGCATATAAGAGGTAGAAGATAATTGCCGGACCTGGCTTCACTGCATTAAAAAGAAAGCCGAGTTTTTCTGCATAGAATCCGCGAGCTAAATAACCGAGCCAAACGGCATCGAGCGCTACGAGCGGCACAAGCGCCGCAAAATACATTTTTATAAATAATTGCATATGGTTGGAGCATACAACAAAAACGCCGGCCAGTGGTACTGGTCGGCGTGGTTCGGCGTTTTAGCGGGGACTTCCGGATTATTCGTGTTCTGTGGGTGGCTCGTACGCCATGTTTTTTCTCAGTACGGATTTACTCTTGTTTCCAAAAGCGACGAGGGATCGAGCAACGAACAAGGCGATCGTTTCGCTCTGTGTGAGTGGCTTGCTTCGTTTTGATTTTGCGCCGATGCGAATGAGTCGTTTTTTGGAAAATGTGCGCTTTATTCCGATTTCGCGTGGCGGTCTGATACTGAGACAACCCCATTCGCACGGGCGATTACTCGCGATACGAACAGTCGTCTCCCAATGCCATTCCGTCCATTTTTCCCCGACGCTCAGAATGCCATTGAGAGCGCGGGTATTTTTAGGTGTGGGCGCCCATCCGATTGTCCGTATATTCATGAAGCGCACGAGTCCTCCTGTATCACGGTTGATTACAGGGTCTGGAAATTTCGATCGTTTAGCCTTTCTTCCGTTGGTTTTTGATTTGTAACCTGAGCGGATCGGGTGCAGCCCGATTGCCATGGGCGTACTCCTTTATGTGTGTGGGTAAATCAACGAGCTGATTGTGACTGGGTCAGCATAGCCGAATAGCCCCGCTCAATCAAGTCGTTATTCCGCCTTCATGCGCACCATGCCGTGCGGCTCCATTTTGTACGTTACGATTTCACCCGTTGCTACTTCCACGCCCGCTACGTCGTTTTCATGGATATTCTCGATATGCTTCATAAGGGCGCGGATAGTGTTGCCGTGGCCGACGACGAGCACGTTCTTACCCGCTGCAAGTTCCGGCAGGATTTCGCGCTTGTAGTACGGTACGGCGCGGTCATGTACGGCCTTTAGGGTTTCGCCGTCAGGGATCGGTACGTCCCAGCCGCGGCGGATGGCGGTAAAGGCTTCGTCCCCTATCTCCTCTTTTATCTGCCATTTGTTCTTGCCGGTATAGACGCCGTAGTGCCGTTCGTTTAATTCGCGCGAAGAACGCGCGGGGATTTTTTTGCCGTACGTTTCTTCTATTCCACTGAGCGTTTCGTGCGTGCGCTTTAAAAGTGATGTGTGGGCGGAATGTATTTCGTGCTCTGTGAGCTTGGCTCCCGTCGCCTTAGCTTCTTCCTTGCCCTTAGGGCTAAGAGAAATATCCGTCCAGCCGGTCCACTGCCCCGTGCTGTTCCATTCACTCTCTCCATGCCGTACAAAAAAGAGATGGCTCATGTTAGGAAAAAAGCGCGGATGGGTACTGAGCGCGACCATCTAATTCTTCTTCTATGCGGAGCAGTTCGTTGTATTTCGCCACGCGGTCCGTGCGGCAGAGGGACCCCGTCTTTATCTGGCCGGCGCCGAGGGCAACCGCGAGGTGCGCGATGGTCGTATCTTCAGTTTCGCCCGAGCGGTGCGATATGATCGAGCGCCATCCGGCGGCTTTCGCCATGCAGACGGTTTCCATGGTTTCCGTAAGCGTGCCGATCTGGTTAACCTTTACGAGTACGGCGTTCGCCGCTTTTTGCTCGATACCCTTCTTTACGAACGCAGGGTTCGTTACGAGGAGATCATCCCCTACGATTTGTATAGGGAGTGTCTTCGTCATCTCTATCCATCCTACCCAGTCGTCTTCGGCGAGGCCGTCTTCTATCGAGATGACGTGGTGCCGCTCTATGAGGCCTTTGTACCACGCGATCATTTCGCCGGAGGATAAGGTTTTATTTTCCGTCGCTAGGCGGTATTTGCCGTCTTTATATAATTCGGATGCCGCTACGTCGAGCGCAAGGCCGATGTCCTTACCCAGTTCGTATCCGGCTTTCGCAACGGCCTCGCCCACGAGCGTGAGCGCCTCTTCGTTGCCGTTTTTAACGGCCGGTGCGTAGCCGCCTTCGTCCCCCACTGTCGTGCCGTATCCTTTTTCGTGCAGGATCTTCCCGAGGGCGTGGAAGATTGCCGTGCCCATATGGAGCGCTTCGGAAAAGGACTTTGCGCCTATCGGCACCACCATGAATTCTTGGATGTCCGTGGAGCCTGCTGCGTGCTTGCCGCCGTTAATAATGTTCATCATCGGCATAGGTAAAAGGCGCGGGTCCGTAATTCCTTCGAGTTCGCCTACGTAGCGGAAGAGCGATACACCTTGGGAGGCCGCCGCCGCTTTGGCCGTTGCAAGCGAAACGGCGAGTATGGCGTTTGCGCCGAGTTTCGATTTGTTCGCGGTGCCGTCCAAAGCCATGAGTGCCGTGTCGATTCCTTTTTGGTCCATCGCGTTCATGCCAGCGAGGGCTTTCGCGATTTCGTTATTGATATGGCTTACGGCTTTTAATACTCCCTTGCCGCCGTATATTTTTTTATCGCCATCGCGCAGTTCTATCGCTTCGTGGCTGCCGGTCGAGGCGCCGCTTGGCACCGCCGCGCGGCCCATAGCGCCGTTTTCGAGGGTTACGTCGGCTTCAACCGTGGGGTTGCCGCGTGAGTCGATTATCTGCCTGCCTTTTATGGATGAGATTTTCATAGGTAACGGAAATAGTACTCCCCTCAACGGGATTTGTGAAGAAAGAAAAAGCGGCACGTGGAGTTCCGTGCCGCTTCGGGTTTTTGCTTGAGAAGTGATGGCTACACTTCGCCGAATGGAATTGATGAGACGGGTCGCCAATCCTTAACTGCTCCGCTCGTATTCCATAGCTGGATGCGGCTTGCGGTGAAACCGGCCTTGCTCGCGAGGCCTTCGGGGATGTATCCGTCTTTGATTTCGGTAATTTCCGAAGGCACGAGATCTCCGTACGCGAGACTGCAGTGCGGTAGATATGGGCCTTGCCGCACCCCGAGCATTTCTTGCGCGATCGCGTTCGCTTTCATGACCCGCTGACTTTGCGCGATGCTAAAGAACAGCTTTCGGTGGTAGCCGGTTTCCGAGCCGATGATACCGAATTGGATTTCGTACGGAGTAAGCCGTGCCGCGATCGCCGCTGTTTTTTCCGTGATGTCCGGCACGACTCCTTCGATTCCCCCGACGAGCGTGACGTGCGGCGGGAAGGTGGGCGTTCCGTAGATTTCCACGATTTTTGCCATTGTCGTGCGTAGCGCTTTATCTGCGGGTGATCCGCGCGGAGGCACGAGCCATAAGGAAAATTGCATGACGAGCCCTTTTTCAGTTGGAGGTGTGCGGTTGGGTTAAAACGTTATATATATAGCTTATTTTTTGGGTTTACGTCAAGCTCTATTGGTATTTAAAAAACGGCACGGGAATTCCCGTGCCGCTTCGCGTTTCCTGATTAGGCTTTGAAGAGTTTTGCGAATTCTCCGTGCGGCATGCCGTAGTTGAAGCCGGGTTCGCGCTCCTGCAGCCTACCGCAGCGATCCTTGTCGTATTTCGGGGTTTTCTTTAATTGCACGAAGCATACGGCAGAATACCTTCCTTCGCGCGCCGTTTCCTCCGTTGCTACGACGCGGTGGCAGAGTGCTGTAAGCGCGCTATGCGAACGGAGCTGTAGCTGCATGGCGGGGATGATTACGGTTTCGCCCGATGATACGGGCATGTCGATCCATTCTTTGCCGAATGTAAGGCATTGAAGTCCTGCGGCACTTTCAAAGAGATGAAGCGTAAACCCGCTTTGGTCCGCGTGTGCTGTTGCCGTTTCGTCCCCTACCGTGCGGTTGCCGAAATAATGGATGAAGCGGATGAAAAAGGCGTCTTCGCCCGCATCCGTTTCTTCCGCCAAGTCTCCGATGCCGAACGCGGCTTCCGCATTACTGGCAAAATCGAGGATTATCGGTTTCATGATGTGGGCGAGAGCCTCTGCATCCCGTACGAATTCAGCGGCGGCATTACCCGTTCGTTCGGCGCGTTCTTCGAGCCACGCTCTCCCTCCAGCGGATACGTCGAAATTTTCCTTATGGTCGGCTTTATTACCGACGCCTTCTTTCAGCTCGTACCCTACCCCTGCCCCTGTATTGCTGTACGGAAGTCGTTGTTTGGTAGCGGGCGGCAATGCGCAGAAATCTTTCCATGAGGCGACTGCTCGTTCTACGGCCTGCCGCAGGTCGGGCGGGTACGTTACGGCAACGAAGCCTTTTGTTTGTAGGTCGGTAATGGAACTGTCCATGGTTTTCCTTGTGATAGGTTGTTTTCGAGTTTTGTTCTGCGGCAATCCTACCAGTCTGGAAAAATAAAAAAAGCGAGGATATCCTCGGTAAAAAAGGCCTCTTTTATAATGCGTCGCTTTGAATACTTTCCTCGAAAAAGAACGGCAGGTCTGGGGTGGAACCGTCCTTAATGGCACGTAAGACTGTCGCTATGCTTTTAATAGAATCGAATTCCGCCGATTCGTTCTTGATGGCTTCGTCCACGGGTAACCACATGTTGTGGCCGAAGTCGGTATCCGGCAGCAGCTCCCCCGCCGAAGAATCGGCATAGGCTATGGGGAACATTACGTCCGAAAAAAGTTCGCCGGATTTGTACATGATGCGCCGTTCGCACCCGACGATACGGAACTGCGCATCGAGCCCCGTTTCTTGCTTAAGCTTCCTCGTCGCCGCTTCTTCGATAGGTTCGCCTTTGAAGACCACGCCGCCCATCACGCCGACTTTGCCGTACGAGGGGTTGGATGTGCGTAATTGGTTTAAAATTTCCAGCGTGCCATCCGTTACGCGCGATACGATGGTGATGACGTTTATCTTAAAGAGGCTCGTTATTGCGTCGTTTTGCGGGTAGGGGTCGGCGACGTGCTTTATGCCCGTTTCCGAAAGCGCGTAGCCTTCGTCTGACTTCGTGACGAGTCCTTTTTTAACAAGGAATTGGAGGTGGTAATTGAAGAGGTCGTTTGGCACCTTGTCCGGCTGCATTTCGGCGTAGCGGAGCGTCTTCGCATTCTTCAGTTTCGCAATGATATGGTTTTGTATCGGGGAGAAATCTTGGAGCATGGGTTATTTATACGTCCCTTCATTCCTTCGCTCAATGGAGAGAATAAAAATGCCAGAGGAATCTTTGCGATATATGATTCGGATGTCGCCTTTTCGCACCCGAAAGATATCATCCCTGCCTTTTAATTTCTTGCTATCTAGTCCGCGCGTAGTTCCGGAAGACAGTTGTAGTAAAAGCTCCCGTATCCAACCCCGCTCTTTTTCCGTGAGTTTCGCGAGGGCTTTTTCGATTGCATCCATTTTCTAAATACGGGACAGTAAGTCGGCGATGGCGACCCCTCCTTTCTTGATTTTCGTAAAATCAACAACAGGCTCCCACGCGTCATCGTCCCCTACGGGAGAAATTGTAAATACTGGCTTCGACTTTCTGATTATCGTAAACGATTCACCTTTCTCTACTTGGGAAATATATTTTTCGATATTCTCCCGTAATTCCTTAAGGCCGACGATTGGATGTTTCATAGAGTAAGTTTATCTTAAGATAAACGTATGTCAAGGTGCGTTATAAGGTTTATCTCATGATATCGTCCAGCATCTCCCGCGTTGACGTATAACTTTTCCCGTTCTTAAGCGCTTCAGCGACTTCCCTGTCCCAGCGGGCGCGGATTTTTTTAGCGGTTTCTGGATTAAAAGTTTTGAGATATTTTTTAATAATTTCAGCAACTGTTTGATTATTAATATTCTTTTTTAGACAGTAAGGTGACCCGATCCAATCGGATAAGTTCTTAGTCCCCTTACTCGCATTGCATGCGGCACAGCAGAGCGCGATATTTTCTTCCGTCGGCGGACCGTCGTTATCGATATGCTCGAACGTTGCTTTGTCGGCGGGAGTGCCTTTGGCGTGTATATGAGATTGCATTTTGATGTCGCAATAAACGCAGTTTGTATCGCGCAGGCGGACTTTATTTTCAAGCCATTCGGGGATGTTGTAGTTATTTGCCATTAAGGGAATTTTATTTTCCGGGGATCCAGTTTTTAATAATCATCGTATATGGAAGATATCCAGTAAGACTGATGAAAGCGATGACGGATAAAATAATTTTTTCTGTCATTGATGCCGAAGAAAGCAATCCTTGCGTGAAGGCATAAATTATAATCCAGCCAACTCCCGCACCTAAAAAATTAAGGATGAATTGATGGATTCTTCTTGCCCAGCGGATTTTTCCGTAACCAGTAAGATTCATTTCCGGATTTTCTGCCGATCCGTATGCGCCGTGAATAATGAATGCGTAAGACGCTAAAAAGAGACTCCATCCGATAGCTACTGTTTGAAAGAAAAACCCTTGCCAGCTATTAGTTAAAATGGCGTTTAAAAGGGCGCTGATAATAAGGGCTGTTGTAATTATTATTGACGGTAGATTCCAAACATTCCCCCGAAAGAAGTTTTTTAAGGCTGTTGTTATTTTATCTTCGGGGTACATTGTTTTTTTTATAAATCCAAGCAATCAAAGTCCTCGGTAGATTTTCCTGGGGATTTAATTTATGCCTTACCCGATAAAAAGACGCCCTTGTCGCTGAAAATATAAGAATGCCAATTAATAAAAATATTGGAGAAGATTCCGTATCTTTAGAGAAAATGGTGATAATGCCAATTGCTATCCATAATAGACCAAGGATTCCCCATAGTCGTGTAAGATTCATGCCGTAAGATATATTGAATTTTTTGAGTTGATTCAGCATTAATACGCACGATGCCATAAAAACTCCATTTCCGGCAAGTAGAAAATAATGAACGAGTGGGATTCGCCTCTTCCTCGACGCGGCTCGGTCGAGACATCGGTTTTTATAGTCGGCGGTACGCCTCCTTAAAAACTCTCGCCCCTACGGGTTCGAATCCCACACGCCCATCACAATGCTAATAAAATACACCCCCTCGTGGGGTGTATTTTATTAGTGCTGCGGAGGGAGTGGGATTCGAACCCACGAGGCCCTTTCGAGCCAGGGATTAGCAATCCCTTGCCTTAACCGCTAGGCTATCCCTCCTTTGCGGTATGGGTATCATATGCTTTCTAAGGACGATTTTCAAATTAAAAAACGGGAGAGGTCATGCGGGCAGCCTGCCCCTCCCGTTCCGAAAAGGCGACATCCCGTTCGCCCGCTTCTTTCCGCTTACCTCCAATTGTACTTGGTTATGGGACGCAGGGTCCGCATAAGGGGTATCCGCATCTTGAGCGCGGCTTCACGTACCGCGTCGAATCCGGTCTCGACGCCTAATGCGATAATGAGCGCATACGGAAGTTCCCTGATTTCCCGCTTCAGGATGGGAACGTAGCTTGCGTCTAGTTTCGCGCGCATAAGGAGGGAGTGCAGACAGGCATAGACGATATTCGCGTCCCCGATGCTCGTTTCGTCGATTCTGGCCCTAATGGCCTGATCCCGTACTTCGTAGAAAAGCGTCATTGCGTCACGAGTGCTCGACATCATGCCTCTCCTTTTCTTGCTACTGCTCCTTCATTGGAGGTAATTGGTATGCGTGCCACCATGGCACGTCGCTAGTTGCACCATGCGCTTTTTGCCATAGTATGTCAACTGCGCGTAAAAAAACGGGAGAGGGCCGCGCGAGGTGGATTGCGCAATACCCTTTCCCGTCCGGCGGAACGTCGCCGTCCCTGTCGCCCGCTCCGTTTACGGTCTGTTCGTAGCAGGCGCTACGGCCGCAAGATCGACGAATACGCCAAAAATGTCCGTAAGCTCATCCGGGAAGCCGCCGATTGCGGCCGTGAGTTCTTCCATGGCCGGCGTTGCGCCTAAAGCCTTCGTGAGTTTTTCGGCAATCCCATCGATCGCTTGCAGTAGGGCCGGAATACGGGCAGGGTCGCTTTGCGCAGCATTGAAGGGAACTACGGCTTCGTTCCAATAGGTCAGGCCTGCCCGCCTGACTCCTGCTTCGTCGATTCCCGCTGCTTGCGCCAATTTGACGATCTTGCCGTAAGCTGCGTTGGCGTCCTGTACGGCGGCCATTCGGATGTCTCCTTTTCGTGCGAGGCGTCGTATTGCTCCTTCCGTTTCGGGGTGGTGAATGCGTGCCGTCCGGCACGTAACTGGTTGCACAATGCGCCTTTTCGGCTATACTGTCAAGCGCATATGGCAGTAGGTATTTTATCTAATATACGGAGCGCGCATAACGTGGGGTCAATGTTTCGCACTGCGGACGCGGCGGGCATCGAGCGGCTGTATTTATGTGGTATAACCGCAGCCCCCGTAAAGCCTGAGGGCCACGGGGCTCACGGCCCGCACGATATGCTTGGCAGCGCTACGAAGAGCTTGGAGAAGACGGCCTTGGGCGCCGAAAAGACTGTGCCGTGGGAAAAGTGCGCCCGCACGGCGGACTGCATCCGTAAGTTAAAAGCCGCGGGCTATTTTATATGCGCTATTGAGCTTACGCCGAGCGCCATCCCCTATTACGATGCCGATTGCTTAAAAAAGAATACGGATAAGCTCGTGTTCATCGTGGGGCACGAAGTGGACGGCGTGCCGAAAGCCATACTCGAAAAATGCGATGCCGTTATATGCATCCCCATGCACGGTAAAAAAGAATCGCTTAACGTCGCGGTATCCTTCGGCGTAATCGCTTTCGAAATAGCTAAGCATCGGCTAGAATAGCCGTATCATGTTCGGTCTCGAAAAAATCGCCTCAAAGATTGAAATCCCGCCCGAGGGCATAGGGGCGGATTTAGCCATTCCCTGCTTCCGCGAGAAGCCGGAAGAGGTTGCCGAAAAAATCCGCGCTTTGAATAATCCCCTATTCGGCAACGTCGCCGTTACGGGTAGGTACGTGAACGTGTCGTTCAATCTTAATGCGCTTGCCTCTGCCGTGCTTACGGAAGTCACGGAGAAGAATGGGCAGTACGGCTGGAACGCGGACGGTGCGGGGAAAACCGTCATGCTTGAATACTCCGCCCCGA
>CAYTBX010000002.1:0-5200 GCA_964436175.1 uncultured Candidatus Saccharibacteria bacterium
GTTTAAATGGGGCGTTTTCCTCCTAAAAGGTAACGGAGGAGTTTAAAGGTCAGCTTGGCTCGGATGGAAATCGAGCTGTATGTGTAAAGGCATAAGCTGGCTTAACTGCAAGGCCTACAAGCCGCGCAGATGCGAAAGCAGAACTTAGTGACCCGATAGTTCGTTATAGAATGGCTAGAGACATCGGATAAAAGCTACTCTAGGGATAACAGGCTAGTGTCGTCCGAGAGTTCCTATCGACGACGACGCTCGGCACCTCGATGTCGGCTCGCCCTAGCGCCCGGGTGGAGAAGCTCGGAAGCGTATGGCTGTTCGCCATTTAAAAGGGCACGTGAGCTGGGTTTAGACCGTCGTGAGACAGGTTGGTCTCTATCTGTTGCAGGCGATAAAAGTTTGAGGAGAGTCGACCCTAGTAAAATTTGCTACTTCACGAAGTAATTTGTGATGATAACGTGGCTCATAACGGTGGAATCTTGTAAGTACATAGTCCGTTGATAACCCTATCTGCCCTTGGTCCGGTAGATATGGTACAATTCCTTGAGGACCATGAAACAGCAAGACAATACCGTGGGAAGTCGGCTCAATAATGATTTGGCGTATATCGCCGGATTTCTTGATGGCGATGGGAGCATAATGTTGCAAATAAAGAAGCGGAAGGACGGAAACGTTTCCAGTCGCCGCTTCATGGCAACGATATGCTTCTATCAGGATGCGCGTCACGCAAAGCCGTTAGAATGGATACGTACAGTGCTCGGTATCGGGTATATGTCGTACCGTAACGACGGCATGGCGGAACTGCGCATTAACGGTTTTAAGCAGGTGGGAGAAATACTCACCAAATTACAGCCGTTTATCCGGTTCAAGAAAGTTCAGGCGGCGGAGATCGTAAAAGCCGTAGGGATATTGCAAAACGATATCCGTACGGAAAGCGATCTTCGTAAAATCGCGAGCGCGATGGTGCGGATACAGTCCGTAAACTACGCGACGCGCAAAAAGAAAACGCTAGAAGAAATTCTAATCATGTTGGGCTTGACCCCGTAACGACTTGGCTCTACGGAGCCGGAGTTTAGCGCTTGCGCTAAGCTAATACGCCACCTCCGCCTTAAATAAGCGGATGAAGGTATAGTCTGCGCCCTTGGTGACAAGGGATACGTATCCAAAAAGTGGATATTCGCGACGAGAGGACCGGGTTGAACGCACCGCTGGTCTACCAGCTCTGTCACCAGATGGACCGCTGGGTAGCTATGTGTGGAACGGATAAGCGCTGAAAGCATCTAAGTGCGAAGCCAACTCCAAGATGAAACTTAGTGATCGTGGAAGACTACCACGTTGATAGGCTTCAGGTGTACGCACAGCAATGTGTTTAGCCGAGAAGTACTAATATCACGTCGCGATTAACCGGCCATCGGAACGCTGATGGACGATTGAGATGTATTTTACTGGTTGTTATATTGTATGGAATTAAGGTAAGTCGAAAGACCCCTTATGCGTTGGTGATTCACTTGAACCGGCAACACCTCTTCCCATTCCGAACAGAGAAGTGAAACGGTTCAAAATCGATGATACTTGCGGGTTCGCCTGCTGGGAAAGTAGATTTCGCCAACACATAAGGGGTTTTTTGCTGCGCGCAAAGGGCACGGTATGCTATATTTATAGGTATATGAAGCCTTCGTATGCAGCGGCGTTTTTTGCGGTAACGATATTAACCGTGGCGCACGGCGCCGTGCGCAATACGGAAACGGCTGCAAGCGTGGTTCGCACGCTTTTTGATCAGTGTCAGACGACGATTGCGGGTCCGGACGGCAGGCCGCAGGTAATATATCAACGGTGCTTGCCGGGGCAGGGACCTAATAATCCGAATACTGCTGGTCCGCGGGTGACGGGCTTGGTCAATCGTGATTGGCTTAAGAAAAATATGGAGGAGCAGGCATTAAAGATTTATAAAGGAACTATGCCCGGACAGTGTTCAAGTCAGCAATGCCTTATTGGTAAGCGGCTTTATGACGAGGATCGCGCCGCACGGGAAGCCGCTCAGCGCGCCGCAATGCAGGCGTCGCGGGATGCGGCGCGTAGGGAATATCGTCGTCCTCTAGAGCAGACACCCGAACAAATAGCCGCTTTTCGTGCTGCGCAGGAGGCGGCGCAGGCTGCTCAGTCTGCCGCGAATACGACGTGGGGTGGAGGGAATTCTGTAACGAGTATCAATTTTTTGTGTACTAAAAAGAACTTCCCTAGCAGGGGATTATGCGAACGGAATGGATGCGAGTGGGATGATATTCGCGGCTGCCACCAGTAGCGCGCTTTCCGCTTAAGCCTTTTTAGGATATGCTCCATTCTTAATGGCTATTTTTTCCTACCTGCGCCGCATGGACTGGGCGGTTAATGGGTGTATACAGAGCTTGTATATAATTTAACTTTATGTTATTATAGGCGCGTAGTGTAACTCCAATCACGAAGTTCTTTTTGAAGAAAAAAGGGAGGTGTTTAATGCGGTGTGTTATTACGCAGGGACCTGCATTGTATGAGCTTGTGCGGTCGCTCACGGTTTTTTCGGCCGATCCGGCGCTGCCGAATGCTCAGAAGCGTCGGCATCCGGCGCAGTTCGTTTTGCGAGGCGGCGACGGGATTGCGGGAGAGTGCATGGAGGCCGTGATTATTACGGCGCTTGAAAACGATCCCTCGGATGCCAATGAGGGATGCAGCTGGTTGTTCAAGGGTCGGTTCTGCACTCTCGGCGTTCTCTTCTCTGGCGTCTTTTCCACGAAAACCGGCACCGGTTATTTGGAAACCGCGCAGCCATGAAGGCGTTTATTAAAGATAGATTACTCCGGCGTTCCTTATTTAGGAATGCCGGCTTTTTTATGGGTATAGAGGCTTATTACAGGGATAAGGCGGTAAAGAGATTGTTTTTGGTATAGGTGTGGCTCGTGGCTTTATAATTCCCGCTAATATCGTCATGGGGGGAGGAGATTGATATTTGCACGCACGGTCTAAAAAATTTGAAACGGGGCAGTCTCGCGTATCAACCCGACATCCATTAGCAGTGATCATTGCATCACAACCGATATTTTCGCTGGTGCAAGCGGCTCTCGTTGCAGCTTCATTTAAGGAATACCCATTTTTCTTTTTATCGCATTTAAGAAGCGTATCGTAATATGAGCATGTGGTAGGCGCTGGCTCACCTGCTATAAAACAAAGGGACATTCTGGGGGGGCTATAAGAGAAAAATGTGCCTTTTTTATCCGCGCAATTTTTAATAGTTTTAGTTATATTTAGATAATCTTCGCTGTCGGGACAAATATCATAATAGGTATTTTCTTTTTTCCATCTGCATATATCCGACTGTATGCCTTCACACCGAAGAGTTGGATTAAAGGAGCTGCTTTCTAAAATTGAAACGACGCCGCCTCGCCGAGTACACTCTCTCGTCGTTCCGCTTATATCGAGCGCATGTATTTCGCCATTTATGTTTTCATTGAATGAGCAGTGCTTGTCTGGAAAAGGGGATGGAGCTGCGTTCGTTTTTTGCGGAGCGATATGTATACATAACGCAAAAATTGCTATAGCGAAAAATCCCTTATTCATATAGTAATAGTATCATAATGGCTTTCTTTTCCTACCTCCGCCGGATGGACTGGGCGGTTAACGGGTGCGTCCTCTTCCTCGCGTGCGTGAGTCTTACGGCTATTGCCTCGGCGAAGCCCGCGGAGCTTCCTCAGCAGGCGATTGCCTTCGGTATTGGCGCAAGCCTCCTTATATTATTTTCGCTGGTAGACTGGCGGCCTCTTACGGCGCACCGGTCCGTCGTTTTTGTTATATACGCCTTCGGCATCGCCTTACTCCTAGCCACGTACTTTTTTGCGCCTACTATTCGCGCAACGCGCAGTTGGCTCGTATTTGGCCCCGTGCAGTTTCAGACCTCGGAATTCATGAAGGTCGTCCTTATAATTCTCTACTCCTATTACTTCGCCCGCCGGCATACGGCTATCGCCGAATGGCGTAACATCATCATCCCGTTTATATATGCCCTTATTCCCGTGGGTCTTGTATTACTCCAGCCCGACATGGGCTCCGGCCTCATCATCATGGGGCTGTGGGTTATTTATTTATTCGTAAGCGGCTTGCGCTTGCGGCACGTCGTATTGGGGATCGCCCTTGCGGCGGTTATGGGTCTTTTCGGGTGGAGTTATTTGCAGGGGTACCAGCGCGAGCGTATTAAGGGGCTTTTTAACCCGCAGTACGATCCACTCGGCGTCAATTACAACGTCATACAATCAAAAATCGCGATCGGCTCGGGCGGCTGGGCAGGTAAAGGCTTCCGGCAGGGGACGCAGACCCAGCTCGGGTTTTTACCGGAGCCCGCGAACGACTTTGTCTTTTCGTCGATCGCCGAAGAGTGGGGGGCGGTGGGCGCGTTTGCCCTCCTTGCCGCCTTCGCCATCTTAACGCTCCGCATTCTCTATATCGGTCTTACTGCCACCGGCAACTTCGGTAAGCTTATATGTCTTGGTACGGCGGGCCTGATACTGCTTCATATGGCGTTTAACATCGGCTCGGCAGTCGGCTTCATGCCCGTCGTCGGCGTTCCGCTACCCTTAGTCAGCTACGGCGGCTCGAGCCTTATAACATTCTTCATGGCGCTCGGCATCGTCCAAAGCATCGCCATCAGATCCTCGTTTTAGTCGAATCAAACCTCTTGACCTTCTTTCACGTCTTCGGTATAGTACAAAGTATTGCCATTTGCTCACTTTTTTGAACGGCGCTTGCCAGTGGCGGCGCTCTGCGTGTTTTTTTTCCTTTTAGGGGGATTTCACGCCGTGCGCGCACAGGCTGTAGAGACAATCTCCACAGCGGAAGTGCTAAAGACCGTTTCATTCACAGTGGCAAAAGGGGAAGGTATGGCGGATATCGCCCGTAATTTGGAAGAAAAAGGCTTGATAAAATCCGCTTTCGGGTTTAAAATCTACAGCCTGATAACGGGTGCGGCGTCGCGGTTCAAGCCGGGGATCTATGAGATTCCCGTCGTATCGCGCGGTAAGGATATCGTGAAATTGCTCGTAGCGGGAAATCCGCGGATCAAGGTCACGATCCCCGAAGGCGCAACGCTCGCCGATATCGACGCGATTCTTGCGGCAAAGGGCGTGGTTGCGGCAGGCGAGCTCATTGAGTGGAACAAAGCTCAACCGAAGACGCTCGAAGG
>CAYTBX010000002.1:5300-52757 GCA_964436175.1 uncultured Candidatus Saccharibacteria bacterium
GCGTACCTTACCTGCCGTGAAGCGGACCGAATTCTTACAAAGGCGGATCTTGCAATCGACGGCCCATACAATACGTACATGCGTGGTGGGTTGCCGGTAGCCCCGATCGCAAACCCGGGGGCAGCGGCATTTCGCGCTGCAGTAGCCCCCAAAAGCACCGATAATCTCTATTATATTTCGAACCCGAAGACCGGTAGGCTCATCTTCGCGGAAACATTGGAGGAGCATAATGAAAACAGGCAAAAATATCATTAACCCCGTACAAGAATGTCAATAAACATACCGGTAAAGAATTTCTCGAAGTTTCGCGGCACGCTTTTAAACCAGCCGCACTTCGCCGAGGCACAGATTAACTCCTATGAATGGCTCGTTACGAAGGGCCTTAAGGAGCTTTTCGAAGAAATTTCGCCTATTAAGGACTATGCCGGCAAGGATTTAGAGCTCCATTTTTCCGATTTCACCTTCGACGAGCCGAAGTGCGACGAAGAATACGCCAAGTTTAAGGATCTTACGTACGAGGCGGCTTTTCGCGTGACGATGAAGCTCGTAAACGCAAAGACTGGCGACGAAAAAGTGCAGGAAGTGTATTTCGGCGATTTCCCCGTGATGACCAAGCGCGGGTCTTTTATTATCAACGGTATTGAGCGCGTGGTCGTTTCCCAGCTTATCCGTTCTTCGGGCGTATACTTCATCGCTCACGGCTATCGCGGCAAGAAGCTTTTCGGCGCGAAGGTTATTCCGTACCAAGGCGCATGGCTCGAGTTCGAAACGGAGCCGGATGGCATGATCGGCGTAAAGATCGACCGTCACCGCAAAGTGCCAGCTACCGACTTACTCCGCGTCTTCGGCATGGAATCTTCGGACGAAATATTAAAGACCTTCGGCGAGGCAATCAAGCCGACGCTTAAGAAGGACGTGGCGAAGTCCGCCGAAGATGCCTATATCGAAATTTACCGCCGCATCCGGCCGGGGGATTTGGCGACCGTAGAAAACGCCAAGGGTCTTATCGATGGCATGTTCCAGCGCACGGACCGCTACAGCTTGTCGCGCGTCGGCCGCTTTAAAATGGACCAGCGCTTGGGCAAGGCCAAGGAAGGCGACTCGAAGATCTTAACCAAGGAAGATCTTATTCTCATATTCAAAGAAATCATCAAATTGAATGCCGAGCAGACGGCGTCATCTGACGACATCGACCACTTGGGCAACCGCCGCTTGCGCCCCGTAGGCGAACTCTTGCAGAACCGCCTGCGCCTTGGCCTCGCCAAGCAGCGCCGCATTATCCAAGACAGAATGTCGACGCTCGAACTCGAAACGCTTACTCCGTCACAGCTTATCAGCGCGCGCGCTTTAATGAGTATCGTCAAGGAATTCTTCTCGTCCTCCCAGCTTTCGCAGTTCATGGACCAGATCAACCCCTTGTCCGAAATCGAGCACAAACGCCGCATTTCGGCTATGGGTCCGGGCGGTATTACGCAGAAGCGTGCGGGTTTTGAAGTACGCGACGTGCATCACTCGCACTACGGCCGTATCTGCCCTATCGAAACGCCTGAAGGTGTAAACATCGGTTTGGTAAACCACTTAGCGAGCTTTGCGCGCGTTAACGAATTTGGCTTTATCGAAACCCCGTACCGCGTGGTGAAAAACGGCGTTGCGACGAACGAAACGAAGTGGCTTAACGCCTTAGACGAAGAAAAGGCGAAGATCGCCCACGGCGGCGTAGACCTTTCGGGCGCTAATACCGACGACGAAATCGTCGAAGCTCGTATCATGGGCGAGCCGAACGTTTGCCACCGCAGTGAGCTCGACTACATCGACATCGCGCCGTCGCAGTTCGTATCGGTCGCGACTTCTTTAATCCCATTCCTCGAGCATGACGACGCGAACCGCGCGCTCATGGGTTCTAACATGCAACGGCAGGCCGTCGGCTCCGTGCGCCCTGAAGCGCCGTATGTGGGCACCGGCATCGAAGACCGCGCCGCGCGCGACTCCGGTTATGTGGTAATAGCGCCGGAAGATGGCGAAATTACGGCCGTGGACGCGAACCACATCGTTTTGAAAACGAAGAAGGATGCGATCACGTACCCGCTTGTAAAGTTTAAGCGCTCGAACGCGTTTACCTGTATCTCCCAGCGCCCGACGGTCGTCAAAGGCCAGAAGGTAAAGAAAGACGATATTTTGGCAGACGGTCCGTCTATCGATAACGGCGTCTTGGCGCTCGGCCAGAACCTCTTAGTATCCTTTGTGTCATGGGAGGGCGCTAACTTCGAAGACGCTATCATTATTTCTGAGCGTGTCGTGCAGAAGGATTTATTTACTTCAATTCACATTGAAG
The DNA here is from genome assembly GCA_964436175.1 of uncultured Candidatus Saccharibacteria bacterium. Classification (GTDB taxonomy): domain Bacteria; phylum Patescibacteriota; class Minisyncoccia; order UBA6257; family UBA11618; genus CALRGO01. The sequence goes on from CAYTBX010000002.1 coordinate 7,633, forward strand.
ATTATTACTGTGATGTCCGCGACACGAAGCTTGGGCCAGAGATGACCACGCCTGACATACCGAACGTATCGGAAGAAAAGCTTAAGAACCTCGACGAAGACGGCGTTATCCGCATCGGCGCCGAGGTCCACTCGGGCGACTACCTCGTAGGTAAGATTTCTCCGCGTGGCGAGTCTGAGCTCACCTCCGAAGAGCGTTTGCTTCGCGCCATCTTCGGCGAAAAGGCACGCGACGTGAAGGATACGTCCTTAACCACTTCGTACGGCAAGCACGGCCGCGTCATCGGCGTTAAAGTATTCTCGCGCGAACGCGGCGACAAGTTGGAGCCCGGTATCATCAAGCGCGTACAGGTAGAAGTCGCGCAGTTGCGTAAGGTGCGCGCGGGCGACAAGCTCGCCGGCCGCCACGGCAACAAGGGCGTTATCTCGCAGGTACGCCCCGTAGAAGACATGCCGTACCTCGCGGACGGTACGCCGGTAGACATCATTTTGAACCCGCTCGGTGTCGCTTCGCGTATGAACCTCGGGCAGATTTTGGAAACCCACTTAGGCTGGGCGGCTAAGAAGCTCGGCTACCGCGCGGTAACGCCGGCCTTGTCTGGCGCAACCGAAGGCCAGATCAAAGCGGAGCTTAAGAAGGCAGGCTTGCCGGAATCCGGCCAAGTCGAATTGTACGACGGCCGCACGGGCGAAAAGTTCGCGCGTAACGTCACCGTCGGCATCATTTATATTTTGAAGTTGAATCACTTGGTCGAAGACAAGATCCACATGCGCTCGATCGGTCCATACTCCTTAATCACGCAGCAGCCGCTCGGCGGTAAGGCGCACTTCGGCGGCCAGCGCTTCGGCGAAATGGAAGTCTGGGCGCTCGAAGGCTACGGCGCCGCCCACACGTTGCAGGAAATGCTTACCATCAAGTCGGACGACGTGTCCGGCAGGGCGTCCGTGTACGAATCGATCATAAAAGGGCAGCACATCCAGAAGCCGAACATGCCTGCGGCATTCAACGTACTCGTATCTGAATTGAAGGCGTTGGGCTTGGGTGTGGAGCTGCTTGAAAAAGCGGATCCGGCAGATGAGATAGTCGTCACGGAGGGGGAGTCGGCAGTGCCCGTAGTCGAGGCGGCCGCAGAAACTAAAACGGCGAAAGAATAAACCAAAACTATGGCACTGAACGGCATTAAGATGAAGCTCGCGTCCCCTGAGGACATCCGCGCGTGGTCGTACGGCGAAGTTATCAAGCCCGAAACAATCAACTACCGCACCCAGCGTCCGGAAAAGGACGGCTTGTTTTCCGAGCGTATTTTCGGCCCGACGAAGGATTGGGAATGTTACTGCGGCAAATACCGCCGTATTCGTTACCGCGGTATAACGTGCGACAAGTGCGGCGTTGAAGTTACCCGCGCAGCCGTTCGCCGCGAGCGCATGGGTCACATCGACCTTGCGGTCCCCGTTGCGCACATTTGGTTCTTGCGCAACATCCCGTCGAAGATCGGTTTATTCCTCGACGTACCCATCTCGAAGCTCGAGAAGGTTATTTACTACGTTTCGTATATCGTTATCGCCGTTAACGAAGACGCCCGCAAAACCGCGATCGAAGAAATCAGCCGCGAGGTGAAGGCGCGCCGGAAGACGATGAAAGAAGAAGGCGCTTCGGTGGAAGCCCTCGAAGCCGCGGCTGATTCCGTAAAAGACCAGCTTGCGAACCTCGCCCCCGGTTACATTTTGCAAGAAGCGGAATACTACGACCTCGCACGGCGCTTCGGCCACGTGTTTACAGCCGGCAGCGGCGCAGCCGCAGTGCGTAAGATTTTGGAGAATGCTGATGTTGACGCCTTGGCCGACCAAGCCGCGAAGGATGCCGACCGCGTAAAGGAGCCGGCAGCGAAAGCGCGCTTGCTCCGCCGCGTTAAGCTTATTACCGGCATGGCCCGTAGCGGTATCCGCCCCGAGTGGATGATCATGACCGTGCTGCCCGTACTCCCGCCTGATTTGCGCCCTATGGTTGCCCTCGACGGCGGACGCTATGCAACATCCGACCTTAACGACCTCTACCGCCGCGTCATCAACCGCAACAACCGCTTGAAGCGGCTTATGGAATTGAAGGCGCCGGAGATCATCATGACGAACGAAAAGCGCATGTTGCAGGAAGCAGTGGACTCTTTAGTAGACAACAGCGCCCGCCTCGGCTCGCAGCAGCTTTCGGTACAGCGCCGGCCGCTCCGTTCGCTTGCAGACATGTTAAAGGGCAAACAGGGCCGCTTCCGCCAAAACCTCTTAGGTAAGCGCGTGGACTATTCCGGCCGCTCCGTTATCGTCGTCGGTCCCGAGCTCCACTTGCACCAGTGCGGATTGCCGAAGAAGATGGCGCTCGAAATTTTCAAGCCATTCGTTATTTCTAAAATTTTGGAACGCGGCATGGCGCACAACATCCGCAACGCCAACCGCCTTATAGAACAGGCATCGCCCGAAATCTGGGCAATCCTCGAAGAGGTGATCGAAGGCCGCAAGGTCTTGCTCAACCGCGCCCCGACCTTGCACCGCCTTGGTATCCAGGCCTTCCAGCCGTTACTTATCGAAGATTTGGCTATTCGCGTGCCGCCACTCGTCTGTACCGCGTTTAACGCCGACTTCGACGGCGACCAAATGGCCGTGCACTTACCGCTTACGGACGAAGCGCAGAAAGAAGCAACCGAGCTCATGCTTGCATCCGGTAACTTGCTTAAGCCGGGTACCGGCGACCCGATTGCCGTCCCCGCGCAGGACATGGTCTTGGGCTGCTACTACCTTACGAAGGTGAACCCTGAGGCGAAGGGATCCGGTAAGAAGTTTACGACGAAGAGCGAAGCGATTATCGCGCACAACCACGACGTCATCGCCGTTAACGCCGCGGTGACTATCGAGGGCATCGAAACCTCCATGGGCCGCATGTTCTTTAACGAAGTGTTGCCGGAAGGTCACCCGTACATCAACGAGACGATGAACAAGAAGCGCCTTTCGACCTTAATCGGTAAGCTCATCAACGAGTACGGCATCCCCGTAACCGCTATCCACTTGGACGAAATCAAGCGTATCGGTTTCGAGTATGCTTCTAAGTCCGGTATCTCGTGGGGCATGGACGACCTTATTTTGCCGGTAGAAAAAGAAGATATTTTGGCGGAAGCGACTAAGGAAGAAGCGGTAGTCCGCACGCAGTTCGGCGAAGGTCTTTTGACTAACGAAGAGCGCCGCGCGAAGGTTATCGAAATCTGGATCCGTGCGAAAGAAAAGATCAAGCAGATTGTTACCACGAAGACGTTCCACCCGCACAGCTCGGTATATTCCATTATCGACTCCGGCGCTCGTGGTTCGTGGTCCCAGTCCGTACAGCTCGTCGGCATGAAGGGCTTGGTGCAGAACCCGCGCGGCGACGTTCTTGAATTGCCCGTGAAGACCTCGCTTAAAGAAGGCCATAACGTTCTCGAGTACTTCATTTCTACCCACGGTGCGCGTAAGGGTACTACTGACACCGCCTTAAAGACCGCACAGGCAGGTTACCTTGCTCGCCGCTTGGTAGACGTAAGCCAAGACGTCGTGATCCGCGAACAGGACTGCGGAACGAAGGAAGGAATCGATATTTTCCGCAGCGACGCGAAGAAGATCGGTATCCCGTTCTCCATGCGCTTGTTCTCCCGTACATCCCTTAACGATGTGATGGATGGTAAGAAGAAGATCGTTAAAGCGGGGGAGATAATCGACCGCGAAATGGCCGAAGCCATAGACGCCGTTCCAAGCATTGATTCGATTAAGATCCGCTCGCTCGTAACCTGCAAGACGATCTACGGCGTATGCGCCAACTGCTACGGCTACGACTTAGGCAAGAACGAGCCGATCGCTATCGGTGGTGCGGTAGGTATCGTTGCTGCCCAGTCTATTTCTGAACCGGGTACCCAGCTTACTATGCGTACGTTCCACGCCGGTGGTGTTGCAGGTGCTGACATTACGCACGGTTTGCCGCGTATCGAAGAATTGTTCGAAGCGCGTTCGCCGAAGGGCCGCGCGTTCCTCGTGCAGGATGACGGTACGGTAGACTCTATCGAAGAAAAGGGCTTGGCGAAGGTGGTAAAGATCAATACGTTTACCCCAACGTCCGTAAAGGGTAAAACGAAGCAGGCGGAGTATTCTATCCCGCGTTCGGCGCAGACGTACGTTACGGTAGGAGCGGAAGTTAAGAAGGGCGACCAGCTCTGCGAAGGCAACGTGGACTTGAAGGAGATGTTCGCCTTGAAGGAGTCGGTAGACGTCCAACGTTATATCGTTAACGAAGTGCAGAGTATCTACGCTGCTGAAGGTACGCCTATTAACGACAAGCACATCGAAATCATCGTGCGCCAGATGTTCTCGCGTGTTGAAATCAAGGAGCAGGGCGACTCGGTATTCATCACGGGTGACGTTGTCGAAAAATCTCGCTTCTTCGAGGTTAACCGCATGTTAAAGCGTGAGGGTAGGCAGCCCGCAAAGGGTAAGAGGCTTTTGTGGGGCATCCAGAAGGTGGCGCTTTCGACGGAGAGCTTCCTTTCGGCAGCATCCTTCATGACCACCGCGCGCATCCTCGTGAACGCTTCGGTGGAAGGCAAGGTGGACTATCTCCGCGGACTTAAGGAGAACGTCATTATCGGCCGCCTGATTCCTGTAGGCACCGGCCTGCACGAAAAGCATAACGAGCGCATTATCGAAAAAGCGCACGTATCGGGCGACGACGCGGTGGAGGTTCCGGTATAAAAGGTTAAGTATTAAAAGAGAAAACGCCTCGGAAGTTCCGGGGCGTTTTTTGTGCGGGTTTGTGAATGAGTTTAGGTCTCATTCGCTCACTTCAGGAGCCGTTGGCAGAGGTTCTCATGGTAGAGGCCGATGCTTTGCATTACTTGCTCTCGTTCGATAGCTACTTCCGAGGCGGGTTTTTTTCTACCTGTCTCGTTAGCCAAGCCTGCGTGGAACATGTTTTCAAAGCGCATTGCTCCATTTGGAAGTTTGGACTTTTCGTTTCCGAAGATTCTGCATAATTCGATTGCTTCCGTGTCTTCGGGGCGGCAGTAGAGGGATGCTTGTAAATACCAGTCGCCCGGAGGGTCGTCGTAATATGGTTCGATGAAGCAACCGATCGTTCCTAATTGTGCTGCGTTTGCGGCATTCGTGGCAGATAGAGCATTGACGATGCGCATGGCGCGGTCTCCTATAAGTGGGTTTAGTTGGGTTGGTTCTGCGGTTATTATATACGATATATTTAAAAAGTCAACTACAGTTGATTTCCGAGTTATTGCGTATTGAAGCGATAACGTGGAAACGCAATAGGTGGATAAGTTTCAAAAACGCTTGTATACTCGAGGGGATATTAGCATTGCATGAAATATAATCCCCAAAAGATAGAGAAAAAGTGGCAGAAGAAGTGGGCAGCTGACAAGCTTTACGAGCCTGATTTCGCGAACGCCAAAAAGCCCTTCTATAACTTAATGATGTTTCCGTACCCCTCAGCCGAGGGCTTACACGTGGGGAATATGTACGCGTTTACGGGGGCGGATATTTACGGCCGCGCGAAGCGTATGCAGGGCTATGACGTGTTCGAGCCTATTGGTCTCGACGGCTTCGGTATACATTCCGAAAACTACGCCATGAAGATTGGCGCGCATCCGGCCGCGCAGGCGAAGGTATCCGAAAAGCGGTTTTACAAGCAGATGGAATCCATCGGCAACGGTTTCGCGTGGGATGAGAAGGTAGAGACGTATAGCCCCGAATACTACAAGTGGACGCAGTGGATTTTCATCCAGATGTTTAAGAAGGGGCTCGCGTACCGCAAGAAGGCGGAGGTCAATTGGTGCACGAGTTGCCTTACGGTGTTATCAGACGAGCAGGCCGAAGGCGGCAAATGTGAGCGGTGCGGCAGCGCGGTAATCAAAAAAGAACTGGAGCAGTGGTTTTTTAAGATTACGGACTACGCGGAAAAATTATTAAAGAACCTCGATACGCTCGACTGGAGCGAAAAGGTGAAAATCGCCCAGCGCAATTGGATAGGGAAGTCAGAAGGGGCTGAGATTACGTTCAAGTTGAAAGATGGCAGCGAGCTAAAAGTATTTACCACGAGGCCGGATACGATAATGGGTGTTACGTTTATTGCCGTGGCGCATGGCAGCGCCTATGCGGGTAAAATTGCCGTGCACCCTGTAACGGGCGCGGAGCTTCCCGTATACGCTACGGACTACGTGGTGGCGGATTACGGAACGGCGGCAGTAATGGGTGTACCAGCGCACGACGAGCGCGACCGCGCCTTTGCGGAGGCGCATGGCATTTATGTAAGTGATGCACCGCTATTGCCCGCGGACGAAGCGCTTAAAAAATGTGGCGGTAAAAAAGAAACGCGCTTCCGTTTGCGCGATTGGCTTATTTCGCGCCAGCGGTATTGGGGCCCGCCCATCCCGATGGTGCATTGCGAAACGTGCGAGTGGCAGCCGGTGCCGGAGAGCGAGCTACCCGTACTTTTGCCACGCGTTAAAAACTTTAGGCCCGAAGGCACGGGTACGTCGCCCTTGGCATCCGTAAAATCGTTTTACGAAGCCGCCTGCCCGAAGTGTGGTGGCAAGGCGCGCCGCGAAACGGACGTATCGGACACGTTCCTCGATTCGTCGTGGTACTTCTTGCGTTATCCGGACGCGAAGAATGCGGAAAAGCCTTTTAGTGATGAAGTTATAAAAAAGTGGTTGCCGGTTGATATGTATATTGGTGGGGCGGAGCATTCCGTTTTACACCTTTTGTATTCTAGGTTTCTCACGATGGCGCTGAAGGATATGGGTCACGTGGACTTTGAGGAACCGTTTACGGTATTCCGCGCGCACGGGCTTTTGATTAAAGAGGGCGCGAAGATGTCTAAATCGAAGGGGAATGTGATAAATCCGGACGAGTATATCGAGCGCTATGGCGCGGATACGTTGCGAACCTACTTAATGTTCCTTGCGCCCTTTTCGCAGGGTGGGGACTTCCGCGACGAGTCGGTGATGGGGATATACCGGTTTTTGAACCGCGTATGGGTTTTGGCGTCCGGTAAGCTTACTACGGGGTCGAACGCCGCTTTGCAGAAGGCGATCCATAAGACGGTAAAGAAAGTTACGGAAGATATTGCGGACTTAAAATACAACACGGCGATCAGCGCCATGATGATATTACTCCGCGAGCTTGAAGCCGGCGCGCCGCAAGCGGAAGACGTTAAGGTGTTCTTAAAATTGCTTGCGCCTTTTGCGCCGCACATAACGGAGGAATTATGGCAGAAGCTGGGCGGAGAAGGGACTTGCCCTGAGCTTGTCGAAGGGTCAATTCACACGTCCGCATGGCCTGTGTGGGACGCGAAGTTTATAGAGGAAGACGAGTTCGATTTAGTAATCCAAATAAACGGAAAGACTCGGCGTGTCGTGAAAGCCCCGAAGGGGATAGACGAAGCGGAAGCCGTACAGCTCGCGGCGGTAGACGGCGTGCCGAAGCGCGTCATCTTCGTACCGGATAGGCTGATCAACTTCATCCTATAGTTGTCCACAGCCCTTTATAGGGATTAAAGAGGTATTCTTAAGGTACTTATGAAAAAACTCATAGCCTCTATTTTATTCTTCGGGTCGTTCGGTATCGCTATGGCGCAAGCACCTACGCCGTGGTCAACCTTCTTAAGAGGTGCTTTCGGTAATTTATTTGTGGGTCCTCCAGTTCAAGTTATAGCACCGCGTACCACGCAAGTCGTTAATACGGTTGTAAATACTGTGCGGGCATTGGCTCCGGCAACTGGCGATCAGCGATATTGTCGCAACCAAGCTCCAGTGAGCGAAAGTTATTGTGCTCGGGGTAGGGGTGATACTGGCGATGGTACGAGGTGTTCTCAATTATCCGGCTGCATAGGCGCCACTGATAACTCCGCAAATCCGTGTCGTCCCGCTCCTCAATGTACAGCCAATATTCCTACTCCTCCGCTGACTATTAATGGAACAGTTTCTATTTCTTGCCCGAGGCCTAATATTGGTCCTATGCCGGATTGCGGCAATAATCCTTATTGCAGAGAGATGATGATGGGTTGGAGGGCTTCAAACTTCGGTTTTGTGGACGTAGCTGCCGCAGCCACCGGAGGAAAGATGCCTCATAGGTCGCTTGCTGGCGTGGGAAGATTCTTCTTTGACTTATATCCGGCTCCTTCATACACCGTTTCAGTCACTGATGCCAATAATGTTTCTGCAAGTAAAACAATTAATACTCCTACTGGGGCTTGTCGTCCGCCTCAGCAGTCGAGGTGCGCTATGTTGATTGCGGATCTTAAACCTTTGGTTGCATCCGGAGGTATTACAATTGAGGAGATGGAAGAAAAATGTAGGGGTGCGCAGTGTTGGGTTGAAAGTCCGGCAGTTGGGGGTGGATACTGCGGTGATCCGCATCCTTACCAGTAGTAGTTTTTCCAAAACCCCCTCGCGCGAGGGGGTTTTGCATTGCGCTATTCTTATCCACAGGCCAGTCGGGGAGCTACGGTAGTATGATGACAGAGATAGTATGAAAAACTTTTTGCAATGTATCGTAATAACTAGTATTTTCATTCCTTTGCTTGCCGGCGCAACGGTGCCGCCCGTGTCGTCGTATTCCATTCCATTTCGTATGGACCCTATAGCATGCCCGTCTTTAAGGGGTATGTTTTCGCAGAGGATGTGGATGTTTTTTCAGCTTACGGATCCAAAAGAGGCGGGTAGGTGTTTTGTGCGTTTTTCCCCAGCCGGTAGTTATTTGCCCGTATATAGTTGGGAGTCTTTTTTAAACGTACCCGATACATTCGACTACACTGTCGGCGCAGGCGTGGCAGCATGCCAAAGGGCGGCGTGCCTATCGCGCTTTAGATAATGTAGTTATCCACAGTTTTTATAGTGGTTAAAGGGGATATAGTTAAAGTACGTATGAAAAAATTTCTCATCTCTGTATTATTTTTCACTTCGTTTGGTGTGGCGATGGGGCAGGCCGCGTATCCGAATCGTATTTTTATACAAAGACAATCACTCTTAGGGAATATTTTCCAAACATTATGGCCCTTTTCTAAGGCGCCCGTTTTTGCTCCGGCTCCTGCATCCTATGGCACAAACCCTTCGGCGCGTGGAGGTTATACGGGCCCCGTTGCTCAGCCTGGTATTGCCGGCCCTGTTGCTAATGGAATAAGTCCGGTGCGCGGGCCAGTATCCAGAGGTGGATCTTGCGCAAGCTGTCAAAGTGGATACACTCTCGATAGCAATAATAATTGCGTCGCTTCTGGTGGTGGGAGTCAATGTAAATATGGTCCACGATGTATAACTAGCGCAACTTGCCCTAGTGATACTCCAATTTGCCAAGGGGTTAACCAGGGTGTGTCTATAATGCAATGTGTTTCTGATGTGGAATGTATCGGATGTGTAGACTGTAAATGCCTCTCTTCATCTTCCTATATAGCCACCCCCATAGGCGACGTAGCCGTTACGAGCCTGAAAGTCGGCGATATCGTTTGGACTGCCGACCTTGCCGGTAACCGCATAGTGCGCACGCTTATAAAGGTTTCGCGCGTTTCGGCGCCGAATCACCGCGTGGTGTATCTCGTGTTGGCAGACGGCCGCTCGCTCGACGTTTCTGCCTTGCACCCCGCGGTAGGCGGTATGACGGTGGGGGATTTGAAAGCAGGCGACGCGTACGACGGCTCGGTAGTGAAGAGCGCCGTAGTAAGGCCCTACGAAGGCACGGCAACGCACGATATTCTCCCCGCGGGCGAAACCGGCTACTATTTTGCAAACGGTATTCTAATGGGTAGCACGCTTAAATAAAAATATGAAAAAATATATCGCATTACTATTATTCTTTGGGTCATTCGGCGTGGCGTTAGCTAATCATCTTGGGCCATGGAAGCCTCATCCAGACTCGGAGTGTCCCAATGGCTCTAACTTATGCCCACTTTCATATGCAGGAATGTCCCTTGTTTCGTGTAGCATGGTGTCGATTCCGGGGGTAATGGCTCAATGTACATACGACGGCCGGTCGGCAGCTAACCGTTCATCAGCGGTCGTTTCCGCCGGTTCCAGTGTTGGTAATAGCAGGGTCGTAATAAATATCCCGATTTCTACCGCAGCATCTCCTACTGCCCGCCCCTCCGTCCCTGCTCGCAGAGCAACAGCGCCTGCCTTAGGGTCACGCGCAGCTGCAACTTTTCGGGCTGCACAGGCTATCGCAGGGAGTCGTATTGCACCATCCGCCGCTGCTACTCGCGGCGCATCCGTAGCGCCTGCAGTTGCTGCTCCTGTATCTGCTTCTTATTCCGCTAACGCCCCCGCCATGCCGAGCTCATTTTCGGCCCCGAGCGCCTTTTCCGCGGTAGCGCCCGTCGCAGGCAACGCGCCGGCAATCCTAGATTATATGCGGGGGATGATGCCGGTTGGCGGAAATAGTGCCTATAGTGTCTCGCTTTTAAACGAACAAAAACTTGTTAATGGTCAAGTGGAATCCGCCGGTAGAAATACATGCGATAGGGACGGCGGTGTAAATGTTAATTTTGTTGTTGCGGTTAATAATACGAGCGGGAATAGCAAGATAAAGCTTAGGATTAACGGCCGCGATCAAGACGGCGGCGGCCAATCCAATTCAAGTAATCCATTCAGTTATAAGGCTGGTTTCAGCTTTAAGGTCCCTATGCCGATTATTCAGCCTAATCCCCAGCAGTATGGAAGCGATGGGCAGATTCGTCCTGTGGATACTAGAATGTCTTTATCCGTTTATGAAGAGCATGGCAATCCTCGAATTACTAGCTCTGCTTTCAGCGTAGGTCTTCCTATGTGCCCTGTCCCGTGCGGAAGGATTACTACGGAATCCGAATGTAATCGAACATACACCCCAACGGACCAATTGCGATGCAGATGGGACGATCGCGGTATGGGCGGTCCGGGTGGTATCGGTGGATTCTGCGCACCTATATAGCCATATAAATAAAAATCCCCAGCACGCTGGGGATTTTTATTTTCTACTTCCTCTCCCCGAGCGTCACTTTCACCGTACTTTTCTTCGCCCCACGCAGTACCGTGAGTGTGAGGACGTCGCCCGCTTCTTTATCTTCCATGAAGTCCTGCGGGGTTTTGCCGTTTTCAATTTTTACGCCGTCGCATTCAAGTATTATGTCTTTGTCTTTTAGCCCCGCGGCTGCCGCGGGGCTTTTAGGGATTACGCCGGGGGAGAGTACGCCGTGGCTCGTGACGATAACGCCGTAGTCTACCGGTAATTTCATTTTGTCTTTGATAGTTTCGTCTACTATAAGGTACCGCAGGCCCAAGAGCGGGCGGCTTATACGCCCGAATTTCTTGATATCCTCGATATCCCGCTTGGCGGTATTAATAGGTATAGAAAAACTTAGGTTTTGTGCGCCAAAGACGATGGCGGCGTTGATGCCGATTACTTGGCAGTCGCTATTGAAAAGTGGTCCGCCGGAATTGCCGGGGTTTATTGCCGTATCCGTTTGTATAAGGCCGCGCATTTCTGCAATGCCTTGCTTTGGGTCGGGCGCGGCTTGTATGGAGCGCGAAAGGCCGGAGACGATGCCGCTTGAAACGGTATTTTTGAAAAGTCCTAAGGCGTTGCCGATTGCGAGCACCGGTTCGCCGAGTGCGACTGTGTCCGAATCGCCTAAAGGGAGTACGGGCGCATTCGTAATATCGATTTTGAGTATTGCTACGTCGTCAATCGGGTCGCGCGCAAGTACGGTTGCCACGTAATGTTTATCGTCGTTCGTGATTACGGCATATTCGGCGTTTACATCTGCTATCACGTGCTTGTTTGTAAGAATAATGCCTGTAGGGTCCACGAAAAATCCCGAGCCGCTGCCTATTTTCACCATGCCGTGCGCGTCTATGGCATCTTTTGGTATGTCCATCGGCTCCTTCGGCTGGGCATAGTCCGGCATAGCCATCATTTCCGCGGCCATATCCTTCTTCAACGCCTTCACGTTTTTAGAAATAACAATCGTCACGATAGCGGGCGTCGATTCGCGTATGGTCTTACCCCAAAGATTTTCCTTCATTAGTTATAGTATACGGCGTATACCCATAGCAGGGTAGAGGGGATAAAAAAAGAAGATGCCGACTGTGGAGTCCAGTCGGCATCGGTTCTTGGTTAGTTGGGTGATACGGGTGGGATGTGCGACGCGTTTTTCATGCGGACGACGCGCGTGATGAATCCGCACATGAAAATCGGCACCATGAATACGAGGTAGTCTTTCCCCCGTATGGCTTTTAGGTAGCGTCCTACTTGGCAGGCGATGCATTGCCCCGTTTCATTCTTCATGAGCTCTTCGACGCCGAGGAGCGTGACGGGTGATGTACTGCCCCAGTCCGTGAATGCGCATTCGTATGCGTATTCATCGGGCGCTTCGTCAAAGGAGTGTCTGCGGTGGAACACGAGCGCGTTACGGATTAGCTCCCGCATGTCTTCGGCGCGTAGCGCGGGAGACAAGATAAGCGCTGGTAGTAGTGCCTGCCCATGCGGTAGGTAGAGCGCCTCTGCCGTAATTGTCTTACGCATGGTCAAATCCCTCCGTGGTTGTAAAAGGGTATGGTTTGCGCGAATACGTACTATAAAAAGCATATTCCCGTAGGTGTGGGGATTGCAAGCGGTATCCATAAAAACAAAACCGCCATATCGGCGGTTTTATTTTTGTGGACCTAGGCAGAATCGAACTGCCAACTCCTCATTGCAAATGAGGTGTTATACCACTTAACTATAGGCCCTAGAGTGCGCCCGCGGGTTCCATGCCGCGGGCGTATTGGTTTTTCGAGGAGGTATGGATCAGCGTTTTTTCGCCGCCACCCTTTTAGGTGGGTTTTTTCGCGACGAGCTCGCCGGTCGTTTGAGTTTCGTCGCAGGCGGGGTGATTGCAACGAGTTGCACTCCATCTCGCAGTAGGAGGGTTTCGGCGGGGATAATGGCGCAATTGTGCGTTTTTCCGCATCCGTTGCAGACGGTCACGACGTGCTGCTTCGCGTCGCTCGAAGTATTGTGTGTTTTTTCAGACAAGCAGCTACCGGGTTCGTCATCGTAGTCGCATATCGAAAAATTACTGAGAAGTGATACCATGATTTTCGAACTCCCAAAAAAGTGTGTTTTCAATACCCTAAAGACTGGGACTAGAATAGCGCAAAAATACTTTTTATGCCAGATTATAGGAATTATGAACAAACTCTACGTTGGTGCCGTTGCAGTTGTAATTATCGCCGCTGGAGCCTTTTACGCCCTCCGTCCGCTTAAAGCGCCAGAGATTAGCGTGCCTGTTGCGCCTACACCTGCTGTGCCCGTGCCTACAGCTACAACTACGGAGACGGTCTATACCGTGATTTCTGCGGAATCGTCCGTGACATACACTCTCGGCGAAACGCTTCGTGGTAAGCCGTTTACGGTGGTGGGTACAACGAAAGTGGTGACGGGCACCCTTGCTATGGGCGAATCCGGCCCATCGGGCGAAATAAAAATAGACGGGCTGACGTTCAAGACCGACAGCGAAAACCGTGACCGCGCGGTGGGCCGCTTCGTTTTGGAAGTTGAAAAGCCGGAAAACCAGTTCATCGTTTTCAAAATCGACCGCGTGACGGGCTCGGCATCGGCCGTTGAAGTCGGCGGTTGGCTTACGGTTCACGGCGTTACGAAGCCGGTCGTTTTCACGGGCACGCAAGAAATGATCGGCGAGGGGATGCTCGTCGTGAAGGCGTCGGCGACCGTGAAGCGCGCGGACTTCGGTCTTGTGATCCCTTCGGTTCCGTTCGTCGCGGACGTGGATGAAGAGGTGCGGCTGGATGCGGACATTGCGTTCGCATTATAAGGAGTATCGATTATGAAACGGACTCCGATAGTATTTCTTCAGGCGGTAGTCGTGTTGGTCGGTATTTTTGCCCTTGTCTTTATGCTAGGGGAGCCGCACTTCGAGGGGAGGAATATAGACGCCACGTTCTACCAGATATATTTTAACGATTGGTTCTTAGTATACGCGTACACGGCATCTATCGCGTTTTTTACTGTCGTATACCAAGCGTTTAAGGTGCTTGGAAATATCGGTCAAAATAAAGCGTTCTCGTTTGATTCCGTGCAGCGCTTAAAGACCGTGCGGTACTGCGCCTTTGTCCTTATCGGTTTTGTTGCGGCTGCCGTTGCCTATCTCATGATAATTCGGCCGGAGGATGATATTGCGGGCGGCGTCGCCATGGGGCTTATGATTATTTTCATCTCCGTTACGGTCGCCGCCGTTGCGGCCGTACTCGAAAAAGTCCTGCAAAGCGGCGTGGATTTGAAATAGTAATGCGGTGAGGGTGAGATTCGAACTCACGATACCATTTCTGGTATAACACTTTTCGAGAGTGCCGCCTTCGTCCACTCGGCCACCTCACCTTTGAATTATTTTTTACACGCTTCCTGTGCCTTATAAGGTACGATAAAATGCCTTCAATGGCAAGAATTATTGTAGTATGTAACGCTAAAGGGGGAAGTTGGTAAAATCACTATTATATCCAATAAAATTATGCTCAGCGAACAGCTTTCTAAAATCGGGAGTCCGTTAATTTGCCCGATAGCGGCTATCGTCAGGGACGGCAGTATTTTACGTGGTTTGCGTAATTATACTCCTGATAAATGGAAAGCTATTTCGGTCTGGACTATGCCGGGTGGGCGATGCGAGATGGGCGAATCTGTTGAAGATGCCCTGAGGCGGGAAGTGAGGGAGGAAATAGGCGTCGATGATTTGAAAGTACTAGATTTTATAGGGGAAGTCCCCGGAGTCAAGGAAGGTGATACGGTTCCTATTTTCTTTTGCAATGCTGATCAAGAGCCGCAGCTTATGGAGCCTGATAAGTTTTCCGAATGGAGATGGGTTCCTCTGGAGGAATATTTTTCTGAAACCAACCTCATGAATCCCGCTGCCCATGAGGTGATCACTTCCTTCCTGAAGAAACTAGTAAAAGCATAAGATTATGAAGACAATCCCCTTAACAGCTAAAGATGCAATCTTTTTAGAAGAAGCTTTAGTGGAAGCGAATAAGGCATCATGCGCTCGAAGTAAAGTAGGCGCTGTTATCGTAAAAGATGGGGCTGTTATAGGGCGGGGATTTAATTCGCCTCCGGCTGGCCTCGAGTCCCAGAGACGATGTAGCCGTAAGGCGGAGTTAAGGCCGGGATTCAAGTCGGATAAGACATGCTGCGTCCATGCGGAGCAACGCGCGATAATGGATGCCTTACGTACGAATCCCGATAAAATTGCGGGTTCGAGTATGTATCTTGCGCGTCTCACGGGAGATGCGACGCAGAAAGAGTATTCTAAGCCCTACTGTACGATCTGCAGCAAGCTGATGTTGGATGCGGGAATAGCCGAGTCGCTACGCTTGCGGCCTGAAGGGGTCGTTATTTACGAGTCGGAGGAATATAACGACGAATCATTCAGTTATAACGGGGAGTAATTTTTTGTAGGATGCGCTATGCAATTGCCATAATTGTTTTATACTGAAGGCAATGGCAAGAATCATCGCCGTGTGCAATGCGAAGGGTGGGGTGGGGAAAACCACGACGACGGTAAACCTCGCTTCGTATTTAGCGCTTTATGGCAGGCGCGTTTTGATGGTTGATTTCGACCCGCAGGCGAACGCCTCTTCGAGCTTCGGCTCCGCGCACCGTGAAGACGGGGGTGCGAACATCTACGAGGCTATGGCCGGCCGCAAAAACATCCACGAGATAGTGCGGAACACCGCGATCCCTGGATGCCATTTCGTTTCCGCACATCCGGCGCTTGCGGGCTCTACCGTCGAGCTCCTCGAAAAGCCGGAGCGCGAGAAATTCCTTAAAAAAATAATCCATCAGGTAGCGCACCATTACGACTACGTGCTTATAGACCTACCGCCGTCTGTAAGCCTTCTAACTATTAACGGTTTGATGGCTGCGGACGAAATGATCATTCCCGTGCAGTGCGAATACTACGGTTTGGAAGGCTTGAGCCAGATACTCGAGACGGTGGATATGGTAAACCACAACTTGGGGCATAATTTGCGCATCGCGGGCGCCTTGCTTACCATGTACGACAGCAGGGAACACCTGTCGCGCGAGGTCTCGAAGTCGCTCCGCAAGCACTTCGTGGGGCACGTGTACGACGTGGAGATTCCGCGCGCGGTCGCGCTTGCGGAGGCACCGAGCTTTGGCAAGCCGATCTGCTTTCACGACCCGCACAGCCCCGGGGCGCGCGCATATGAGCGTTTAGCAAAAGAATTAATACAACAGGAGAAGGTTCTCCATACTGCATAATGCTCGGAAAAGGACTTGAATCATTAATACCCGATAGGAGTGCGCCGCTTGCACCCGTAGAAAAGCCGCTTGAAAAACCGCTGCCGCGTCTTGATGCGGGTGAGGCTATTTTTCATATCGAAACGGATAAAATACAGCCGAACCCGTTCCAGCCGCGGCGTGATTTCGACGAGGAGCAGTTAATGGAATTAGCGCAATCCGTGCGTGAGTTCGGCATCATCCAGCCTTTAGTTGTTTCGAAGATAGAAAAGGAAACGCCCTATGGCACGGCAATAGAGTACCAGTTAATAGCGGGGGAGCGGCGACTCCGTGCCGCTAAAATTGCGGGCTTGCCGCGCGTGCCGGCTGTTGTGCGCCGCGCACCAGAAGACCGCGAAAAGTTCGAAATGGCGATTGTGGAAAACGTACAGCGCGCCGATTTGAACCCAATAGAATCCGCGCGGTCGTACGCAAAGCTTTCGGAACAGTTCGGCATGACCCAGCGCGAAATCGCGGCGCGTATGGGTAAGAGCCGCGAGACTATTGCGAACTCTATGCGGTTGCTTAATTTACCCACGGAAATGCAAGACGCTATAGCGGGTGGGAAGATTAGCGAAAGCCAAGGGCGCGTGCTCCTCGCCCTCGCTGACCCTATTAAGCAGCAGCAATTATTCCAACAGGTAACGACGACGAACGTCTCCGTGCGTGAGATGAAGAGTACTATTGCGCAGATGAATAGATCTGGCGAAATCTTAGGCGAGAATCCGCCAGCTGGCGGACAAGTCGAGCCGATAGCCGTACCCGTAGCGGAAAACTTCGTGCGCTTTACACCCGAAGACGAGTTTTCTAAATTAGCGCGTGAGCTTCAAGCCACGCTCCGCGCCCCCGTCCACATTGAACGCGCCGGTAGCGGCGGTAAAGTAACGATAGATATCTCATCAGAAGACGACTTACGTGCGCTGATAGCGAAGATGAGTCATTTGCAAGAAGGCGGCTTCGCATAAAAAATATCCCTGCTAGTTGCAGGGATATTTTTTTATTCTTCGCTTTCCGTCGATTCTTCTTTCGTTTCCGTTTCAGCTACTCCTTCAGCTGCTTTCTTCTCTGGCTCATTCGGGTTTTTCCACGTGGCGTATTTGCACTCGGGGTAGCGGGAACAGCCCCAGAACGTACGGCCCTTGCCGGTGCGGCGGTCGATTACGGAGCCTTCTTTGCAGTCGGGGCAGGGAATTTGCGGTATGCTCGGGTCCGGTGCGGCGCGCTTCGTATTCTTACAGGCGGGGAAGCCGCTGCAGGCTATGAACTTGCCGAACCTGCCGCTCCGTATAACCATCGGCTTGCCGCACTTTTCGCATATTTCGTCCGTGGGCTCGGCAGCGGGCTTTACGATTTGCTCTCCCTCCACGCTTTCGTATTTTTCCGTAAGGTTTTTCATAAAGGGCGCGTAGAACGATCCTAAAACGTCCTGCCACTGTTCTTTGCCTTCGGCCACGGCGTCTAACGTGTTTTCCATATTCGCGGTGAAGTTGATATCCGTCGTTTCGGGGAAGTGCGCCACAAGCACCTTGTTTACTTTTTCGCCCGTAGGGGTGGGGTGGAAGCGCCCTTTTTCTTTAACCACATATTCGCGCGTTTGGATAACGGAAATAATAGGGGCGTAGGTTGAAGGGCGACCAATGCCGTATTCTTCGAGCGTTTTTACGAGGCTCGCTTCGCTGTAGCGGGCGGGTGGCTCCGTAAAGTGCTGACCAGCGAGAATTTCGTTCGCTGTAAGGGCGTCACCATTTTTTACGGCCGGCATTTCTTTGTCTTCGAATTTTTGCGCCCAGACTTTGAGATAACCGTCGAACTTAAGTACCGCGCCCGCGGCGCGCAGGCCGTAGTCACCCGCTGTAATATCAATACCCGTGTTATCGAAAATAGCTTGCGGCATTTGCGAAGCCATAAATCGCTGCCAGATGAGGCGGTAGAGTTTGTTTTCGCCCATGTCCGTTACGGACGGGTCCGTAGGGCGGACTGCTTCGTGCGCTTCCTGCGCGGACTTCGATTTGGTGGTAAAGACGCGGGGCGCTTGCGCCGCGTACTCTGCGCCGTATTCTTTCGTTAAGAATGCCTTCGCCGCGGCAAGCGATTCTTTAGACAAATTAACCGAGTCCGTACGCATGTAGGTAATAGCGCCCTGTTCGTAGAGCTGTTGGGCGAGCATCATCGTCTTTTTGGCGGTGTAGCCCAAGCGCTTCGCCGCTTCTTGCTGGAGCGTGCTTGTGGTGAAAGGCGCTAAGGGATTTTTCTTTATTTCTTTTTTGGTGACGCTCGTAATGACGAAGTCTTGCTTCTCTAAGTCCGCTTTTATTTCGTCAGCGCGGTCTTTGGTGGGTATGGCAAATTTATCTAAAGTCTCGCCTTTGATCTTCGTAAGAGATGCTTCGATATTCTGCTTCGTGCCCGCGTGCGCGAGTACGGCATCCACGCTCCAGTATTCTTGGGACTTAAAGGCGCGGATTTCTTCTTCGCGTTCGACGATAAGCCGTACGGCTACGGACTGTACGCGGCCGGCGGAGAGCCCGCGGGCGACTTTCTTCCATAAGAAGGGGGAGAGCTTATAACCCACGATGCGGTCGAGCGCGCGGCGCGCTTGCTGGGCGTTTACCATGTTAAGGTCGAGTTCGCGCGGGTGCTCGAGCGCCGCAAGAATCGCCGTCTTCGTAATTTCGTGGAAGGCGATACGCTGGCTTTCTTTTATACCCAAGGCTTCGCGCAGGTGCCATGCGATGGCTTCGCCTTCGCGGTCTTCATCAGTAGCGAGAATTACCATGTCGCACGCCTTACCCTTTTCTTTAAGGTTTTTTACCACGCTCTTAGCTTTCGTGGGGATTACGTACGAAGGCTCGAAGTTGTTATCCACGTCGATTCCGAGCTTGGATTTAGGCAGGTCGCGTACGTGCCCGAAGGAAGATTCCACGACATAATTACTGTCCAAAAACTTCGCGATAGTCCGCGCTTTTGTTGGGCTTTCGACGATAATGAGAGTCTTCATAGAGAATATAAGCCGTTTGTTTCAACCAGTGTACCATTAACCGATAAAAGGGCTACGGCGCCGTTTACAGCTGGGGCTTCCAGTTTAGATAATTCGACGATACTGTCAATTCCTATTGGTTTTCCTGCTTTTTTGATAATCGTGAGCACCGTCTGCTCTACGGGCGATAAGGCGGCGGCATTGGCTTCTGCTGCAGGGCCGGACTTTTGGTAAAGGAGGTTAAGGCCAGCGCATACGTCTTCTCCGCTTGTCACGAGCCCCGCGCCCTCTTGGATCAGTTTATGGGGACCTACGTAATTAGGGTGGCTTATAGGCCCGGGGACGGCGAACACGTCGCGGTTTGCTTCTACCGCGAGGCGCGCCGTTACAAGCGCGCCGGACTTAAGCGGTGCCTCTATTACGAGCGTGCCGCGACTGATACCGGCGACGATACGGTTACGTTCGAGAAAGTTCAGGGGGAATGCTGGCGTACCGAAGGGATATTCGCTGACGAGTGCGCCTCCATTATGTATAATGCCGCTTGCCAAGTTAGCGTGGGTCTTCGGGTATACGTCGTCGAGTCCGCAGGGGAGCACGGCGATAGTGGCGCCTCGTGTGCCGGAGGCTATCGCGCCTGCATGTGCCGCCCCGTCTACGCCGAGCGCGAGGCCGGAAGTTATCACGATGCCTTGCGCGGCTAAATCTTCCGCAAACTTGTATGCGATTTTCAATCCTTCCCCCGTAGCTTTGCGGGTACCTACGATGGCGATTGCCGGCCGGCTCCAATCGGGAGTTCCTAAAAGATACAGGCCGAAGGGGGCGCGGCCAGTTTCGCGGAGCAGGGGCGGGTAGCCGTCGTCATCGCGTAGTACGAGGCGTACGTTGCGCTTTAAGAGCGCATCCCATTCTTTTTCGGGGTCGAGGCGTGAGTCCGCGCGGACGTGCTCCCACGTTGATAGCCAATCATGATGGCGGTTCCATGCGGCCTCGACATTACCGTAATTGCCTTGGTAGAAACGGTTTACGGCGTTATAGTATATATGTTGTGACATACGAGTTTTATAAGGAAATAGGTTTTTCGGTATTCATCGCGGGGGTTATCGCCGTAGTTTTAGGCGCCGGCATTGCGTGGCTTGCGTACGATATGGACCGCCATGCGACGGGGATCCAAAAATCCCTTGCCGAAATCCAAGCGCGTAAGGATGCGGAGGGCAATCTCGTGCTGCTCCGCGGGCAGGCGCAGCAGGCCTCCGGTTACGTGCCGTTCCTCGTATCCATTCTACCAGACCCGGATACGCTCATAAGCGTGCCGCGGGACCTTACGGCCAAGGCGCGGCTCTACGGCCTTGATTTCGGCTTCGCCTTCGGCGCGAGCACGAAGGGGGCGACGACGACTGCGGGCACCATAGCGTATACGATGAGCGGCAAGGGCGCGGTAGATAAGTGGATCGACTTTATCCGCGCGGTCGAATCCGGTAGTCCGCTTGCGGCCGTGGAGCGCGCGACGTTTTCGAGTACCGATGGTAAATTATACGAAGCTAAAATCAATGGCACTATTTTTTCGCAATAAGCTGAACGTCGTCTTGTGGGTCGCGGCCCTGCTTATGGTTGCGCTCCTTGTTGCGTATCTCCTCGCCGCAGGGCGCTTTCTCGTAAGCGTGAGCAATGCCGCTTTTGGCGACAGTTTGATAAAAAGCGGCGAAATTGTTACCTTTAACCTTGCGAAAGCCGCCCAATTGAAGGAAATGCGGGGTGTGCGGTAGGTCCGTAAGTAGTACGTTTGCAATATGCGTGTGTAGTTCAATGGTAGAACGCTATGCTGATAACATAGAGGTCGAAGGTTCGATTCCTTCCACACGCACCGAACGAAGTGAGAAATAGTGCGTGTGGAAGGAATCGAACCTGACAGGTGAGAGTTTTTAAGGAGGTCGTAAAACGACCGACTATAAAAACCGATATTTCGACCGTAGGGAGAGGCGATTCCTTCTGTGCTGATCGATTAAATATATGGAAAAGTTAAAATCAGAAGAACAAAAGATATTATCTCAATTTGAGAGTCGTATTAGTGAAATTAAAAAATGGAAAACGAAACAGCTGAAAGAGGAAATCGTAGCAGAGGTTAAAAAAGCTGGATATTGTACGGGTGAAGATTGGCACGTTTACTACTCGGCAGAAGCAATCTTCGAATCTTTACAAGAAAAGATTTGGTATAGTGGTTTGACTGAACAGCAAATTGAATATATTTCTTCATGGTCATGGGCAGCGTTTTTCGGTGGTTTTATCTTTACTCTTGGCTCTAAATTATATCTTTGGTCATTAGGTTTTTTTATACCATTCTTTAATCTTTTTCTTATTTTCTACCTAGGAAAAAATGGAAGACGTTTATCTTATCGAAAAGGATGGCAGGGTTTTATTGCATTCAAAAAAAGACAAAACTCGTTAGCTTGGATTACCGGTATTTTGTGGGTGTTTGTAATTGGGAGTCAGCTTCTTATTAGAATTCTATTAACCCCTAGTTCTTGAAAGAGTAGTCGTTTTTAAAAAAATACATGCCGATAACATTCGACGATTTTAAAAAAGTAGAAATACGCATAGGGCGTATCGTTTCTGCGGAAAAGATTCCGGAGGGGGATAAGCTTTTGAAGTTATCCGTGGATTTCGGCACGGAGACGCGGCAAATAATGTCCGGCATTGCGGAATACTTTCCCGATCCCTCGGCACTCGTAGGTAGGCAGGCGCCGTTTGTAATCAACCTTGAAACGCGCGTTTTACGCGGCCACGAAAGCCAAGGCATGATCCTTGCGACCGACGGCGAAAAAGGAATCGTCCTTTTGCATCCCGAAAGCGTTGTCCCGAACGGCAGTTTGGTTAAGTAAAAAGTTATCCACTTCGGCATGTATATATCAGTACTTCTGATGATATACTTTATACATGGCATCAAAGTGGTTCGATAAAAAGCCGGAGGCTTTAAAGTTAAGAAAATCAGGTTTATCTATCGGCGTGATAGAGACTAGATTGGGAATACCGCGTTCTACCTTAAGCGGATGGTTTAAGGATGTCGTTCTTACTAAACAGCAAAAGGAAGTTTTGTTTAAGAGGTGGCAAAACGGTTTGGTTTCGGCAAGAAAAAAGGCGATAGCATGGCATAACGCGGGAAAAAAACAGCGGCTGGAAGCCGCGCAAGAAAGTGCCGAAGAAGTTATCGCCGCTATTGATATTAAAGATAGAAACATACTCGATCTTTTTTTAGCAGTTTTGTATTTAGGTGAGGGTGGTAAAAGTAATGATTCTACCAACATGGGAAATTCAGACCCCCTTATCATGAAAACGTTCCTTACCATCCTGATTAAGAATTACAATATAGACCTTAAGAGAGTCCGATGTAGTTTGAATCTGCGCGCGGATCAGGACGTCGAAGGGCTTAAAAAGTTTTGGTTGAAGGAGCTTGGCTTGCCGATGGAAAACATGAAATACGTGTATATAGACAAAAGGACTATTGGTTCAAAGACATATCCTGACTATAAGGGTGTATGCACGATAGAATGCGGAAATGTTGCAATAAAGCGTAAATTACTTAATATTAGTAGGGGTTTATGTGAAAGGATAGTTAAGCGCGCATAGCTCAATGGTAGAGCGTGTCGTTGACATCGACAAGGTTCCAAGTTCGATCCTTGGTGCGCGCACATTCGATTTAAAAATTATCCCGAGTCGTGACGAGGTTGGAATTTTTCAATTGCGTCCGAGGGAAGAGTAACGACGAGGACGATTCATATGGATATTAAGGTTATATATGAAGAAGATGATTTTCTGGTTATTAATAAGCCGGCCGGTCTTATTGTGCATGGCGTAAACGGCAAGGATGAAAAATCTGTCGTAAGTTGGCTTGCTGAAAACTATCCCGAAACGCAGGTCGTGGGGGATGATACGGAACAACGGGGTGGTATCGTGCACCGGCTTGACCGCGATACGTCGGGCGTTATGATAATCCCACGTACGCAGGAGGCGTTTTTGTTTTTTAAAAATCTCTTCCAGACGAAGACGGTGTATAAAACATATATGGCGCTTGTGTATGGCGCCCCGAAAGATGCGAAGGGGACTATAGATAAGCCGATCGGGCTTAACTCCGGCACGGTAAAGCGCACGGTGCACGTGAAGAACGCGAAGATGGTGAAGGATGCGGTGACGGATTACGAGGTTATAAAAACGTTTGAGGTAGATGGCACACAGGTTTCGCTTATGCGTGTTTCGCCGCGTACGGGGAGAACCCACCAGATACGCGTGCATATGGCTTCAATTAATTGCCCTATCGTGGGCGACGCGCTCTACGGCCCCAAAAAGCAAAGCATAAAAATAAGCCGGCAGTTTTTGCATGCCGACTCGATCGAATTCCCCACGCCGCGCGGGAATAGGCTTGCTATAAGCGCGGATATGCCGCCGGAGTTAGCCGTGCTGCTACGATAAAATTGAATCGTCTTCGTCGCTTCGCTTCCCTACAGACATGCTTTTTTTAAATTTAACCTTGCTTCGCTGCGGGTTATTTAAAAAAACAAAAGCCCCCGAAGGATGGGGGTGGTGGACGTACGAGGGGGTAGTAGTTGCCAACAGCCTCGTTGCGTCCGAGAAGAGTTTACTATCCCGAAACAAGCGCTGCATGGCGGGTCCGGACGTATCCGGCGGCCAGAGGCAGTCTGTGAGGGGAATTCTCCTTTCATGGCATGAATGTCCCGCAAATACACCGGCTTTTCCATAAGCTGTTTCCGCTGGGTTCCTTCAGTCGCGTTACGTGCAACGCGGCATGCCGGCGGGTAAACGTCCTACCCTGACCCTATCAGCCGGCCCGCCCTAAGGCAAGTTGCGCGAAAGGGGAATATCGTATATAGTATGGACACCTGTATGGAGAAGGCGATTTCCGACCAAATTAAGCCCGGAGCCGAAGTCCGCGTCCACGAGATAATCAAGGAGGCGGTCGTCGTCGCGAAGAAAGGCGCAAAAGCGAAGAAGCCCGACGGCAAAGCGCCGAAGGTGCGCATGAGCGTGTTTTCCGGCATCGTTTTGGCGCGTAAGCACGGCGATGAGCCGGGTGCTACGTTTACCGTCCGCGCGGTTATCGCCGACGAAGGCGTCGAAAAGCTCTACCCGCTCCACTCGCCGCTTATTTCTAAGGTTGAGATTGTAAGCTCGCCGAAGAAGGTCCACCGCTCCAAGCTCTACTACCTCCGCGACGTGTCGCCCAAGAAGGCGCGCGAGAAGATGCGGAAGATTTCCGGCAAGGCGGCAAAAGTAGTAAAAGCGGCAAAGTAGCAAAAAATCCCTTCGGGGATTTTTTGATTTGATATATTGGCAGGCACTTTCACCTTGAGGTATAATTAAAGGGTAATGGCAAAACCGCAGGGGAGGGTGGCAATACAGTGGTCGCCGGAATTCGCGTACGCGATAGGGCTTTTAGTGACGGATGGTAATTTGTCGCCAGATGGCAGGCATTTCAACTTTACGTCGAAGGATATCGAGCTGGTTGAGTTGTTTAAAAACGCTTTAGGCCTTACGAACAAGATCGGGCGCAAGGCGCGCGGCGGCGAGACCGAAAAGAAGTATTATGTCATTCAGTTCGGCGACGTACTGTTCTACGCTTTCTGCATAAGCATCGGCTTGCATCCCAATAAATCGAAAACGCTTGATAAGATAAAAGTTCCGCGGAAATATTTTCTCGACTTTACGCGAGGATGTTTCGACGGCGACGGATCTTTTTATTCGTATTGGGATCCGCGATGGAAATCGAGTTTTATGTACTACGTTTCTTTCGCTTCGTCGAGCAAAAAATATATCAGATGGATGCAAACCGAATTAAAAAGGCATTTAGGCATTATGGGTCATATTACGGCCGTTGAAAGCAAATCATGTGAGCAGTTGAAATACGCTAAAAAAGAATCATTACTGCTTTTGCGCGCGATGTACTATGGAAAAGATATTGCCTGCTTAAGCCGGAAGCGATTGAAAGTTATTGCCGGTTTAGCTATACTGGGCGAGAAGCTGTAATGCTCAGGTGGAGAAATGGCAGACTCGCCATCTTGAGGTGGTGGTGCCGCAAGGCGTGGGGGTTCGAGTCCCCCCCTGAGCACATACCAAAACACCCCGTACGGGGTGTTTTGGTTATGCCCTTTTTGCTTGCACGGCCTTATACGGGAGGAGTACTCTTATGTCAGCAGCGTCCGGTGCGTTCCGGATGCAAACGGGTTGCTCTTGGGGTCAAGGAGCGTCGTCATGAGCAGGTCATTGAGACGGGTGCGGTGGGCGGATCGGGAAATGCCGTGGTGGGGAGTGCTGTTGTTTTTCGTGTCGGTGAGCGGATTACTCGCGTGGTCGATGCTCAATCGATAGCGAGGGGTGGTCAAGGGTCAGGCGAGGTCCCGAGCGTGTCATGCGCTCGGGCCTTTCTATTTGCGGGGGATAACTTTTCTTGTTGGGGTGAGTTTTTAGTGGGATACTGGAGGTGGTTATGAAAAAGATATGTATTATTTTTGCGATTTGCGTTCCTGTGTTCGCCCTTGCTCAGACATGCGTGCCTAATGGTAATTGCGATATTCGTCGGGGTAATTGCCCTGCGAATTATACTTGCGTGACAAAGTTTGGTGTCGCTACAACGGATACTGCTGGGCAATGTATTAAAACCATTGAGGTTAATACTGGTATGTGTATTCCTCCTAGTTCTATGGGATTAGGTGGCGGGCGCGGCGTGATCGCTTCTGAAAATAATGACACGGTTTTGCCATGTCCGAAGCCAGCTGTTGGGGTTGCTGCGCCGACTGCTGTTTCTCCTGCGCCTAGTTCTGCGGCTGCTAATGCCGTTGCGCGGGCGATGAGGTTGGCTGCTGCATTTACAAGTAGGGCGGCGGCGCCTGCGGCGAGTTTTGCAGGATCGGCGGCAGTGCCGGGCGCGGCCGTTTCTTCGGTGCGGGGCGGGGTTTTTGGGCCGCGGGACAAATGTAAGACGCCGAGTGCGCAAGACCAGAGGGATATCGATATGGGTAATCAAACCGTTATTAACAGGATTTTCTGTCCCAGTGCTACGCCGCAATGCTGTACGTCTCCGCTTCCGGGCGCAGGGGAGCCGATGGGCATTTGCCAGGCTCGTGGGACAGTTTGTCGGCGGCCGGCGCCTAGGGATCCCAACCCTAAAAAAGATCCTCCGAAGAAAGATTGCCGTATGGAGGGGGGTGTGCTGGTTTGCACGATTCCGGGGTTGTAGTTACGACGCAAAGGTGAGCGGGTAGGGAGATAACGAACATTATTGAATCGCCTTCGTCACTTCGTTTCCCTCCGGCACTCCTTTTCGAATTCTAACCTCGCTCTAGCTCGGGATGAATTCGAACGTCGCCTTCGGGGTTCGATCCCCCCCTCGTATCTACTCCAACAAAAATACCTCCCATCATAGGGAGGTATTTTTTTTGGAGCGGGTAGGGGGAATCGAACCCCCCTCGACAGGTTGGAAACCTGTAGTAATAGCCACTATACGATACCCGCCAAAAGTCGCAAAAACGACTTTTGGCGAGGCTCGCCCCTAGGGCGGCCCGCCTCAATCGTTTTCGTACTAAGAAATGGTACAGTATTCACCATGCTCGAACAAGTTACGCAGGCTATCGTGCTCGACAAGGAATTTACGACAGACGCGCATGTGCGCGTGCATTTGTTTACGAAAGATTCGGGCAAGATCCTCGCAAAGGCGGTAAGTGCGCGGAAGATTACGTCTAAGCTCGGCGCGCATCTGGAGCCGCTCTCCGTAAGCACGGTGCGCTTCGTACAGAAGAATCATTTGCCGATGCTTATAGACGCCCTGCGCTTTGATAAGCTGCCGCTTGCCTCGCTTATGAACGCGCGTATCGTCCGCGAGCTTGCGCCCGAATGGGAGCCGGACGAAGAACTGTGGGCGCTGTTATCGGAAAAAGTGCCGCCTGCCCCGCAGGCGCTGTTAGCCGTTTTAGGCTACGACCCGACCTTTGCCGCATGCGAATGGTGTGGTGGGAGCCCCGATTATTTTTCGTTCCGCACGCAATTATTCCTATGCACGAGCTGTTTGCCTCAGCGCGCATCACCTGCGGATTGCGTGTGTTTATAAGGCCGGTGTACGATTAGATTTACATGAAAAACTTTTGGGGATGGGTCGCGGGAGTTGCCCTCGTCGCATGCGGGGCATATTATTTTTTATTCGCGGGCGGCTCTGCGGAAGGCGTGCAAATTGTATTCAAGGGGCCGGAGAAGATCGCGTACGGCGCACCCTTCGAGCTTACGGTGGGCGTAGGTAACTCATCCGCATCGGTATGGAAGAGCGCCTCGCTTTCGCTTACGCTTCCCACGGGATTCATTTTTATAGGGAGTACGTCGGGCGGCAGTTTTATAACGAAGCAGATCGGCGACATGGGTGTCGGCTCGTTTACGGAAATTCCGTTTACCGTAATGGCGATTGCCGAGGTGCCGAATGCGCCGGAGGCCGTAGCCAGTACCGTCGACGGCTATGGCGCGGTAGGGAAAGGCGAGGAACCGACGCTGGTACCGGTTGCGGAAAATCCCGCGGCATTCGTGGCCGAGCTCTCGTACGTGCAAGGCGGCAGTTCGGCAATATTCCAAAAAACGGAAGAATGGCTGCCGCCCGCTAGTACGTCCGGCTTTGAATTAACGCTCACAGCGCCCGAGAAGGCCGCAAGCGGCGAAGAAGCCGAGATTTCCATAACGTATGCCAATAAAACGGGCGAGGATCTGGATGGCCTCGTCGTAAAGGCCAGCTACCCGCGTTCGTTTGTTTTTGCCTCGGCAAGCGCGGAAGCGGATGCGGGGGATGGTACGTGGAATATCGGCAGCCTGAAGCGGGGCTCGGCGGACAGTATCCTCATAAAAGGGCGTTTTACGGAAGCCGGCACCGCGCAGTTTTCGGTTTCCGTGGCGCGGGTAAACGGCGCCGCTAAATACCCCATAGCCGCCGCTCTAACATCTGTTGATGTTACGACCGCGCCCTTAGCGCTCGTTATGGACGTAAACGACCAGCCGGATTATGTAGCACATACGGGCGACACGCTCGCATATACTCTTTCCTATACTATGGACGGCCTTACGCCAGCGAAAAGTGGCCTCGATATTACGGCTGATCTTTTTTCGCCGCTCTTCGATACGGCTACGGTCGTGCCTGTAGATGGCGGCACGCTGGGTCGTGGTAGGGATGGCATACCGCGCATTTCGTGGCATGTCGCAAAGCCCAGTAGTGAGGGTGGGTCCGTGGGTTTTTCGGTAAAAGTAAAAAATGATTACGGCATCCGCCGGCTCGGAGACCGCAATTTTATATTAAAGGTGCATGGTGAGGTGGTATCCGGCGCGACTGTGGGGTCCTTGGATTTTGAAACAAAGCTTATGGGCCGGACTGATGTTACGGCCTCCGGCTACTTCCGCGACGCGGCCTCCGGCATTGTGAATAAGGGGGTGATGCCGCCGCGCGTGGGCAACCTTACGGAATATACCGTGCACTGGAAGCTCGTGAATTACGCCACGGACGTGCGCGGCGTTACGGTGCGCGCCAAGTTGCCGCAGGGCGTTACGTTTACGGATAAAACGAAGTCGAATGTGGACACAAAGCCAACGTACGACGCCGCAACGCGCGAGGTGCTGTGGAAGCTCGACAGGATTTCCGCGACGACGGGGTTGCTAGGTACTGCGCCCGAAGCCGTTTTTCAGCTATCCTCCGTGCCGACTACGGACATGAAAGGGAAAAACGCACCGCTCCTCGGCATTACCGATCTCGCCGCTACCGATGATTTTGCGGGCATAGTCATCCATTCCTCCGCATCCGAAGTGACGACTGCTTTGCCAGACGACGCAACCGCTGCAGGGCAGGGAATTGTCCAGTAATGGATTGCATGGTATAAAAACGCATGGACTTGATGGAAAAGATAACGAATTTAGCGAAGCGGCGCGGCTTTATTTTTGCTGGTTCTGAAATTTACGGTGGCTTAGCTAATTCGTGGGACTACGGCCCTTTGGGTGCGGAGCTTAAGAAAAACATCAAGGATGAGTGGTGGAATAGATTTGTACGCCAGCGTACGGATATGACGGGCATCGACGCCGCACTCGTGATGAGCCCGAAGGTATGGGAGGCGAGCGGCCATGTTAAGCAGTTTTCTGACCCGCTCGTGGAATGCAAAAAATGCCACGAGCGTTTTCGTGCCGACCAAATAGAAAAAGGCGTGTGCCCGTCGTGCGGGGGTGAGTTAGGGGCTGAAAAGCAGTTTAATCTTTTATTTAAGACTTTTTTGGGTGCCACCGAAGACGCGCAGTCGCAAGCATATTTACGCGGCGAGTTAGCGCAGGGCATGTTCGTGGACTTCCCGGCCGTTGCGCAGACAATGCGCCGCCGGTTGCCGTTTGGCATCGCGGCGCAGGGTCGCGTTTTCCGTAACGAAATAACCCCCGGTAACTTTATTTTCCGCACCCGCGAGTTCGACTTAATGGAATTTGAGTACTTCGTGCGCGAAGCTGAGTGGGAAAAGCATTTTGAATACTGGCTACAAGAAATGCACGCGTGGCTCGCGCACTGCGGCGTTAAAAAAGAGCATTACTACGTGCACGATATTGAGGATGGCGAACGTGCACATTATTCCAAGCGCACGATAGATATTGAATATGACTATCCGTTCGGCCGGAAGGAATTGTACGGCCTTGCGTACCGTACGGACTTTGACTTAAAGAACCATATGGATGCGAGTGGAAAAGATATGCGCTACACCGATCCTGAAACCAGCGAAAAGTTTTTGCCGCATGTAATAGAGCCGACGTTCGGCTTAGACCGCACGGTGCTCGTCGCCATGCTCGAGGCATACCACGAAGACGAGGCGCCGACTGCCGAAGAAGGGGAGAAAGAAGCGCGCGTCGTTATGAAATTCCCGTACTGGTTGAGCCCCTACAAGGCGGCCGTCCTCCCGCTTTCTAAAAAAGAAGAGCTTGCGAAAATCGCGGAGCCCTTGCACGCAGAACTGCGCAAACTATTCATGTGCGATTACGACGAAACGCAGTCGATAGGTAAGCGGTACCGCAGGCAGGATGAAATTGGCACGCCGTTTTGCATTACGGTTGATTTTGAAACGATAAACGACAACGCAGTTACGGTGCGCGATAGGGATACCATGGCGCAGGAGCGTATAAAGATCGCAGACGTAGCAGAATATATCGCTAAAAAGCTAAAATAAAGTCAAGTTGCGGGGTACCCGTATTTCGGTGTATTGTTGCTTGCACTATGCGCCCCTGCACCAGAACCACCCTTAAAAACGGCCTGCGGATTTTGACAATCCCCAGAAAAGATGATCTTGCTACTACTTTTTTAGTACTCGTTGAAGCTGGCTCTAAATACGAAACTAAGGAAATAAGCGGATTATCGCATTTCTTGGAGCATATGTGCTTTAAGGGCACGGAAAAGCGCCCGAAGGCGATAGATATCGCTGGCGAACTCGACGGCTTAGGGGCGGAATGCAACGCCTTTACGGGGCAGGAATACACCGGCTACTTCGCTAAAGTCGAGGCGCATAAATTAGACCAAGCGCTCGACATCGTGTCTGACCTGTACTTGAACCCCGTATTCGACGTGGCGGAAATCGAAAAGGAAAAGGGTGTGGTAATTGAGGAGCTTAACATGTACGAGGACTTGCCTATGCGCAAAGTGAACGACCTCTTTATGGAGCTTTTGTATGGCGACCAGCCGGCAGGGTGGGATATCGGCGGTACGAAAGAAGTCGTCCGTTCGCTCACGAAAGACCAGCTCATAGCGTACCGCGCGGCGCATTACGTGCCGCAGGCGACAGTCGTCGTCGTCGCGGGCGCGTTCGACGAGGCGGATATTATACAAAAGATCGAGGCGGCGTTTGGCGCAATACCCACGGGCGCAAAGTCCGGTAAGGTGGTAGTGACCGAAGCGCAAACGGAACCGCAGGTGTATATGAAAAAGAAGGCGATCGACCAGACGCACGTCATGCTCGGGGTTCGCGCGTTTTCGGCGTTCGACGACAGGCGCTTCGCGCTTGAAGTATTGTCCGACATTTTGGGTGGCGGCATGAGCTCGCGCCTGTTCCAAAAAATTCGCGAGGAAATGGGCGCGGCGTATTCCGTGCGTGCGGGCGCGGACTTGTTTACGGATCACGGCTTCCTCGCTATCAACGCGGGTATCGACCAAACGAAGCTCATGCCGGTTATCGCGGCAATTTTAGAGGAAATGAAAAAACTGAAGGATGAGTTAGTACCCGAAGCCGAACTTCGCCGTGCAAAAAACCATCTCGTAGGCCGCATTATATTGGGTTTAGAAGCGTCTGATGAGCTTGCATCGTTCTATGGCGCGCAAGAGGTGGCAGGGGAGCCCTTAATGTCCCCGCAGGAATTGGTAGAAAAACTCGAAGCCGTGACAGCAGAGGAAATACGCGCCGTAGCGCAGGATATTTTTACGGATGATCGGTTGAATGTGGCCGTCATAGGTCCCGTAGGGGATGAGGCTACGTTAAAAGCAGAATTGCGTTTCGCTTAGAATCGTCGTATTACTTAATAATGGAACCGTCGCACCCGTTCGACATAACGTGGCAGAGCTTGTGGCGCATCGCGGTGGCGGTTGCGCTCGCCTGCGTGGTA
Source organism: uncultured Candidatus Saccharibacteria bacterium (assembly GCA_964436175.1). Classification (GTDB taxonomy): domain Bacteria; phylum Patescibacteriota; class Minisyncoccia; order UBA6257; family UBA11618; genus CALRGO01. The sequence goes on from CAYTBX010000002.1 coordinate 39,592, forward strand.
TATGCGGGGCTCGACGTCATTTTGGGATTTTTTTTGGCAATCGTCATAGCCGCTGCGCTTGACGCGCCCATTACGTGGCTGCAAAAAAAGCGCATCCCGCGGGTTGTGGGTGCGCTCGCTATTTTTGCAACGCTCACGGTATTTGCTGCCGCCCTTATTTATGCCGTCGTCCCTATCGCCATTTCCGAATTCACTAACTTTTTTTCGAACGCAACGCGCCTTAACGGAGCGACGGATGGCTCGCTTGGATTCATAAAAATCTCGCAGGTAACGGATGTCATCGTTGAGCGTTTCAATACGCTTGCTAATTCCCTCATCACCGGCAACGTTTCACTCCTCTCCGTTGCGAGCTTCCTCTTCGGCGGCATATTCCTCGCGGTCGCCGTATTCGTGCTTTCGTTTTACCTTACGGTAGGGCAGGACGGCGTGGAAAAATTCATTTTAGCGACCGTGCCGCCCGCGTACGAAGATTACGCGCTCGACTTGTACTTCCGCGTGCGCCACAAGATAGGCAAGTGGCTGAAGGCGCAGGTGATACTTTCTGTTATTATTTTTCTTTTCGTTTTCGTTGGTTTATGGCTCTTAGGCGTCGAGTACGCACTACTTCTCGCCTTACTCGCTGGACTCTTTGAAATTATCCCGTTCGTGGGGCCGGTGTTTTCGGGCGGTGTGGCTGTCCTTATATCGCTTTCGAGCTCGCTTACCGTCGCGCTCTACACATTAGCACTTTTCGTCGTCGTTCAGCAGATCGAAAACCACGTGCTCGTGCCCTCCGTTATGCGCTTTACGGCTAACTTAAACCCCGCACTCGTTATTATCGCCTTAATGCTTGGCGGGGCCGTATTCGGTTTTGCGGGCTTGATACTCGCGGTGCCTGGGGCAGTGCTTCTACAGGAAGTGGCGGCAGACTGGGCAAATAGTAAACACAAACGCCGCGGTTTGGGGTTGTAATTAAGCAAGAAAAAACCCGCGTTTTCGGGCGCGGGGTTTGATTTTGATGGCGTGGTCGCTCTCGGCGCAAATAGGGCTGATTATGCGCGGCGGACGACGAGATCTCCCGTAATATCGTCGAATGAGACGAGCTCCCATCTAGATTTTTTAGGATCTTTAACGTGCGGCGTCAACCGGGCTATCGTTATTTTTTGCCAAGCGATTTCGACGCGTTGCGCAACCGACAGGCGAGTCCAGTAATCTTCCGTATGCTTGTTCCCTTCGCCTTCAATCTTGATAATCAGAGTTTTGTCGATGACTGCGCTGAGGTCGTTGGAACCGACTATCATGGTCGATCCTTTCTTTTCAAAGAGGGAAAAAGTTGCGGGATACGCATGCGTATAGTAGGTTGAAACTACTTTCTATGTCAAAGTTTTTTCTTACAACTTCCATTGCGTACGTGAACGGAGCCCCGCATTTGGGGTATGCCTTGGAGATGGTCCAAGCGGACGCGGTCGCGCGCTTCCGTAGGCAGCACGGCGACAACGTATTCTTTTTAACGGGCACGGACGAGCACGGAGCAAAGATTGCCCGTGCGGCCGAAGCGGCGGGGATAACGCCGCGAGAGCTCGTAGATACAAACTCCGCCGTATTTCGTGCGCTCAAGGAATCCCTCGGTTTGTCGTGGGATGATTTTATTAGGACGTCCGACGTTGCGCGGCATTGGCCAAACGTCGTCACCGTATGGAATAAACTCGTAGAGGCCGGCGATATTTATAAAAAAACATACAAGGGGCTCTACTGCGTTGGGCACGAAGCATTTGTAACGGAAAAAGATTTGGTAGACGGTATCTGCCGCGACCATAACGCCGCACCCGAAGTGATTGAAGAAGAAAACTATTTCTTCCGGCTTTCTAAATATGCGGACGAAGTGAAAAAACGTATCGAGTCGGGCGAGCTTACGATAATCCCGCAAGGCAGGGCGAAAGAGATTGTTAATTTTATTAATCAGGGGATGGAAGACATCAGTTTTTCCCGTCCGCGCAAGGATTTGTCGTGGGGCGTGCCCGTACCGAACGACGATACGCAAACGATATACGTATGGTGTGATGCGCTCGTGAATTATTTATTCCCGCAAGGGCAGTGGCCCGCAGACGTGCATTGTATTGGCAAGGATATTTTGCGTTTCCATGCCCTCTACTGGCCGGCGATGCTCCTCTCGGCTAAAATGCCGCTCCCGAAGGCGCTCTTCGTGCACGGGCATATAACGGCGGAAGGCCAAAAGATGTCGAAGACGCTCGGCAACGTCGTCGATCCTTTCGAGTTGGTGAAAAAATATGGCGCGGACGCCGTGCGGTATTATTTATTGCGGGAAATTCCGCCGACGGACGACGGCGATTTCGGCGTAGCTAAGTTCGAGGCGCGGTACTCCGCGGACTTAGCAAATGGTTTAGGTAACTTCGCGGCGCGGTGCACGGCGCTTGCCGCGCGCGCGGGCGTTACGGCGGCTGTAGCCCCTGAAACGGTAGTAACGGAGGCCATAGCGAAGGCGCAGGAGACGGTGCGCGTAAAAATGGGGGAATATGCTTTACACGAGGCCGTAGCGGCCGTCTGGGACCTTATAACCTTTGGCAATCAATACATGAACGAAAAGAAGCCGTGGGACAAATCCGTGAGCGATGCAGACAAAGCTATAGCGATAGGCAACGGACTCGTTATTTTGGTAGCCATCGCGGACCTGCTCGAGCCCTTTTTGCCGGATGCGGCCGCAAAAATCAAAGCAGGGGACGCGGGAATGCTCTTCCCGCATATCGCGTAATCGTAAACCTTGCTTGACTTTTTAAGCGTAATCTGTTAGGTTATTAATAGTCCTTCGAGTGGGCGCATTTCGCGCTTTTTTTGTTTCCTTGTCTGCTTTGGGAGGTAGGATCGATGAGTTTCTTGACCAGTTGGTTAGTTGCCCTTTTCGTGCGTTGGATGCGCAAGAGAAGGGGCGTGGCCGTTCCGGATTGCTCGGCGATTGTGCCGGATGAATCGGATGGCTACGAGACTACAGATTCGGAGGTGGCGAGCCGTTGCGTTCCGGCTCGTAATCCGCCGACGTGGCCGCTCGGCGCTTCTTTGGATGCGGATATGCACGATGTCCGTGGCTTCGGCCGTGATTCAGAGGAGCAGCCGGAAATGATTTCGATTACCTTGAAGCGGGATCATGCAACAGGCAAGATTTACGACTGCAAGGATCGCGAGCTTGTTTCCGTGGAAATTCGCGGGAACGGGAGGCGTGATTTCAGGAGTGATCCTGCGGGGATCCTGCAGGCATTAAGTAGCGAGGCGCTCGGGGGGCAGGTGATTACCCTGCTTCTCGTCGATAACGCCGCTTTCGCCGAATCTGCGGATTCATGCCGCATGGGGCTCCATTTCATTGATGCAACGTGCGTGTGGGTTGAATCCGTAGCGGGCTTCGGAGAAGTCTCTCGGGACACCGAACTCGCCGTTGTATGAAATGCCGCGTGCGCATCAGGGGCTTGAGCCCGCAACCGTATTGGTTGCGGGCTCTCTTTTTTTTCATGCTACCCTACATCCATGCTTATCGACGCACATAGCCATTTACAGCTTTCTGAGTACGACGCTGACCGCGCGGAAGTTGTCGCGCGCATGAAGGCGGCGGGCGTGAAGACTATTACTGTGGGCGTGGACGACGCTACGTCGCGCGCGGCACTTACCTTAGCCGAAGAATATCCTGATTGTTTATGGGCGACGGTGGGTACGCACCCTGCGGACGGGGGTTTGGATAATTTTAATATCGATACGCTCCGCGAGCTTGCGGTGCATCCCAAGGCCGTGGGCATTGGCGAATGCGGCTTGGATTATTATCGGTTAAAAGCAGGGGATGAGGTAATAAAAGAAAAGCAGAAAGAGGTATTCCGTGCGCATATTGCGGTCGCGGAAGAAGTTAAAAAGCCTTTAATGATCCACTGTCGGCCCACCAAGGGTGCGGACGACGCCTACGAAGATTTAATCGAAATTCTAAAAACTAAAAACTATAAACTAAAAACTGTCATCCACTTTTTCGTCGGCTCCGCCTCCGTTGCGGAGCGTTTGCTCGCGCTCGGTTGCTATTTCACCTTCGGTGGCGTAATAACCTTCGCGCGCGATTATGACGAATCTATTGCAGTAATTCCTATGGATAGAATTATGGCCGAAACGGACGCGCCGTTCGTCGCCCCCGTGCCGCACCGCGGCAAGCGCAACGAACCGGCCTACGTTATCGAAACCATCAAGAAATTAGCGGAGCTAAAGGGCATATCGTTCGACGAAGCGGCGCATAGTACTGCTGCTACCGCAGGGGCCGTATTCGGGATTGACTAGGGGGGTGTTTTTTGGTACTTTTCATGTATATGGATTCCGCAGTAGAAAAGAGGGATGCTCGCTTGTACGAACTCGCCGTGCTTACGGTGAGCGATAAAACCGAGCTCGCGCTCGGCGCAAACATCGAGGTAGTGCGCAAAGACGGCCCTAAGTCCGTTCCTTTGGGCTACCCGATCAAGAAGCATGAAAGCGCGTACCTTACGGTATACGTCGTAAAGGCTTCGCCGGAAGACGCCTTGGTAATGGAAGAAGCCGTTCGTATAAACACGGCCGTCCTCCGCCACATTTTGATAACCCCGCCCGTAATGACCCGCCGCCGCGACGCACGCGAACCGAAAGCTGATAAGCAGGAAACAAAGCCGTTGTCGCCCGAAGCAGTAAGCAACGCGGCGCTCGAAGCCGCACTCGAAACAATACAGGGTACTAATGAACCTAAATAAGGTAACGCTCATAGGCCGGTTAACGGGGGATCCGCAGTTGCGGACGACTCCTGCTGGCCAACAAGTGGCGACCTTTTCCATGGCGACGAACCGTACGTGGAACGACAAGAGCGGCGTAAAGAAGGAAGACGTTCAGTTCCATAACATCGTCGTATGGGGCAGGCAGGCGGAAGTCGCCCAGCGTTTTTTAACCAAAGGCGGCATGGTTTTGATAGAAGGCCGCTTGCAGAGCCGCGACTGGACGGATAAAACGGGTGGCAAGCGCCGTACCACGGAAATCGTGGCTGAATTCATGCAACTTGGGCCGCGATCCGCTGGTAATCAGGGTGGTGGCTTTACGCCCCGTTCGCAGGAGGCTAGCGCGCAGCAGAGCGGTTTCGCTCCTGCAGAAGTAATGCCGAGTATCGATTTGGACGCCCCGCACGAAACGCCCGCGGACTTCTTCCCTGAGGAAGATGGCGGTATAAAGCCCGAAGACTTGAATTTCTAAGCCTTTTCGGATACTATATAAAAACTATTTATGAAAGAAATCCAGTGCTTCTTCTGCTCGCAGGACGTGCATGATATCGATTACAAAGACACGGAGCTCCTCCGCGGCTTTATTTCGGGTCAGATGAAAATCATCGACCCGCGCTACAGCTCCGTATGCGCGCGGCACCAGCGCCGCTTGGCACAGGCCATAAAGCGCGCCCGCGTCTTAGGGCTCATGCCCTTCGTCCGCGCTTAAGCCATGGACGCAGTTGTCGTCCACTACTTCCAGTCGATCGTAGGCCGCTTTCCGTTCGTTGACGGACTCGCGGTTTTTTTCGCCTCGTATATGCCGTACCTTTTCATCGCTGCATTCTTGGCTTTGCCGTACGCCCGTGGCACGTTCGGCGCGGGGTCACCGCTCCTTCGTAAGCAGCGCCGTTTGTATTTCTTCCTTATGACAGTCCTTGCGCTTCTTATTGCATGGGGTGTTGCTTTGCACGCCATCCGTTACGGCTACCCTCGTGTCAGGCCATTTTCTGAGTTCGGCTGGACGCCTCTCGTTACCCATAAGACGAGCCCGTCCTTCCCTTCCGGCCATGCGACATTCATGTTTACGCTCGCGGCCGCCATATGGCAGCTGAAGAGAAAATGGGGATATTGGTTTTTCGGTTTGGCTGCCGTAACCGGCATCACGCGCGTCTATTCGCTCGTGCATTATCCTACGGATATTCTTGCTGGCGCGCTTATCGGTATTGCAACCGTTTATTTGGTGAAGCGTATCACGCGTTTTTCCTAGAGCCTATCTTATCCCCACATATGCGCTGTGCGGTGCGTGGTAGTATTAGGAAGTGAGCCGAGAAAAAAGATACGCGTGGCCCGCGGTCATCGCGATAGGAGTTATTTTCATACTTTCGAATGCCGTTTGGCTTGTTCCTTTTATGCGCGACGTGGAGCAGTCGGCGGTGCGATACCAAACTGAAGTCGCCCGCCGCGTCGCCCTACGGGCGGACTTTTTCCTCGAGAAGAAGTTGCGCGAAATGGGCGGCTTGGCGCTCGATATCGTGGAGGCGGGGACTGATAAGAAAAAGACCGACCCGATCGTCGCTAAGTTCCTTTCGCGTCACCCTGATTTCGTGACGGTGGGGCTTACTTCGGGCGTTTCGGGCGACGGTGAATACGCCGTGAGTCCCGTTATGCAGATGGGTGGACGCAAAGTGGTACGTATTACCGCACCCGTGCCGTATACTGGCTTTTCGCTCGACGCGGTTGTGACCTTGGGGGACGTGATAGCCGAAATGGCGGCGGAGCGTGTAGGGCTCATCGGCCGCTTGTATGCGGTTGATAGCATGGGCACGATAGTCTTCCACGAATACGAAGGTGTTACCCATATCGACATCACGGGGGACCGCGCCTTCATGGCAGAAAGCGGTGGCTCGGGAATTTACACGAACGAGGCTAGTGAGCAGGTACTTGGCGTGGCACTCCCTGCCGCGGGTATCGGCTGGACGGTAGTGGCTGAAGATCCGCTTACGGAGGCATGGGCTAATAAATACAACGCCATCGCGCTTGCGCTTATTCTCATGGGTCTCGGTGTCGTTTTCGTTATAATCCTCATTGTTAATTTTAGAAAGATCATGGCGATAGCAACGCGCGAGGAGACGCTCCATAAGGCGAAGTCGGAATATGTTTCGCTCTTGGCGCACCAGCTCCGTAGCCCTCTTACGGGCACGAAGTGGAACATAAAGACCTTGCTCGACGGCGACTGGGGCAAGCTTAACGAAAAGCAAAAGAAGTTCCTTTCGCGCAGTTACGAAACGAACGAGCAGATGATTCGGCTCGTAAACGACTTACTTAACCTCACGCGCATCGAAGAGGGGCGGTATGACTTTACGCCGCACAAAACGGATATCGCCTCGCTCGTGGCACGCGTCACGGATTCGTTCCGTGAGCAAGCGAAAGTTGCGGGGGTGAAGTTGCTGGTGAAGAAGCCGCGCACGAAGGCGCGTATCCCGTTAGTCGTGCTTGATGCAGAAAAAATAGAAATGGCCCTTAGTAATCTCATAGATAACGCTATCCGGTACAATAAGCCGAACGGAACGGTCGAGGTTTCGCTTGCGCGTGAGGTGCACGTGGTGCGTATCAAGGTGGCGGATACCGGCGTGGGTATTCCTGCGCGGCAGAAAGAGCAGCTTTTTTCACGCTTCTTCCGCGGCGACAACGTGGTGAAGATGCAGGTGCAGGGCTTTGGCCTCGGCTTGTACATAGTGAAAAACATCGTTGAACGCCACGGCGGCACGGTAACGGTCGAGTCGAAAGAAAACGAAGGTGCGGCGTTTACCGTAACGCTCCCGTTGCGCTAGCATATATAGATATGGCAAAGACGGTACTCGTTGTCGAAGACGACAAATACATGCGCGAGGTGCTCGTGGCAAAGCTTATTAAAGAAGGTTTTACCGTGCTCGAAGCCGTCGACGGCAGTACGGGGCTCGACATTACGGCTAAGAAGAAGCCGGATTTAGTGGTGCTCGATATAATACTGCCCGTAATGAACGGGTTTGATTATTTGGAAGCGAAAGCGAAAGTGGCGCCCATCGCGGCGATCCCCGTCATAATCCTCTCTAACCTCGGCCAGCGCGAGGACGTGGAGCGGGGGATGAAATTGGGCGCGAAGGATTATTTGGTAAAGGCGCACTTTACGCCCAACGACCTAATAGCTAAGGTACAGGCGCATATCGGGTAGTTTTTTCCTTTCGTAAAAATAAAAAAGAAGAGCCCCGACGTCCTTTCGGCGTCGGGGCTTTTTTAACGGGTTTATATTTCTGACTTGCTGTCCAGGCTGTCCGCCCCCACGGGCATATTTGAGTCGTGGAAGAGGATGGTTTGCATGAGTGCGGCTTCCGGATCGCGCGGAAGAATCAGGTCTTCAAGGCGATGTGCGCATTCGCGCATCGTTTGGCGGTCTTTGGGATTTTTCAACATCATCGCCTCGTCGATGATGTTGATGAATTCTAAGGGAAGATATTCCGCCTCGGGACGGCTTTTTAGTGGTTGTGGCATTTCTCCTTTTTGAAGAAGGCTGAATAATTGTCTCGTAGTCGGCGATCCGGCTGGTGTATCGAACGGCATTTTACCCGAGAGTACGTGGTATAGGGTTGCGCCAAGGGAATAAACGTCGCCTGCGGTGCTGAATTCACCATGCATTTGTTCCGGCGGCATATAACCGAGCGTTCCGGGGATAGTATGCTGGGTAGCCATTGCATCCAGCATGTCGGTGTCGGTCATCTTGACCGCTCCGAAATCGGCGACTTTGCAGTGGGCATTTTCAATAGTGCCCCCGCCCGCATGGCTACCAGCTACATCTCCCGTATTCGCGTCGCCTTCGCGTTTTCCGGCGCCGAAAGCGATGAGAATATTTGCGGGCTTTATATCGCGGTGGATAAGGCGCACATTCGGATCGTGCGCATACGCGCATCCGTCGCATGCTTGCCATGCGAGGCGGCGGGCGAGTCGCAGGGGAAATCTATAACCGAGCATTGATGCGAGATGTAAGAAATCGCAATCCATGTCTTCGTAGATTAGGAATCCTCCAAGAGGTTTTCCGTCGGCTCCGACGATTTCGCCGCTATCGTATCCTTCGATGATGTGGGGGTTGTTAATGCGGTGCATGATTGCCTCTACTTCCTTGCGGACATGCCGGAGCATAGCTCTAGCTTGCTCTTCGTTAAGCCCCGCAAGCATTACGAATTTCGCGACGGCGGGGCGCATGCGGCGTTTCGGCGCCGGCCAAATTTCCTTTTCACAATGGAAGAGCGTCGAGAGGAGGGTTTTTGTGAGCGGTGCGGTAATCACGTACGGCGTGTTCGGCAGGCGCATGCCCGTTACGGGTTGGAAGGGCGCTTGAAAGGCGATACTTTCTTTTGTTGAAAGATGGGCAATAGTCGGTTCAGCGTCGGCAATTAAATCATTGATGCCGAGTCTTGTTCCTACGGGAACGTTGGGAAGATTCGCAAGCGTTTTAATGGCCACGAAAGTATCTTTCAGAGAAATTTCTGACATGATTCTGTTCCTGTTCTATGGGGAAAGGGGGTGGTTGTGAACGTATTTAAATGCCAAGAAACCGCTAGGAGTCTAGCGGTTTCTTTGTTTCGGAGTCAATTACTCTGACGGTCGGGGTGCCGGGAATTGAACCCGGTTTTTACCCACCCCATGGGCATGTACTGCCGGTATACTACACCCCGATATGAATTACATTGCATGATATACTTTATACATGGATGCTGTAAAGTATAAGCCTGAAGCGGATTATCCTTCGGACGTTAGCGTTGCGGCTATCCGGTTACGTGAGAGCGGCCGTACGCACAGGGAGATCGCTGCCGAGTTGAAAGTCAGCCTGGGCTCGGCTCATTTATGGACGACGGGTATAGTGTTGTCCGATATCCAGAAAGCGGCGATTTTCAAACGACGGCATTATCATAAATTTACGCCTGAAGAAAAAGCGGTTGTCGTGGGGCGTTTGAAGAAAGCGGCTTTGGATGCGCGGGAGAGCGATGACGAGCTGATCGAAAAAATCCGTTCGTTTTACGATTGCAATGGGAGGATTCCACTGAAGAGGGAGTTGAACGCGTTGCGGATTTTTAGGGACCGCTTCGGTAGTTGGAATAATGCGGTTCGTTTAGCCGGCTTCGATCCTAATCCTGTCTTATTCGCCAATAAGTTCATGGCAAAAGACGGTCATAAATGCGATTCGTTTACCGAGAGGATAATAGATGATTGGATGCATAGGCGCGGAATTGCCCATGCCCGCGGTGTTAGGTACGGTACTACGAAAATGACCGTAGATTTTTTCATAAAACCGAACATCGCCGTTGAGTTCTTCGGCTTGGCGGGCGTTCAGAAAAAATACGACAGCATTATTCCGCGTAAGCGGGCGTTATGCGAAAAATTAGGTTGGCGGCTTATAGAAATATATCCTCGGGACGTATTCGAGGATAAGAGACTGCCGGAATTACTGCGCTTCGACTAGCTGCTATTTCCGGGCGGGTTTGACTAACGTCCGGCGGCAACGGGTGCACGCCATTACGCTCTGGCCGTCGGCCAAAGTCGTCTTTTGGAGGTTGGGGTATTTGCGGCTCCAGTTCGTAGGGTTGTAGTGGCCGCGCAAAAGCTTGCGGGTGCCCGCCATGATGGATCCTTTTCCGCACAAGAGACAGTGTTTCATAGGGATAGGTTAGTAGGGTAATCATATGCCGTTTCGCTCATTTTTGCAAGCGCTTCGCAAGGTAGTAAATATGCGGTACTACTAATAGCAATGGGAACCGTTGTAGAAGACGTAAAGGATAAGCTCGACGTGGTCGAGGTAATCAAGAGTTATATTCCCGTATTCCCCGCGGGGCGCAATTTTAAGGCGTGCTGCCCGTTCCATAAGGAAAAGACGCCATCCTTTATGATTTCTCCGGAGCGCCGTTCGTGGCACTGCTTCGGCGGGTGCAACGAGGGCGGGGATGTAATCTCCTTCGTAATGAAGTACGAGAACGTCGAGTTTTATGATGCACTTAAATTATTAGCCGAGCGGGCGGGCATAGACCCTGCGCGCCTGCGGAGCGGGGGATCCGAATACAAGAAATACGACGCCTTGTATGCGGCGCAAGAAGCGGCGGTGGAGTTCTTCCGCGCCAACATGACGGACGAAATTTGGGAATACGCCCTTGGCCGTGGCCTTACGCGCGAAACTATCGCCGAGTTCGAAATAGGCTATGCGCCCCCGTCTTCGGATATGTTGCTGCGGCATTTGGTTAAGCGAGGGTTAAGTATGCAAGACATAGAAGGCTCGGGCTTAGTATTCCGCACCGAGCGGGGTACGTATTGGGACCGCTTCCGCGGCCGGCTGATGTTCCCGCTCTACAACCACGTCGGTAAAGTAGTGGGTTTTACCGGCCGCATTATGCCGCAAGCAAATGCGCCGGCGGATATTGCCAAATACGTGAACTCACCCGAAACGCCTATTTTCCAAAAGTCGAAGATTTTATACGGCTTTCATAAATCCAAAGGGGCGATACGCGAGGCAGGTATGGCTGTGCTCGTAGAAGGCCAGATGGACTTTTTAATGTCGTACCAAAGCGGGGTAAAGAACGTGATAGCAACTTCCGGCACCGCGCTCACCGCCGATCACTTGCTCGCCTTGCGCAGAATCGCGGAAAAGCTCTTGCTCTGCTTTGACAGCGACGAGGCGGGCCAACGGGCGATAGAGCGCGGCATAGATCTCGCGCTTGCGCATGATTTTTCGGTGGGTATCGTTACCTTGTCCGAGAAGGATCCGGCCGATATCGCGAAAAACGATCCGGCATTACTCGCAAAGTTAGTTGCCGCGCCTCAGTCTGCGCGGGAGTTTTATTTTAACCGCTACCTACCCCAGTCGCTTACGGATGCGGACGAGCGCAAGCGGGGGGCGCGGTTAGTACTCCTAAAGATAAAAGCGCTTACGAGCCCTTTCGAGCAGTCGGCATGGATCCATGCCTTATCTACGGCAACCGGCGTTACGGAGCACGTACTCCATGCCGAAATGGAGCGAATGGAGGCGGTAGTCGGCCCGAAGATGCCGCTTGCAATCGCCGCGCCCTTGCCGCCCCGTGCGGGCCGGAAGACCCTGATAATCGACCGTATCGTAAAGCTTGGCGGGGTTGCCGAGCTCGTGAGCGCTATACCGGACTATGTTCATACGGCTTCGCCCGTTGCCGATTTACAGGCGGAGCTCGAAACCCACGCCATAGCCCCCGAAGACCGCGCAGCGGAAGTAAAATCCCTTACGGAAGAACTGCGCAAGGAGTTGCATCGTGAGCGGCTCGCAAGTATTAAGGCGCGAATACTCGCCGCGCAAGCTACGAAGGACGAAGAAGCGCTTAAGACCGCCCTTACGGAGTTTGACAATGTGATGCGGCAGTTGCATACTATCCCTGATGGCAAAAGGAAATAAGAAGCCTACGGCGAAAGCCAAAGTAAAAATAAAGGTAAAAGCGAAGCCCGCGAAAAAGGCGGTAAAGAAGATAGTTAAGAAAGCAGTGAAGAAAGTAGCTAAAAAGCCCGCTCCGCGGGCTAAAATCGCTTCTAAGGCGAAGAAAGTCGCGCCGCGGAAAGCGGTTAAAAAATCCGCAAAGCCGGCAAAAAAGCCGAGGGCAGCCGTACGCGCCGAAGAAAAGCGCAAAATAGACACGGAAAAGCTCGCGGACTTGATAGACCGCGGCAGGGGTCGTGGCTTTATAACGGATACGGAGGTATTGCAGTTTTTCCCCACGATCGAGGACGATATCGAATTCCTCGAAGAAATCTACAATGAGCTTGAGAATTCGAACATCAAGGTTATTGAGACGAGCCAGCTGATCGACGTGCCGAAGGAAGAAAGCGTGAGCGTAAAGGGTATCGAGGCCGACGGCCATATCCCCGCGGCAGCGCTCGACGCCGTGCAGTCGTACCTGAAGGAAATCGGCCGCGAGAGTTTGCTTAAGTCTGAAGACGAGCGTGAGCTCGCGAAGCGTATTGAAAAAGGGGACGAAGAAGCGCGTCGCCAGTTTATTAAGGCGAACCTGCGCTTGGTCGTTTCTATCGCCAAGCGTTACGTGAACCGCAGCCCCAACCTTTCGATACTCGATTTGATACAGGAGGGAAACATCGGCCTGTCGCGCGCGGTCGACAAGTTCGACTACCGCCGCGGGTACAAGTTTTCGACGTACGCCCACTGGTGGATCCGGCAGGCGATTACCCGCGCCTTGGCGGACCAGTCGCGTACTATCCGTATCCCTGTGCACATGGTGGAAACCATTTCGAAGTACACGCAGGCGAAGCGCCGCCTCTTCCAAGAGCTTGGCCGCGAGCCCTTAGCCGAAGAGATTGCCATAGAGATGGGCGTCCCCGTGGAGCGCGTCTACCACATACAGAAAATTTCGCAGGAAGTTATTTCTTTGG
>CAYTBX010000003.1:0-52068 GCA_964436175.1 uncultured Candidatus Saccharibacteria bacterium
ACATACGTATATGTAAATCACTTAATTACATGAAAATGGTATTATAGATGCAATGATAGCTACTCTACGAAAGATTAGCGTAATGAGCGCTTCCGCATTCATTCTGGCAAGCATACTCATGCCTTTTTTTACGGCTACTGCCAAGCAATCACCGACCCAAAAAGATACTTCATGGCACCAACATGGCTATTGGTTTCGCGATGATGACGGAAGCGAAGCGGAGGCAACTGGATGGGGACTAAGAGACCTGCAAAAAAATGGAGATATCGTCATTACCGATGCGGCGCAATTCCAAGACGGAGCGCTCCGTCTACGTATGGGGGTTTCGGCGAAAAAAACAGGCGGAACTCTCACTCCCCGCCTTGCATTTAAAAATACAGGGACGGCCGGCGATTGTAATGACGGGGATTGGACCCTTATCAAAGACACGGAAACGCCTTTCGCCTTTCGCAGCTCTTCGCATACAGCGGACGGAACCGGCACAACGCAGCAACTGGATAACGGATCAGGATTCGTTTCCGGATTATTTCTCGGAATGGCAGATACCGCCCCCGCAATAACGCTCGAAAAAAATAGCCGCACGGAATACGAGTGGTCACTGCAATACAACAAGCCGTTTATTGCGGAGATGGCAACATATACGCTCCGCGTAACCGATAACGGACTGCCGTTCGACACATACGGAACATGCCCCGCTATCAGTATTACCCCGCCTGCGCCGACGATTACCTTCACTATAACACCCACATCCATCACGCACGGGGAATCGGCACTTATCTCATGGTCAGCTTCTTCGGCAATCGCATGCAATGCCGCCGCGAATCCGGCAGATGTGGACTGGAGCGGAGAAAAGCCGCTTTCAGGCACTCAAAACGTTGCGTCAGCACAATCCACTTCATACGGCATAACATGCGCAAATGGCAGCGGATCGACAACGCAATCAATCTCACTAACTGTCGATGAGGCACCTCCTCCGCCACCGCCGGTAGTTACTCCGCCTACGCCAATAAGCCAATCAGGGCCAAGCGAAAGACCGTTACCGCCGTCATCCATAACTTTTTCAGGAGCAACGTCCCCTGGAGCGCATGTAAAGATAGTCGCCCGCGACCGAAAATATGAGCGCGATATACCCATTAAAGAAATAGTTTCTGCGGATAACGGAAGCTTCGAAATCCAATTCGTAGATACGCAAGGCTTCAGCTTTTATACTTTCATAGTTATTGATAAAGAAGGCCGCCTTGCCCATAATCAAATGTTTAACTTCGATACGCCTGGCTATGCCGTATTGAAAAAAGATTTTCTCGTTTCGCCTACGCTCGGATTCGCACGAAGTACAGTATCCAAGGGCGACGTCATGACATTTATCGGGTACGCGACACCAGAAAGCGACATTACGATACGCGTCGATCCCGACCGTACTATTACAACTAAAACCGAAAAAGACGGCTCATATCGGGTGATCATGAGTACGGGCGGCTTGGCGTACGGCTTGTATGCAGCGACTGCAACGCAACACGGAAAAGATGGTGCGAAAAATGCCAGCTCACCGAAAAAAATATTTTCCATATCAAGGTTGATGAACCCCAGAGTCGATTTCGATGGCTCCGGAGCAGTAGATATACGGGACTTAAGTATATTTGCCGCACGCTGGGCTTCGACCGACCCTAAAAAACGCACAACTATCGACCTTAATGGCGACGGAGCAGTAACCATCTCCGATCTCAGCGTTTTCATACGCACGATGAAACAATAGCCATGAAATATTTCCCAAAACTTATTCTTATCGCTTTCTTCGCATTTACTGCCGCGCATGAAACACATGCGGCAACGATGTTCTTATCGAACGACGGCGGTATCGCCCATATGGGCGACGGCGTGCTGATGACGGTACGCATAAGCAGCGAAGAGAGCGGGTTCAATGCCGCGCAGGGAACAATTACGTTCCCAACAAACATCCTCGAAGCCGTATCGATAAGCACGTCGCCCTCCGCCTTCACTTTTTGGATCGAAGAGCCTTCATTTTCCAATGAAACGGGAAAAATACAATTTCTCGGGGGCGACACGAGCGGCTTAACGGGTAAGGCACTTCCTATAATCACGGTTGTTTTCAAAATTAAGGGATTAGGCGATGCTAACGTCGTTATTACGGACGGAGCCATAACCGCAAGCGACGGCAGCGGAACTAACATCCTTTCCGAAATGAAAGGCATTAAAATATCCGCACTCTCAAAAGAATATAGCAAAGTGCTAGAAGCGCCGAAGCAGATTGTGCGAATGGCAGAGCCATCTAAAAAACTGCCTGTAAAACCAGAAGTCTCCATTCCGATTTATCCCCTACCGGAAAAGTGGTACAACGCATCCACGCCTTTTTTCGTAACATGGCAATTACCGGCCGATATTACCGATGTAGCGACAGCGCTGAACAGCAACCCTTCTTTCCTGCCAAATAAATCCGAGGGATTATTCGATGGTAAAATGCTCCCATCTTTAACCGATGGGATTTCATACATCCATGTCCGATTCAAAAATACGACGGGATGGGGTCCTGCAAACCATTACCGTATCGGCATAGATACCATCGCCCCTCGACCTTTCACGATAGAAGTTCCCGCCGGCATTGCAAGCGATGATCCGCAGCCAATCATTCAATTCGAAAGCGTTGATGCCGCTTCCGGTATAGACCATTACGAAATACGCACTACTACCGGCAATCTTATTACAACCGAATCTAATTCCCAAAAACTTCCGCTTCTTGCCCCCGGAAAACATGCGATACGGGTGCGCGCCGTCGATCGTGCGGGTAATGGCAACGAACAAAGTATCGATATTGAAACTATCCCTATTGCGTCTCCACGTATAACAGCTATTGATAAAAAACTCTTTAGAGCAGGAAACGGACTCATGTTTCAGGGAATCGCTACGCAAAAAACGACGATTCTCTACTCACTTAAAACCGAGGATGGACAGAAAATTACAGCGGGGGAAACTCCCGTTGATGAAAACGGTAATTGGTTTATAAAAGACGATCAGGCTATTACGCGGGGGAATTACTTCGTCGAAATAGTAGCAAGAGATGAAAGAGGAGCATTAAGCTTATTCGTTAAATCCGATCCCCTACGCTCCGCCCTCGGTGAACGCGGCATATTCTTAACAGGTGGCCTCATAGCGGGATTTATTGTAATCCTCCTTGCATGCATCTACGGACTACTCATGCTTATACCGAGCCAGATACTTAAAAAATCGAGTGTCCTCACGAGCCTGAAAATAAAAATATCCTCCTTCGCCGCCCGGTTAAAAGGAGACCGTTTTAAATATTACCAAGGGAGTATTACATCCTTGAAAAAGGGATTCGATTACGTTCAGGACCATGTCGTTATTACCGACCCGCGCGGAAGCATTCTGTACGCGAATAAAGCGGTTGAAAAAGCAACGGGCTTCAGAGCAGCGGATATCATCGGTAAAAACCCCGGCGACCTATGGGGCAGCAATATGCCCGAAGAATTCTATAAAAAAATGTGGCATACGATAAAAGTGGAAAAAAAGCCGTTTATCGGCAAAGTGAAGAATAAACGGAAGGATGGCACATGGTACTGGCAGGAAGTAAGGATATCCCCCGTTTTCGACGCCCACGGAAAAATAAAATATTTCATCAGCATTCAGCCGGTTATAATCAAGTAATCACTTTGCGAAATTTACGCTAAGCACGAATGCGTTCGTCCGCTAGGGCGATTTCTTCGGCTATGCCTTCTATCAGGTCGTAGTTTTTCGCCTCCTCGGGCGTAACCCATGCGTATTCCATACTCTCCTTATCCAAAACCACTTCGCCGGATTTCCAGTCCGCGTAAAAACTAAGTACTACCGCCGGCGTGCCGTCGGGGATAATAAATGTTAAATCCAAAAGGTAATGAAGTGGACCGACTTCCAAACCTACTTCCTCAAAAATCTCGCGCCGCAGGGATTTCTCAACGGCTCCATACCATTGCTTTCCGTTAGGCGTGGACGGCGGCGTGCCGAAATAATCATCCGTCTCCAAGCCACCGCCCGGCACTATCCACTTCCCTGGGAACGACTTCTTTTCGAGGCTCCGGCGCGCTATGAGGTACTTTCCGTCCTTATGGATGATTGCCGTAGAGGCGACGCGGTGCAGATCCTTGTATTTGGGTTCCATGACCGGATACTACAACAAAGCGAAATACCACGCCATGAGTTTTTCTATGTAAAAAATATGGATAAAGAAGCCAATAGTCATGAAGGGGCCAAATGGGACCATCGTCTTCATGGTTGTGTGGCCTTTACCCCAACGCACAAGTAGCAGGCCCATGCTCCAGACACCGCCTACGAGGAACGAAAGCGCTAAGGCGAATACGATATCAGGGAAACCAATAATCAAGCCCATTGCGCCTGCGAGCTTAACGTCGCCCATGCCCATTGCACGCCCGCGACTCAAGAGGACTATAAGGCCAAGGGATGTTAAACCGAATACGGCGCCTGCCGCATGATTGAGGAACGGGCTCGCAAATTGTGGAAAGAGCGCCGCATACGCGCCGAGGAACGAATCGCTGTATGACGAAAGCGCCACGCCCACGAGGGATAATCCCACAACCGTCTCGTCGGGAATGAGCATTAGCCGCATATCGACGACCGCGAGAATTATCATAAGGGCTATAACGGGAAGCCAGAGCGCGGCCATAAGAGCGGCGTGCGGATGCATGACGGGGAACGAATAATGCGAGTAAAAGAAAAGTGCCGGCAATAAGAACGCGCATGCCGTAACGATTTCCACGAGCGGATACTGGGGCGAAATACGCGCCTTGCACGCACGGCATTTGCCGCGTAAAAAAATAAAGCTAAAAAGCGGCACGAGGTCGTACCATTTGAGCTGCGCCTTGCAATGCATGCAATGTGACCTGCCGCCGAGCCCCTTGAACGAAAATAACGGCTGAACGCCCTCGTAACGGAAGATAACGACGTTAAGAAAACTCCCAATAGCGAGGCCGCTAGCGAAGAGAATCAGAAGCGCCGCCGTAAACATGAACTAGAAACGTAAGCAGTAAAACTGATCAGATGCCTCGCTGCCGCAATCAACGCCGATAGTCTCCGCACCCGAACCGTCCACGTCGTCCTTCAATACTTGGTTGTTAGGGTCTTCGAGCTTTGCGCCCAAAACATAGCTCTGGCCGTTCGAACCGTACCGATAATGGTTGGTGCCTAGGAGAGGATCGTCCGATATGCCTGATACGCCGATTTCTGCCTCGATGAGCGTTCCTTCAAGCCCATCCCATGTGGTTAACGGGTAGCCGCCGAATTTGCCGTAGTAGAGTTCTAAGGCATTCTGCGTTTCGCGCAGGTCGGCAACGCGGCGCGCATCGCGGCCACGGGCGCGGAAAGAGCCTAAGCCCACGAGCACGATAGATGAAAGCATGCCGATAATGGAAACGACAACGAGGATTTCTACGAGCGTAAAGCCCGACGGAGTTTTTAGTTTATAGTTTATAGTTTTTAGAGACATATTTTCATAATTCTTTGGCTAGTTTTTAACTAATCACTAAAAACTAACCACTAATCACTCCGTTAAAATACTTGTACCAAATTGTATATCGGAAGCAGGATCGAGGCAAACAGCAAGCCAACACCCGCGCCGATCACTACCATTAAGGCCGGCTGTATAAGCTCCACTAAGTTACTTACCATGCCGTCCACTTCGCGCGTATAAAACTGCGCCACACGAGAGAGCATATCATCGAGCCGACCCGTACTTTCGCCTACCGCCACCATCTGGCTTACAAGCGGGGGGAAATACCGCTCCTCCGCCTCGAGCGCGCGCGAAAGGAGTTCGCCGCCACGGATTTTCTCGGCAACGCCGTGCAGGGCGTCGCGGTACAAAAGACTGCCAACCGTGTGCCCGCTCGTCTCTATCGCCTGCGCGATGGGGATGCCGCCCTTAATGAGTACGCTCATCGCTTCGCCAAAGCGCGCGACGTACGCCTGCCTCAGGAGCTTGCCGACGACGGGCAGCGACAGTACGACTTCGTCGAATACCACACCGCCTTCTTCGCTTCGCACGTATTCCACGAGGAAGGCGACGAAGGCGAGGGCGATCACGACGAGCGCCAGCCACCAATTGGCGATGAAGTGCCCCAGCGCGAGGAATACCTGAGTGATGAGCGGTAAGGTGACGTTCGCATCCACGAATATGGGCTCGATCTGCGGGAAGACGACACCCATAAGCACGCCCGCGACGACGATGAAGAGTACTACGACGAATACGGGATAAATCATCGCGTTCTTAATTTTTGAAACAAGCGTATTTTCCTTTTCCAAATAATCAGCGAGGAAGGCGACGGATTCTTGCACGCGGCCCGTGACTTCGGCGGACTTTATAAGGTTTATGTAAAACTCGGAGAATATGCCGCGGTGCCGCTCGAGCGCCTGCGATAATGCCAAGCCGGAGTCTATATCGCCGCTTATCTCAAACGCTGCATCGCGGAGTACCGGGTTACGCGTTTGCCGGTAGAGCGCCTTGAAAGTATCGCCTAAGGGGATTGCCGCCTCGAGCATGGCCGCAAACTGGCGCGTAAAGACCATCACGTCCGCGCGCTTTACGCGGTTGAAGAAATTATTAATCGAGCCGAAGAACGACTGCGTATCCGTACCTTCAATCGAAAGCACGTATAGTTCGTGGCCGTGCAAGCTGTTTAACGCCGCGTCTTTCGTAATGGCGTCGACGAAGCCTACCTGCAGCTCCCCTGTTTTGGTACGCGCGCTATACCGGAATTTCATTAGTAATTAATACTATGCTGATCGTTCGACTAATACTTTAAGTTCGGCGGGGTTCTGGGAGTAAATAAGGGCTTGTTCTAAGGAAACGATACGGCGGTCGATAAGGCTCGCGAGCGAGCGGTTAAGGGTTATCATGCCTTCTTGCGAACTCGTTTCGATCACGAGGTCTATCTGGTACGACTTGCGCTCGCGGATAAGGTTGCGGATAGCGGGGTTTACGAACATGATCTCCATTGCCGGTACGCGGCCGCCGTCCACGCGTGGCACGAGGCGTTGGGAAATAATAGCAACGAGCGTTGCCGCAAGCTGGCTCGTTACCTGCCCCTGCTGCTCAGCCGGAAAAGAATCGATAATACGGTTAACTGTCTGCGCCGCGGAATTAGTGTGGAGCGTGGCGAACGCCAAGTGGCCGGTTTCGGCCGCGGTCATCGCGGTTGCCATCGAAACAGGGTCTCGCATTTCGCCGATCATAAGCACGTCCGGGTCTTGGCGCAAAACGGAACGGAGGGCGCGATGAAAGCCTAAGGTATCCGCACCCACTTCGCGCTGGGAGATAATTGCCCTGTCTTGCGTAAAGAGATACTCGATAGGGTCTTCGATAGTTATGATATGGTCCGTGCGTGTGTGGTTGATTTCATCCACGAGCGCGGCGAGCGTAGTGGACTTGCCGTGGCCCGCGGGGCCGACGACCAAGACGAACCCCTGCGAGAGTTTGGTAAGGTCGTGCACGATAGGCGGCAAGCCAAGCTCTTCGACTGTACGCACTTTCACGGGGATCAAGCGGAGCGCGGCAGCCGCAAAGCCTTTTTGCGTAAAGACGTTCACGCGGAAGCGTGCTTTATCTTCAAGCGAGTACGATAAATCTAATTCCTTTTTTTCCGCGAAGACTTTCTTCTGCTCGTCGTTAAGTAATGCCTGCGTAAGACCCTCGGCAACCTCGGGCGTTATAATCTGCTCGCCCGTTAAAGGGATCAAAGCGCCATCCAACCGCAACGTCGGCGGCTGACCCACACCGATATGTAAATCACTCGCGTTCTGCCGCGCGGTAGCAAGTAATAACTCCGTAAGCTTCGCCTGATAGTCCATTAGAAAAAGTATAGCATTTGAATTTACGACGCGCTTGTTTCGCGGAGGACTTCTTCTACGGAGATGAGGCCGGTGACGGCTTTAAGCAAGCCGTCTTGCCTGAGGGTTAACATACCTTGGCGTACCGCTTCGCCCGCGACGTTGCCCGCGGACGGATCCTTAGCTATCACAACGCCTAGTTCGCGCGTCATTTCGAATACCTCAAATATTGCCACGCGGCCAGTAATCCCCTTGTTGCGGCAGGTCTTGCAGCCCTCCGCGCGCCATACTTCGTACGGGCCTTTCTGCAACGCGCCGATTTCTTTTTCTAAAAGCTCCGCGATTTCAGGCGACGGCGCTTCGGACTTTTTGCACGCATCGCATAAGCGACCCACCAAGCGCTGAGAAACCATCAAGTTCAATGCCGAAGGTAAAAGGAACGCATCAACGCCCATGTCGATAAGGCGCGGAATAACGCCTGCCGCGTCGTTCGTGTGAATAGTAGACAACACGACGTGGCCGGTAAGAGCCGCATGCACCGCAAGCTCCGCCGTTTCCTTATCGCGAATTTCGCCGACCATGATCACGTCCGGATCCTGCCGCAAAATTTCACGCAAGCCCGAGGCGAAGTCGTAGCCGATCTCCGGCCGCACCTGCGACTGGTTAACGCCGTCCATAGTGTATTCCACGGGGTCTTCCAAACTCACGACGTTAGCGCCTTCGGTATTAAGCCCACGCATCAGGGCATACAAAGTAGTCGTTTTGCCGGACCCGGTAGGGCCGCTTATTAAAATCATGCCGAAGGGTTTACCAAGGGACGAACGCACTGCCTTTTCGTTATGGCCCTGCAACCCCAAGTCTTCGAGCTTCTTCAAGCCCGTCTGCGGGTCGAGCACGCGGATGGCGATTTTTTCGCCCGCGGGCGTGGGGAAGGTGGATACGCGGTAGTCGATGTCGCGCCCGAAAAGCACCGTACGGAAACGGCCGTCTTGCGGCGTGCGCGTTTCGTCGATCTTCAAGTTCGCCAAGATTTTTATGCGCGAGACTATTGGCTGGTGCAAATCGAGCGGCACGGTCGCCACTTCTTGCAACACACCGTCTAAGCGCAAGCGAATACGCAGGCGGTCGCGCTGGGGCTCTATGTGAATATCTGAAGCACCGGAACTCACTGCCTCTTTTAAAGTAGACGAAACGATCTTAATAACCGGCACGTCTTCGTTTACCGATACCGCCTCTTCGAGCAGCTTTACCTTGCGCTCGCCGGATGTGGATCCCCCGCGGC
Organism: uncultured Candidatus Saccharibacteria bacterium; assembly: GCA_964436175.1. Lineage (GTDB taxonomy): Bacteria > Patescibacteriota > Minisyncoccia > UBA6257 > UBA11618 > CALRGO01. The sequence goes on from CAYTBX010000003.1 coordinate 9,128, forward strand.
CGCCACCCATCCCCTGCAAAGCGCTCTCCACCGTCGCCGAAAATGGCGAATACTTGCGCATGATGAGCTCCAAGTCCGAAGGCGTTATGACGTACACGCCAAGCGACACGCGATTCCGCTTGGCGATAAAGCGGAGCGCCTCCTGCGCCTTCACGTCGTCGGGGTGCACCATACCCACAACGAGCATATCACCCTGCCGCGACAGGGGTGCTGCCTTGTACGTGGAGACGGTTTCCTCCGGCACCATCTTAATCAATTCCGGCGTTATGCCTTCGGTTGAGACCTTAGCGTACGGAATATTTAAAACCACGGACTTCGCGCGGGCGACTTCGGCTTCGGCAACCAAACGGCGGTCGTAAATAATATCTTCCGCCCGCTTGCTGATAGCGACGGATTCGCGCAGCAACGCATCGCCTTGGCTTTGAGACAAGAACTGCCCGTCGACGAGCGCTTGTATTAATGCGTGTTCATCCATGGCGGAAAACTATAACGGCAAGAAAGGATTCGAGCGACCAAGACTGCCGACCCCCGGCACCGTGCCGTACTGCTTGAAACCCTTAAGCACAGGGCTCTCGATAATCTTCCCCGCGTCGAGCTTGATATTCGAAATCTTCTCCGTCGCATCAAGCTGTACCGGCGCGATTATCTCGATAGCGGGCGTGGGCCCAAAGAACAGGAAGAACCCGCCACCGAAAATGACAGCGAGCAAGAATATGAAAACGGCAATGCCGAACCAGTTAACGCTACGCCTCGTTTGTTCGATGATTAATGCCATATTTTTTATTCCGCCTGATAGTAGGTATCGGCAACCACGGTATACATAAAGCTGTCGCCTTTGCCGCTTGACTCGACTTTAATACTCACTATGTCCATCGCGCGGATGTTCGTCTCTAAGCCCCTAATGAATTCCTTAAAGGGCGCGTAGCTGCCCGCGAGGCGAAGCGAAAGCCGGAGCGTACCAAGAGGTTTTACGAGCGGCTTTTCAGAAGGCTTCGTAGAAAGCGGCTGGACGTTGAATACCTGCACGCTGAGTCCGTTCGACCCCGCTATCGCCTGCAACTGGTTGAATACGGAAGATACTTCCTCGCTCGCGGGCAAGGACATGGAGATAACGTCCTGCAAGCGGCCCGCGCCTTGGTATTGCTTGATGAGTGCTTCCACCTTATCTACCGCCTGCTTTTTATCTTCAAATAAATTTTGCTTGGCTATCAACGTGCCGCGGAGTTTCGCGACTTCGTCGTACGCAGGGCGGAAGTACGCGGCGTACGCAGCAAGCGAGGCGACTAAAAGCGCCGTGCCGGCAAAGAGGCTCATCGCGCGTTTTCCGGAGGGTCGTAGTGCCATATGTTATTTAAAAATCCCCTCGCGCATGGTGACCGTTACGCGGAATTTAACTTTACCCTCAAGCGCGTTAGAGTCGTTGACGATCACGCTTTCGACCTCCGGCGCTTCGGTGAAAGACTGTAACTGCTCGGCAAACGCCTTGTAGTTAGAGGCATTACCCTCGAGAACAATCTTCCGCTCCGGCACACGCAACTCCATCACGGCGTACGAAACTGACGCGTTCGTGCGCGACTCCAAAAGGCCGAACAAAGGCGAGGCGGTAACGTGCCCGTCGAGGAGCGTCTGTAAGTTAACGAGTTGGGAATAAAAACGGACGAATTCATCCTGCTGCTTTGCCGGTATCACCTTACCTAAATCCGTAAGTGCGGCATCCTGCCCCGTAAGGCGCGAATCAAGGAGCGGCTTGTAGCCAAAGGCGAGCCCTGCGGAGCCGACGCCGACGGTCGCGGCGATAAGGACGGAGAACATCAAAAACCGCCACGGCCAACCGACTGGCAGTTCTTCGCTCTTCATCCGTTCGTCCATCAAGGGAGATACCATTTTTTTCTTATACGATGCCGCGCAGGCCAGCGCCTACAGCGACGGCGAGGCTGGGGCCGAGCGGTGTAAGCGCAATCTCGGATTCCCGTGGGAACTGCACGCGGCCGAAAGGCATAGCCTTACTAACCTGCATTTCCAAACCTTTACTTGCGTATTCCGCAATGCCGGGGAGGTTCGCTCCGCCGCCTGCAATCAGCGCGTTTTTGATTGTACCGCCGTATGCGGAAACATAGCGGTCGCGCAACCGCTTAGCCTCATTAAGAATAGCATCCACGAGAGGCAGCAGCAGTGTGGATAACTCCTCTTCTGCGCCAAACCCGACGTTAACCACGCCGCGCCTGCGCTTAAGCTCCTCCGCGCGCGATTCGATCACGTGCAAGCCGGTCGCAATAGCATGCGTAAGCGTCGCGCCGGAAAAATCCGTCTGCCCCGTAAGGTACGCCATACCGCGCGAAATAACAGAAAGCGCCGTAGACCGCGCGCCGATGTCTATCACTAAGGTTGGCGCATCGTTACTATCAGCCGGCGTACCGAATGCACGGGCAAGGGACACGCCCTCGGCTTCGAGCGCCACAAGCTCCAACCCCGCCACCTTAAAAATCATTTTATACTTCGCGACAATGTCGTTGGGTATTGCAAATACAAGAACGCGCTGGGGGCTGATACGCGTAAAATCGAGCGATACGGAGGTGATAGGGAGCGGGATATACTGCCGCGCCTTAAACTGCACCGCCTGCGCGACTTCTTTTTCCGGCATCGGCGGCAGGTCTATTACGGTAGAAAAAACGGAAAAGGACGGCAACGCCGCCACTGCGCGGACGGTGTTCGTATGCATGCGGTCTTTAAGGGTTTTCAAATACTGCCCCGCTTCCTGCTCGAAAATCTTTAACCCGCTCGCTTGGAGCGCCGTGTTGCCGCGCGTAAGGTAGCCAAGCGTTTCGAGCATGCCGTAGTTGCCGAGGCGCGGACCTGCTTTATCGGGAATGATTTCCGCGATTTTTATGGACGTCGTGCCGATGTCCACGCCCAAGCAGGGACCTACGGGCTCGCCGAACAGCTTTTTAAAAAATCCCAGTGCCATGTATGCTACTAGTATACCTTATACCGTGCTTACACGCGCCAAAAACTTATTGCTCGATATGCTCTTCCCCCGCACGTGCCTTGCATGCGCTAAAAACGTGCCTACGAATAACGCGCATGCGGTAATTTGCGACGCGTGCATGGCCTCCGTGCCCTTATACGACGCGCTCCACTGCCCCGTGTGCATGCGGCGCATCCCCGCAGACGGCAAGCCATGCCACCCCGAGACGAAATATATATTGGCGGGTGCCACGCACTACGCGCACGCCCCTGTGCAAAAGCTCATATGGCAGATGAAGTACGAAAACTGGATGACAGCGGGCGCGCCCGTCGGCGCCTTGCTCACGAACTACCTACGCGCCTTACCGCACGACTTTACGGACTACCACGTTGTACCCGTGCCTTTGCACAAGAACAGGGAATGGAAACGCGGCTTTAACCAAGCAGCGGTTTTAGGTGCGCACGTAAGTAACGCGTTCCACTTGCCGACGATCAGTAAGAACCTCGTACGCGTAAAAGAGACACCCGCGCAGGCAGACCAAAAGGACTACGCGCTCCGCGAAACGAACATCCAAGGCGCGTTCCACGTAGAGCGCCCTGCAGAATTCAAAGGTAAAAATATTATATTAGTGGACGACGTAACAACATCCGGCGCCACCATCCGCGAAGCAGTCCGCGTCTTAAAAAGCGCCGGCGCGAAAAAGATAGTCGCGGCGGTTGTGGCACGAGCGCGGTAATGCATATAAAAAAAGAAGCGGCAGATTTCTCTGCCGCGCTTTGTTGTTAGCAATCACTCATGTTGCCGCAGAGATCACGAGATTGTTTTCTGGCCTAAAAACAACCTTGCGTTCACCCTGCAGAACATAGCCCAACTCATAGATAGGGAGATGTATCTTTCTTCCAAGAGCGAGAATGGATTTCACCGACCTCTGCGGCGCCAAAATGAAACAGCCAATGCCATAATTCACGTTCATCAAGAGCTCGCTGATGTGGATGCCCAACTCGTCCTGCAAAAAATAGAAAATGGGCGGAAGTGGAGCCGGCCAATTCTCGATATAGTAGGTCAGAGGAATCCTTTCTTCAAAGTCGAGTAAAGTCGCCACACCATTATCCCTTACAGGCAGAATGGCGTGCACATCAAGGCTATGAGGAATAAACTCTTCGATAAACCCAACAATCGAGCGCGCAGGAGCAAGAATCTCCTCACCCAAAGTCCGTGTGCTCAACTTTTTTTCGCCTGGAACATGTGTCAAGAACCCATCAGCGAGCATTAAACCCCTCTGCATGAGAAACGGCACGCCGTGCCCATCAATGCCCTGCGACGGAATCCCTAAGATTCGCGCGTCTGGATCGATGCGAATAGATTCTTGCATGAACGGTCGTGTATTGGGCCAAACAACGCCCGTAATCGAACCACTAAAAAATGGGGTGCCGTCGCTCGGCCGATAACCAAGTGACGGTGATTGCCCGACATGAGCAACATGCACTTTTTTGCATCCAGCAAGAAAGCCTTGCGCTAACGCATGCGCACGCACTTCGTTGCTAAACCATGAGTGGTGCGGAGCGTCAGCAGTACCACTATACGCCACAGGTAGAGCGAGCTTGGCAGCGATGACATTTGCCGCCGTAATAATCAGACTTTCGCTTAATGCGGCGTAGTGCGACACGGATGAAGTGTTATGCTCCATCCAATGGGCAACATGCGCCCGCGAGTCCATGCCGCATGACAGCGATATCCATTGAGCCTCTCCCTTACCCATGAATTTAAATCTGCGCGTCAAGCTACAAAACTCACACCATGCAACATGCTTCTCGATGTACTTCGACGTACTAAAGAGTGCCTCGTCCATGATTCGCGCAAATGCTCGCATGTGCGCAGCAACACTTTCCTGTACATATTCGTTGTTCAGATTATCCATGACACAATTCCCCTAGAAATGAGTTGTTGCGAAGTGAGAAGAACCGCAGTATGTATACTGAAAAATAGGCTAAAAGTAAAGATTGCTACGCCGTCCGCGCGTGCTAGCATAGCAAATAATGATTATCCCGAGCTTATCCGGCATACGGTTTACGACCGATGAGAATACGGCGGATATTGCCGCGCGGTATGCCGCGGCGTTTGCGGGAGCCTACCGCGGGAAAATAGTAATAGGGCGTGATGGACGACCTTCCGGCAAGGCCATCGCGAAGACCGTTATCAAAACGCTTACTTCGCTCGGGTGCAAAGTTACCGACCTCGGCATTGTCCCTACGCCCACGCTCACCATGGCGCTCGTAAAGCTCAAAGCCAAAGGCGGCATGATGGTGACCGCGAGCCATAACCCCATAGAGTGGAACGGCCTTAAATTATTCGATTCTACCGGCGATTACTTAAACCATGTTCTCCGCGCCTGATTACCACATAAAACAAATCGTTAAGCTTGTTAACGCGAAGGCTATTCGCGCGCGGAAATTCAGCGTGGCGCTCGAAACGATAAACGCGAGCGCCTCGGTTACCGCCAAGCCCCTTCTAGCGGCGCTCGGCTGCACGGTAGCGGGGCTCAACGTGAAAACGAACGGCGACTTCGTCCACATGCCGGAGCCGAACCCGAAGAACCTCGCGGCATTTACGGACTTTATTAAAAAGAAAAAAGTCGACGTCGGCTTTGCCTTAGACCCCGATGGCGACCGGCTCGTACTCGTCTCCCCCACCCATGGCGTGATATCCGAAGAATATTCCGTAGCGCTCGCCGTAGAACACGTCTTAAAGCATATCGAAAAAGGGCCGGTCGTAATTAACCAATCCACGAGCCGCATGAGCGAAGATATAGCGAAAGCGAACAAGTGCCGCGTATACCGCAGTATCGTGGGCGAGCCGAACGTCGTCGCATTAATGCGTAAGAAAAACGCCGTAATAGGCGGCGAAGGCAACGGCGGCGTAATCTACCCGCGCCTGCACTGCGGCCGCGACGGAATGATGGGTATCGCCTTAGTACTCGACTACATGGCACGCACGGGGAAAACTCTCGACGAGCTCGTGGCTATGATCCCCCGCTACGCGATAGCTAAAGACAAGGCAACACTCGCGGACTTCCCCGCTGCGAAAGATATTTTAATCAAGCTATTCGACGGCGTACCCCACACGGTAACGGACGGCGTACGCTTCGCATGGCCGGACCGTTGGCTCCACGTGCGCACCTCGAACACCGAACCGATTGTCCGCCTCTTTGCCGAAAGTCCCAGCATGGCCGAAAGCGAAGCCTTAATAGCCCGCGCCAAAAAATCCCTCGCAAAGCTCGTCAAGTAATCTTTATTCTCATCCCATTCTCGTTATATGCCGACCGGCATATAACGAGAATAAGTGGATAAGTTTTTAAAATTACTCTAGTTTCTCCGATTTTTTTGAGGGTGGTGGTAGAGGGGTTCGATGAGGCCGAGCTTTTCAAGGCGGGCACGGATGCCGCCCTCTTTGCGGCCTAAGAGCTTGGCGAGTTCGGGGATGGCCGCGTCGCGCTTGAAGAGATCCTTCAGTTTCTTTTCTTCTTCGTCCGTCCACCGGCGGAAGGCTTGCGGGGATTCCTTGCGGAGTTTGTCTATCGGCCGCTCTTCGAGGCCTTCCGCACTGCTATCTTCTTTCTCCCCGTCTGGGATTTCCTTACCACCCGCACTTGCTATGAAGTTGGCGTGGAGTTCTGTTATTTTCGATTTTTCCATACCGCCGAAGAGCGCGTCTGCCTCGTCTGACCCTGCACGGAAGGCGATATCTTTTTCAAATACTTCCGGGTGCACTTGGAAGGCGCGCTCATTCCAGCCGAGCAGGTGCAAGCCGCTCAGCCGCTTAACGCGCGAGAGCGCTACATACCCTTGCCCGAACTCGAACACGTCGCTTAAGTCCATTACCGCTTCGTCTAAGCTCACGCCTTGGCTCTTGTGCACCGTCATCGCCCATGCAAGGCGGAGCGGCAGTTGGGATATGCGGGCACGCTCCTTGCCATTTTCTTCTATCGCCCAATCCATCGGCTCCGGCTCTATGCGGCGACCGTCGCGCGTTTTTATTACCGGCAAGCCGCCGGCGCCCGTAAAGTCTTGCACCGTGCCGAGCGTACCGTTTACAAAATGCTCCTGCGGGTTGTTCTTTGTGAACATCACGACAGCGCCCTTCTTTAACTTTAAAAACTGCGGTGACAGGCAGCCTTTTTGCAGGCCCGCAACCATAGCGGCCGGACCGCGCGTTACCATATTAAAAACTTTCGCCGTGCCTTCGAGCTTGGCTAAAATGGCGTCGTTGGTGCTATCAACGTCCGCGTTGTGCGAAAAAAGGCGCGGTACGGTATCTGGCACCGTCCCCCGCGCTACGCGGCGCGCCTCGATGTGCGCAGCGTGATCATCGTTAAACGTATTCTTGCGGATGGCGCCGAGCACAGACAAAAAGGCGTCGTCGTCCTGCCGGTGCTGCTCTGTTAAGTAGCACGCTACGGGCGCTGCCGCCGCCCATGCGGGCGCGTCGTACGCGAAAGATATTTTTTCGCGGTCGCGGTTTACGGGCGGCAGCTGGAAAAAGTCACCCACGAAGATTGTTTGTAGCCCGCCGAACGGCCGGTCATTACCCTTAACCGCCTTCGTCACCGCATCCACCATGTCTATCATGTACGCGCCGAGCATAGAGACTTCGTCTATTACTAAAACTTTGGCGCGCAAGATACGCTTCGCCACGTACTCGCGCGAGGCGATTTCCTCCACCTCGTATTTGGAAAGATGCGGACGGATACCCACGCCGCTCCACGAGTGGATCGTCATGCCGTTTATGTGCGTGGCGGCGATGCCCGTTGAGGCCGTGACGGCGGCGTCGATTTTACGCGCACGCAAATACCGCGGGTATTCGTTGATAGTGTGCGTCTTCCCCGCCCCCGGCTCGCCCGTCAAAAAAACGTTCGCGCCGGTCTTTAATATCTCAAGCGCACGCTGTTGGGTCATACGGCGTATTGTCGCATCCCGTACTCATAAATGGAAGATTTCTCTTATTGTGCGATGAAAAATAAAAAAGCAAATAGCTGTGGATAACTTTTTATTTGCCATACGAAGCAAAAATGATAGCCTTATTGCAGGCGTTCAGGAGCTAATCCTCATGCCTTATTAAATTTTCCAAAAATTGAAAGTTAAGATGCGCCCCCGTAGTTCAATGGATAGAACAGTCCCCAGGTAAGGTTCAGATTCAGGTCCGATTCCTGACGGGGGCACATCTTAGCTCTCAATTACTCACCATATTAAAGACTTGTAATATAGAAAAATATTACAATTCCGTCAACTGAGCACTTATATATTTTAAGATACCAAAGGGCTGGCAAGGAGAGCCAGCGACTTATCCACAGCTCACTACCATCTAACGATAAAATTCTTTTATTTTCCTGACTTAGTCCGATTATCTTGTTTGCACAACATCTGACAATTTTGCGCAGTCGTTTTTCCACCTTCGTGCCAAGGGGCTATGTGATCAGCTTCCATTTCGGAAATATCGAATTGTTTTTTGCAAAATATACAGACACCACCCTGCCTCTCGTATGTCTCACGCTTCATCTTGTCGGTAAAAGCACGGATCGAAAGATGCTTTTCTTGCCTTGTTAAAACATAGGCATAAATACCGGACTTTTTGGTCACGTCTTCATCTTGCATCAATTCCCTAATCTCCGCTTCCAATTTCTCCGAATTAAACTTCTTATCTTTGAATTGGTTATATAATTCACCCCACTGCACGCCGCTCATTTCTTTACGGTAGTTCGTAAATATTTTTTGCACCCACGCAATTACATCTTGGAAATACTGCCATAACTCATCAGCATTTTTATCGTGCTGATGCTTCGACATATATTCTGCCGGCCTTTCTTCGCCATAATCACGCGCAGAAATCCAATTTAATGCCGTTTCCAAAAACTCTTGGCGGATCGGCGAGCCTTTCACATAATGCTCCCCGATACGATAAGCTGGTGCGCCGTTTTTAGAGAACCAGCGTTTGGCGTCCGTGAGCCATTCGCCAGTGTAATTAGCATTGCGCAATTCCTGTGGCGTCAAAATTTCTCCTGCTGTATTGATGATCTCAAACCACTCAAGCCGTTCCTTATCGCTTCCCTCGCAGATATACACCTGAAGCGGATAATCCAAAATGTATTCCCGCTCCGTCTCATTCAAGCTGTGAAAATATTTTTCGTCGATACTAAAGTCGCCATTTATATATTGGCAAATCGAGAGCGTGCGCTGTTGACCGTCGATCACTTCGAAGTGATTGTCGTGCGTTTTGAGCCAATACATCGTATTAAGCGGGAAGTACGCGTCGCGATCAGGGTAACCACGCGTAACTGTTTTAATGACTTGATTGCGTTGTTCTGGCTTGTAAACGAACTCGCGTTGGTATTTGGGGCGAATGTCGAGCGCACCACCATATGCCACAACGCCCTCCTCTGCGCTGTCTTTATAGCCATTAAAGACATCCCGTATTTTAATTTTGTTTAATTCGATTTTCATACTCAATTTTTAGTTTTAATAATTATTCTGGAAAATGGGCATCTCGTCTTACCGCTACTCGTTACAGAGATATCTGTTCTGCCACGATAATTTTTTGCAACCCCTAAAGCTTTTCCTAAGTCACCAAATGGAATACCTATGAGCTCAAACTGCTCTGGATTGTATTTATCGAGAAAAGTATCAGGTACACCCATTGCCCCTTTATAATCCAACGGAATCTCTGCAACCCTACGTACTTCAATTGCATCGTAATTGTCATATTTAAGATACTCTTCTGGGGAGTATTTTTTATATAGCGTAAGTTTCTCGTGCCGTTTGGTTGTATCAAGATTTGTAAACCAACTTGTATTTCCCATCGGCATATACTTTTTTCCGTCTATCACCATAACGCTTTTCCCATCAAAATTATCAGGAACTAAATATTTTTTGGGGCCATTATTATATCCAAGCCAAAGTTTATTTTTTTGTATTAATGGAAAAATCTCTTTGTAATGCATTGCGTTATTTGTCCCAATAATCAAAAACTTTTTGTCGTATTCAATAAGTTGAGCAACATATTCACGGAATAATGAAAACGGAGGATTTGTAACTACAATATCTGCCTGCTTCAATAATTCTATGCTTTCTTTACTCCTGAAGTCTCCTTCGTCATCAAGTGATGCCCATTCATTGTTTTTATTCGCCTTGAGTTGCTTGGCAATATCAGATAAATCAAAAGCCCCGTCGTTATTAATATCTCCAACCTCATTAATAATAAACTTATTAGCCGTTGTTTTTGGACGACCCTTTGGTTTTATTGGCTTTTTCACAACCTTATCTTCATAACCGAGAAGGAGGGAGGGCTGTAGTACAAGTTCTGTATTAGCAATCGGAGATGGCTTATAACTCGTGGCAATGAGTCTTTTTAATCTAAGTGAGTTAAAATTGGCGGCAAAATATTTAAAAAAGTTGCTCTCAAACGGATCGTCGCAGTTGCAATATACGACTTTGCCACGAAACTGCTCTTTGTAGTATTTCAATTCTTTTTCAATATCAACGAGCTGGGTATAAAACTCATCATTTTTAAGAACGCTTGCTTTATGCAAACTTTTATTTGAAGACTTTTTTTCCATAAAATTATTTTTGCGGAGGCGGGAGGATTCGAACCTCCGATACCTTTAACGATAATTGTAAACACTTTTCCCATGCAGAGCGGAGACGGTGAGATTCGAACTCACGGTGCCCTTTCAAGCACAACACTTTTCAAGAGTGCCGCCTTAAACCACTCAGCCACGTCTCCGCTCTGCACAGGATTGCGATTTACGAATGTTTCTAAAAAGAAACATGGCAAATCGGGAACAATACCACTGCCTTCAGCCACTCAGCCACGCCTCCGTATTTTTAACTAATCACTAAAAACTAACAACTATAAACTTCGTCGCTACCGAACGTCCTGCACCGTGATGGTGAAGGTCTGCACGCTTTCGCATTGGCCGTTGTAGATTGCCACGCGCACGGGGTAGGTTCCGCTTTGGTTGAAGCTCGGCACCCAGCGCATGTAGCCGGTGCGCGCGTCTACTGACAAGCCTATGGGCCCGTCAACGATGCGGAACGACGTCTGGTTGTTATTGCCGCTCGAAGCGAGGATTTGGTACGAGAACAAATCCCCTTCGCGCACAGCTGATGACGGCGAAAACCCGTAGAGGTAGGGGCCGGGGCCTGCAGAGCAGGTGGTGTACGGCAACTGACCGGCCTGATCGAGCACGTAGATTACCGCGCTCGTTTCCGCATACATCTGGCTCGACTGCGATACGCGGAAATTCACCACGTACTTCCCTACCTGCAGGCGCGTGGGCGTCCATACGAAGGTGCGGGTATTAGTATCGAAAACTGCCCCCTGCGGCTCGCCCACGGACGAATAGCGCAAGAAATCTCCCTCGCGGTCGTACCCCTGCACTTGGAAGCGGAGCGTTTCGCCCACGCGTACTACCTGCTCGCGAATAGGATACATAACAGGCGTAGAATCAACGGGCGTTATCTGGCGCTGGCCGTTGTATTGGTTGTAGTAGTCGTAACCGTAATACGCGCCGCCGCCGTAATTGTACGGATTGTACGCAGGCACTGCCTGCGCGGCGTTTACCGTTATCGTAACCGCCATATCGCTTGAACCCACGCGGTCCGTCGCGCGGAAGTTAACCGTAAAGTAGCCCGTGTGCGCGGCAGTAGGCATCCACGAGAACGTGCGGTTCGTAGCATTAAACGCCGCACCCGGAGGCAGATTAGTAGCCGTATACGTTATGGCGCCGCCATAGCTGTTAGTGGCGTTTACCGTAAACTGCAGCAAGTTACCCACGCGTACGGATTGCGACGGGGTCTGTTGGAACTGCGGCGGGTAGGTAGGCTGCTGATAGCCACCATAACCATAACCGCCATAGTTGTACCCGTAGCCGGCATTGCCGCCGGAAACGAATCCCCACGGCCACGAAAAACCGAGTCCGGTGTTAGAACCGTAAACGAAGCCGGTATAGTCGATACCCGAGCCTGGGCCGTACCACTCAAACGCCTGTGCCTGTGGGGCACCTACTGCAAGCACAGCAAAAGCGAGTATGAAAATACCCCGTGTTGCAAATTCGACTACTTGGACGATCTTCGAAGTATCGGGCTTGGAGTGCATCTGTTTATCTAATGAATCGTTTCATGCATCGTAGCAAAATAATCGAATTTGCAACACGGGGTATATTTCAATTGCTCTCATAAAGAGGCTTTTTGTTTAGCTTATATGGCTATCGTCATCGAGCGAGTACGCTGGTACGCGCGGACAACCATGATGGCGAGAATAAGGATTACGGCGAGCAAGAGCCACGGGCTGTAGAGCAATGCGAGCAGTGCGCCGAAGAGTCCGGCGAATGCCGCGGAAAACGCGGAGCCGATACCGGAACCGTTAGAACCGACGCCGGAATTCGGCATAGTCGGCTCCGTAGCGGCGACTGCTGCCGGAGCGTCCGGCGGGCATACGCCATACTTCGGCGTAATGGGCTTTACGGGAGCCTCTGCCGTGCACGTGGTCGTGACGGTGGTCTTCGTGGTCACGCAGGTCTTCACGACCGGCGCGCACGTGTTAGTACACGCGCAACCGCATACGGGCTTCGGCGGAGTTACCGGCGGCACGGGGTTCATATCCCGCACCGTTATATAGAAGGTCTGCGAGTTTTCGCAGCTGCCATTATACGCGGCGACAGTCACCATGTAGGAAGTCGAGCGACCCTGATTGAACGCAGGTGTCCACGCAACTTGGCCGTTGGGCATGACTATCAAGCCGTCCGGACCGTTAACCAAGCGGTAGCTGATCTGGTTGGAATACGATCCCGTAGAAATGGACTGCAAGTTGTACGTCCAGAGCTGGCCTTCAGCAGCCGCAAGCGGCGGGTTGAAGTTAGAGAAGCGGATACTGCATACAAGCGGCGGTTGGATTACAACCGGCGGTGGGTAATATACCGGCGGGTTATAGGTAGGCGGCGTGTAAATCGGCGGCAAGTAAGAAGGCGGGTTATAGGTAGGAGGTACGTAGACCGGCGGCAAATAGGTCGGCGGTTGATACACCGGCGGTACGTAGACTGGAGGAAGCGTTACCGGCGGTTGCGGACGAGGCGGAACATAGATAGGCGGCAAGAAGTTTGTGCCACCACCATAGTAACCACCAAAGCCACCCCAGCCACTGAAGCCACCGCCACAGGACGATCCGCAGCCAATAGAGGAATACGAAAATCCGCCATAGCACGAGCTACCGCAGCCGGAATCATACGAAGAATAGCTCGAGCCGTACGTCGAACCGCAGTTCAAACCACAGCCATCGGCGTTGTAGCCATAGTAACTGCCGTCGTAGAGATTTAAATTGGAATCACTGTAGCCGGAGTCGAAACCACCGCCATAGGAACCATAACCGGAATCAAAGCCGGAACCGTAGGAAGTGTATCCAGAATCAAAACCACTACCATAGGAGCTATATCCCGAGTCGAAGCCGCTGCTATAGCCGGAGTCGAAACCACCGCCGTAGCCAGAATCGAAGCCGCCGCTGTAACCGGAGTCAAAGCCGCCGTAATAATCCTGCGCGGATGCGGAGTTAAACGCAAAAAGCCCCGTAGCGAGCACTACAGCCGAAAACGCGCTTAAAATGTAGGTTTTCTTCATATCTTTAGGATGGTTGTTATAATACCAGAGTGGTATTCAAAAGTCAAGCTCTATAGTAGATAACGACAAATACGCCCGTATAGTACGAGCCATGCCGAAAACGGTCAATATATATTACAAAAACGCCAAAAATGGCTAAATCCCTATATCGCGCGGTAAGAAGATATTAAGCGTCCAGTCGATCATAACTTTTACCTTATTACGAAAACCGATAACTTTAGAAAGATACGTTGTACGCCACAACCACCACGCGAAGTGGCCAAAGAAACGCCACCCGCCGATTTCTGCGCCCGCGAACCATTGCCCGAGCGAGAACATATCGCCCTTGTGCCAGTAGTTAAAAATTTTCATAGGCTCGCGCTCCATATCGCGGGCGATATTGTCCCCCGAGGCGCGACCCATCGCTACCGCCGCCTGCGCCGTCATTGGCACGCCGTCTAATGCCGCCGCATCCCCCACTATGAAAACGCGTGGGTCGTTTTTTAAGTATAGCGATTCAGTTACGAGTAGGCGCCCCTTTGCATCGGTCTCCGCCGCAGGAGAAAACGGAACGGGGCTCGCCTTTACGCCCGCTGCCCATATAACGACGTTTGCCGGAAGCCGCCGGCCGCTTGCAAGAACTATCTCAGCTGCATCAACACCGACGACCGTATCGTTTGCGACGATTTCGACGCCTCGCTTTTTAAGAACCGATGCCGCGTTATCACCCAACTGCGGACTAAAATTTGGCAATAAGCGGTTACCGCCATGCACGAGTGTTAAAGCATGCGGCGCTTTGAGTATACGGAACGTCTTCATAAGCTCTTCTATATACTCATGCGCCTCAGATGCGACTTCGACTCCCGTCGGCCCCCCGCCCACTACCACCACGTGCGGCATTTCGCCTTGCTTGAATAATCCCACAAGCCGCGCTTTGATAGCACGCGCGTCCGCCAAGGTCTTTAACGGCAGTACGCGCTTTTGCGCGGCTTCTGGCAACCCGAAGAAGTTAGTGCCGGCGCCGAGCGCATACACGAGATAGTCGTATTCGAATTCCCCTACGGTAGTCCGTACGGACCGCGCCGCCGTATCGATTTTTTCCACCCGCGCCTTCGTAAAGTCGAGGCAGCACGGCGCCATAGAATAAATATTGAAAGCGACGTTTTCTTGCGAAACGCCGCCCGTCGCCACTTCGTGCAAGAGCGGCGTGAAAAGGAAGTAGTCTGTAGCGGAGATAAGGCGCAAGGAAACGGACGGATCCTTATGGTACCGCTTATGCAACTCAAAAAAAGCGTAGATACCCGCGAAGCCGGCCCCGAGGATGAGGATTTTTTTAGGGACTCTAGCCATTGCTACTATGATATCATCTTTCCATATGCCTTCCACGGAATTTTTCTTAAGCATTAAGACTTTTTCTACCGTACTACACGTACTTGCCGCGGTATGCGCCATGGGCGCCGCGTTTTCCGCGGACATCCTTTTCCATTTTTTTACCGCCGACCGGAAGCTTTCGCAGGCGGAAGTACGCACACTCTCAATCCTCTCACGCACCGTCTGGTACGGGCTTTTAGCTCTTACCGTAACGGGCGCTGGCATATTCCTTTCCGACCCCGCAGGATACCTCGCATCCGCAAAGTTCCTTGCGAAGATGACGGTTATGGTTATCCTCGTTTTAAACGGCGTTATACTCGACCGGTACGTCCAGACTCGCCTCTTAGGCAAGGGCTTCTTCACTGCTCCGCAACAGGCGTTCGCGCGAAGAGTAGCGTTTATATGCGGCACGGTTTCCGTCGTTTCGTGGATATCAATACTCGCGCTCGGCGTAATCGATGGCGTAACTTCATCATACGCCTCGATACTCACGCTTTATGCCGGAATCCTCGGCGCACTTATCCTCGCCTCGCTTGTAGTCGAGCGGCTTTGGTTCGAACCAAAGCGCTAGCTGAATACGGTATTTATTTTGTGCCCGGGAAGAGACTCGAACTCTTATGCCTTGCGGCGCGCGATTTTGAGTCGCGTACGTCTGCCATTCCGTCACCCGGGCTATTAACGATAAGGATCTTCCCTTTTAATCCCTGTGTCCCCGAGAGGAATTGAACCTCTATCAAGAGATTAGGAACCTCTCGTTCTATCCGTTGAACTACGGGGACTTCATCAATAAGCCTATGGATTCTATAATACTTTTGATTTTTTTCAAATAAAGCCCTCCTTTTGCAACACGGACCCTGCACATACCATACGTAAACTTTCCATCGCTCTTTCCTCGTAATACTTCGATATACGTAATCCTGCCCTCCTCCACTTCCAATAAATGAGCCCAATATCTTATCACAGTCGCCCTATCTATATCTTCATAAGTCCTCAAGCTAATACGGAGATTCTCTTTTGGCACCCCTAAAACTTCTAAAAATGAAACGAATGTGCGGACTAGCACTGGATCGGTGTTAATGAGGTTAAAATCTTTTTTTGTTCCCTCCGCCCAGTACAAGCAAGCTCCTACGATTATCTTTTCTTTTTTTGAAAGATCAGCAAGAAGCTTTTTCGCATACAAGCGGGCCTCCTGCCAATGTGCCAAAGACGTTTTTCTGGCGCCGATCTGCTTGGCATCCCAAATTCCGCGATAGGCAGGTAAAATTTCGACTCCATTAATATATTTAAAAATAAGCGACTTACTTTTACCGACGTCCTTTTTAATCTCGTTAATACTAAGGCCTTTTTTTCTGAGAGCGACGATCTTATTTATTATTTCCGAGTCTGTTGTTTTTCCCCGCATGCATTAAGTATAGTAAGAACTCTTTTCCTTTTCAAGGAAATATAGTAAGTTCTTAATTATACAACCGGAAAAAAAGACAGTACTATAAAAATCTTGGGCCTATAGTTCAATGGCAGAATACGACTATGGCATAGTCGGGGCAGGAGTTCGATTCTCCTTAGGTCCACCGCGTAAAGAAAAACAAAAGGACGGCTGATATCCGTCCTTTTGTTTTTCCACGCGGCTACGCCACTATCTAAACCGCACCGGGATCTCTACCGAGGCGTCGTGTTCCGGCAGGCCGGATGGATTGTCTTTTTTGAACACCACGAAGCCCGTGTCCGTAGCGGGCGGGGTAAAATCGAGCGTTGCTAAAAACGACACGAAGTTTTCCGTCATCCACTCCCCTTGCGCTTGTGCGGGAGTAATAGCTACCTGGTTACGATTCGCATCCAAAATTTCCACAGGGAACGACGCTTCGAAATACCACCTGCCGCGCGCCTCGCCCATTACCGTGAGCGGGCTCGTTATGAGGCTGCCCGCAACGGGGGCCGTTACGCGAATAAGGTCAGCGTGCGGTACTACCACCACGGGCGCCGGACCCTGCGCTTTTTTCCACATAAAGAAGCTACCGCCCGCAACGACGACGACTGCAATAATCCACACAATAAGTTTGTTCATAGTACTGGATATTGTATACTTATTAGATAGCAAAGGTCGAATTGCACGTATCGATACATCAACTACCTATACAATCATGAAAAAGCTTGGCGGACTCGACTGGCTCGCACTTATTCTCGTGATCGTCGGCGGTCTTAACTGGGGACTCGTGAGCTTGCTCAACTGGAACCTCGTTGACACCCTCTTCGGCGCGATGTCTACGCTTTCGCAGATCGTTTACGGACTCGTGGGTCTTTCCGCGATTTACGTTCTCGTAATCTCCGGAAAACTCGGCAAGAAATAATTTTTTTCTTGAAGATGGAGAATCCGCCCCCAAAGGCGGATTTTTCATTATCTAATACAGCGCCAAAATGTTACATAAAAAAAGGTCGCGCACTGCGCGACCTAATGACATACCCGATACGGAAACTTATTTTTTGCAAATATAAAGCCCTACCGCTTCCTCTCGGAAAAACGGTAGGGCTCAGCTCGAAACACGCCTTGCATACTTCGGGTTAGCCGAAACGGATAGCCGTGTAACGGGTAACGCCTTCATGACCGAGCCGCAGCTCCCGCCGGAACGGCTGGTAAAAGAGCTCCCACACCGCACGGCCACACAACTGGTCGAACGATGAGAAGTTTTCTTCGAGCTTGGCTACCTGAAGGCCGGTCCTAAATAGTTCGGCCATGACGGTAAGCGCGGGGCCGTTCGCGAGCACGAACCGTTCCGCAACCAGCCAGTCGAACAAAGCCCGATTACTTGCCGAACAGACCAGGCAATCGTAGAAGATGCGGGCTAACTTTTCCGTACAAAACCTCCGTACGCATTCGTTGAAATTCACGCCATGTCCTCCTGAACGGGGTGTGGAAAATGGAAGCTGGGCTTATAGTGCCACGCAACATGTAAAAAATAAATAGCGCAATAAATAATGAGACCGCCACGCGGGCGGCTTCATTATTTGCGGGGGCACTAGGAATCGAACCCAGGTCTGCTCTTTTGGAGAGAGTTATCCTACCATTGGACTATACCCCCTTACTGTTTAAAAACTTCCAATAGCCGAAGTCTTTGGAAGTTTTCCTGCGATGACAATTGGCGCACCGCACTTCGCATTTGCCGATTTCAGCAACAATGTTACTTATTGAATAACAATTTTTCAGCATTTCCGCAACGCTCTTCCATTTATCCGCCTTATGGTCGAAGTCCAAAACGATCGGATCACCCTCCCCGCAATCAACGCACGGATGCGCTGTTAGATGTTTTAGAATCAAATCCCGCAAAACCAACTTCTGTTCACCGTTCCATTTTTTCGCCTTAGCAATATATTTTGAACGATTCGCTATATAATGCTCCCGCCTATATGCAGTATGGCACTCCTTGCAAACGGAGTGCATTAGGCCGCGCTCTTCGTTTTTCCAACTGAAAAAACTGTCGGATTTCCCCATGAAGCAATGACCGCACCTTCGTAATCCCATAGAGTAATTATACCTCCAAAGGACTCGAAATAAAATCTAAATTGGAGACTGTGAAACACAACTAAAAACTTCCCGAACGGGAAGTTTTTAGTTGTGTGCTGTTTTACCGCTTGGATTCCTTGAAGGCCGTGTGCTTGCGGCAGAACCGACAATGCTTCGAAAGCGAGAGCTTCTTCTCGTTCGTCTTCTTGTTCTTGCGGGTGTGATAACCAATGCGGCTGCACGTGCCACATTTCATCTTTATGAGGTTTTCTGAAAACTTCGATTTCGCCATATAAGTCCTCCTAGTATACGGTAAATGACGCTATAACGCAATATGAGCGCCCCATTGACCGTATAAGTCAAACGGGCTATACTAGCTCTCAGTAATTTCATTCATTCGCCGCATGCCAAGGAAGGGGGCTTAAGACGGCGACTGCGTTCAGTTCTTACCACCAACAACCGAGAAACGAGGAACTTCTTTCATGAAGAAAGACCATGTCGTGCAGCCAGCCACTCTGGATGATTTGATGAACGCCATCAATGCATCCCTGCCTCTGCCGAAAGGAGAGACCGCCGCTATTCCAATCGGCGCGGTCTTCCCTAACTGGATAATCCAGAAAGCGGAGAAGGCGCTACAAGGCGCCGGCTATCACTTCAGCCATTCCGGCAAAGGAAACGGAAGAATTCTCCGCATCGCTCATCCAGCGGAGAAAATACCCCAATTAAGTCCGCGAGCCAGACAGCGCACGAGAGCAGAGCTTTCGTTCGCAGGGGGTTAGCGGCGCAAGAACAAATCTCGGCAGAACGCAACAGCCGGATTTTCCTCACGGAGAATCCGGTCTTTTTATATGAAGAAAGTCCCACTTCGCTAAAGCTTCGAGGGACAAAATTCCTCCAGAATTTTGAGCCGATAGCGAGAATCGAACTCGCGACCTCATTCTTACCAAGAATGCGTTCTGCCACTGAACTACATCGGCAACAACTGTGAAACGAAATAGTGACGGGTCTCGACATCTATCGTGCCCGCGCCCATGAATACAACAACTTGCTTATCGATTAGGTTAAGCGATTCGGCAATATTTTTCAAATAAAATACCGATCCTTCCGCCTTCTTTCCACGCAGCTTTACAATACCCTTATACAGATCTTCGCCCGTTTTACCGCCCGCGACCTCCCTACCCGCCACTTGGTATGCCGGCAGTATTGCAACCTGATCAGCTTCCTCGAACGCTTTTACGAACGCGGGGAAGAGCGCCGTGAGGCGTGCCACTTGGTGCGGCTGAAAGATAACGAAAAGCTTCCGGCCCCTGAATTTCGTTTTAAACGCACCGATGGTAGCCGCAATCTCCGTGGGGTGGTGCGCATAGTCGGCGAAAAATGTACCGGAAACTGGATTATTTTCACGCGGGGCAAGCGGCTCCATGCGGCGCCACGATCCGCGGAACTTCATCACCGCTTCCGCGGCATCCTTGCGCGTAACGCCAAGCACCGCCGCCGCGCGGTATGCTGCCTCCGCATTCAACTGGTTAAACTGCCCCGCGACTTCGAGCGGCCACTTCGGCAGGCGCTTACCCTTTTCGTTAAACTTTACGACCGTACGTTTACAGCCCTTTATGGCCGTGATCGTATTCTTATCTTGTGCGTTCACAATCACGGTCGCCTCCTTAGGCAGGCCCGTGACGTACTTATTAAACGCCTTAATAACGCCCGCGAGGTTTTTATACGTATCTAAATGCTCCGCGTCCACGTTCGTGATAACGGCAACCTGCGGCGCGTAATGAAAGAATGACTTATTCCATTCGTCCGCCTCGATTACCAAATAACGGCTCTTGCCGATACGCACGTTCTTGCCGCTAAATTCCGCAAGACGCGTGCCGATAATCACGGTGGGGTCGAGGCCCGCGTGCACGAGCATAAGGGACAAAAGCGCGGTCGTGGTTGATTTGCCGTGCGCACCAGAAACGCCAATCGTAATATATTGTTTGGTTAACTCCCCTAACGCCTCGGCGTACGTCATGCACGGCAGCCCGCGACGCCGCGCCTCCTTTAGCTCCGGATTATCTTCTTTCGCGGCCGCAGAATAGATTACGCGCGAAACGTCGCGCAAAAGGTTGTCTGAGTGGTGGCCGATACGCATGATAACCCCCTCGGCGGCTAATTCACGCACCAAGTCCGACTCAGCTAAGTCCGACCCCGAAAGGCGCGCGCCCTTAGCAAGGTAGTACCGCGCAAGCGAGCTTACGCCGATCCCCCCAATACCGACGAAATGTATTTTCTCATGCATATATTTTTTTGGAGCCGCCTCGCGGATTCGAACCGCGGACCTACTGTTTACAAAACAGTTGCTCTGCCGGCTGAGCTAAGGCGGCGATTTAGAGCTTCCTACGTACTCCCTGCTTTAGCAGGGTGATTCTTCCAATACGTTATCGGCGGCGCCGATACTTCTCGGAGCGCATTCGCCCAGGTTCCCGATCGCAATCGGGACGAATGCCCAAAAGCGCTGCTTATCAATAAACCACCAACATCCTCATCAATCCTGTACAATTTAGCAAAAATACGAGATTATGTACAGCATCATGACCCCGCAACTGTACGCACTCGCAAGCGTCGCAATAGTATCTTGCCTGCCGCTTTTGGCCGGATTATTACTGCTTTCCAAAAAAACGGGTGACTCCTTAATCTTCGTACTCGTAAGCCTTTCGGTAGGCGCGCTCTTTGGCGACGCCTTCCTCCACCTCATCCCCGATGCATTCGAAAGCGGTATCAGGCAGCCCTCGCTATGGATACTTGCCGGCATCGTCTTCCTTTTCATCCTCGAAAAGTTTTTCCACTGGCACCACGAACATATTCATGAGCACGACGCAGAGTGTAAAGACGCGCCGTTGCCCGTAGGGGCACTCAGCTTAGTCGCAAGCGGTATGCACAACTTCTTGGACGGCGCCATAATCGCCGCAAGCTGGCTTGTAAGCATGCCAGCAGGCATTGCAACCACGATTGCCGTAATCCTCCACGAAATACCGCACGAGATGGGCGACTTAGGAATACTACTCCACGCGGGTTACGGCCGGCGCAAAGCCTTCTTATACAACTTCTACTCCGGCCTCATGGCAATCGCGGGGGCGGCAGTCGCCCTCGTTGCGGGCGCAGCAGTACAGACAAGTGCCGCATATATACTCCCCTTCGCGGCAGGTAACTTTATTTATATAGCGGGGTCCGACCTCGTGCCAGAACTACACAAGACGAAGCACATAGGCCAATCCCTACTGCAACTTAGCGCCATACTCGTAGGCGTAGCCTTGATGGCGGGGTTGCTGTTTGTTGAATAACAAGGCATATTTTCTCCAGCTTATTCTTTCCGTTCGGGGGGGTAGCTCAGTTGGTAGAGCGCAGGTGCTGCGATGTCTCCCGCCAAGCATGATCATGGGCAGGATGCCACATGATACTTGGAACGACTCCCAAGGCCCTGAGGTCACGCGGTTCAAGTCCCGTCCCCTCCAATCGAACCGTCCTGTTGCGCGCAGGGCGGTTTTTTCATATACTACGCAAGAAGCTACGGGTACGTCGCATAGCGGCAATTGCTCCTCGCTGTAGACGAGGCGTCCTCTGGACTTCGGGGGTTCGAGTCCCTCCGTACCCACAAAAAACAATACCGCCGAAAAGGCGGTATTGTTTTTTGTGGGTCTGGGACTCGAACCCGAAGGGCCGCCATTTTTAAGAAGGCGCGCCGCCGACTATAAAAATGGCATGTCTCGACTGAGTTTTTACGAAGGAGAGGCGAGTCCCTCCGCACCCCCTCGTCACGTTACTCCTCCTTCTCCCCTTGCACGTGGTCGATCATCTCCTGCACGGAAGGATGTGCCGACTGCTCGCCGGTTTTCTTAACACGATCCAAGTGACGACTAAGCCGATTATCAAGCTTTAATACGAATATACGAGAGCGGCGTAAAAACTTAAAAAGAAAGTCGTTTATACGCTCGTCGATGTGGTGAAGTGGCAACCGGTTCAAAAAATCGCTAAACCGCGCGGCGAGCGACGGCTCCGCCTCCTCCGTAGCAACGCGCGGCAAAGAACGTAGCAGAATAAAGGTCATCACGGCTAAACTCGTGACGAACGTCATCTGCAAAAGAAAGGCGTACATGAATTAAGTATTAGAGGGCGTAGCGCACGAACCGTGCGATGCGAATGTTCTCGCCCGTCTTCGCCACGGTACCCTTTATCAAATCTTCAATGGTAATGGATTCGTCGCGCACATAGGGCTGTGTCATAAGCTCCTCGGTAGTTGCAGGGTCAGTTGCCGAAATATGCATCGCGATGCCACGGGCAAGCTCGCGGAACAAATCGCCACGGGCAACGAAGTCCGTTTCGCAACGCAACTCAAGTAAAACGCCGATGCGCCCGCCATGAATATACGCTTCCAAATGGCCTTCGCCCGTCTCCCTATCACCCTTCTTATCCGCCTTCGCTATACCCTGCGCCGCCAAACGGTCTTTTGCGGCGTTAAAATCCCCACCGGTTTCCGTTAGTGCCCGCTTGCAATCCATTATGCCTGCGCCGGTTTCCGTACGCAGACGCTGAACGTCTTCTGCTGTCATATTAAATTAAGTATAGATTAAGAACCGATCTTCTCGTCAAGGCGCTTAAAAATCCAAAGAAGGCTCGTGCGGGAATTGTCGTTTGCGGGAATGGGGTACGTTACGCCGTCAGGGTCGTTGTCGCTGTTCATGATCGCGATTAAAGGAATCTTCAAGCGACGCGCTTCGCGTACGGCAATCTCGTGCGCGGCGGCGTCAACCACGAATACCGCTGCGGGCAAGGCCGTAATACCTTCGAGGCCGGCGAACGATACCGTCATGTTGGAGATAAGCCGGTCGAAATTAAGCTGCTCCTTTTTCGTGTACTTCGTAAGCTCACCTGCCGCCTTATCCGCCTTCAACTTCGTGAAGTAAACAATGCGCTTGGAGATGGTGTTGAAGTTAGTAAGAATGCCACCAAGCCAACGGTTCGTTACGTGGAAGAATCCGTGCTTCGTAGCGAATTCCAAAACGAAATCACGCGCTGTCGGCTGGGAGCCGAGGACGATTACTGTGCGCTTTTCTTCTATAAGCTGTTTAAGGAACGCCGCAGCCTTATCGATGCAAGCAACCGTCTGCATAAGGTCGAACGTCGCCACGCCGCGGGAATAGCTTAAAATAAAGCTATCCATCTTAGGATTAGTGCGGGATTTCTTGCGGCCGACGGCGATGCCCGCCGCGATCATTTCGCGGTACAAGGCAACCTGCTCGGGCGACAATGCGGGGATTGCCGCAACCGCCTCTTCCGCCACCGCTACGTTCGTTGTTTCAGCTGTTTTCATGCGTTGAATTAAGTAGTACGAGTATGCCTTATTTCAATGATAATGTAAATACGCTCCATGCTATACTTATTCCATGCAGCATAAAAAAGGCTTTACCCTCGTAGAACTCCTTATTTACAGCGTTATATTTGCCGGCGTTTCCTTAACGCTCGTTTACTTTCTTTCCACGTTTTTCCGCGTAAGCGGCTACCAAGCGAGCTCTTCAGAAGTAGCTAACCAAGCCAACTTTATACTCGGGAAAATACAAAACGAGATCGCTACGTCGACCCTTGTTGTTGTAAATGACACAAATAATGACGAGGTGGATGATACGCCTTTAAATACCCCACACGGTAAGCTTTTTCTTAAAACTAAAAATGAAACAACCGGCGGCGCGGGCGACACTGAAAGCCCCGTACTGATTTATAAGAACGGGTCGAACGTGGTGCTTAAACGCGGAAACGGCCCGGAAACGGCGCTTAATAATTCGAGCGTGGCGGTTACCAACCTCGCCTTCACGAAAGTGAGCACTCCACCCGGCAAAGACGTTGTACTGATAGACCTAACGCTCCAATACCAAAGCTCCAACGCTGTAGACCGCATATCGCGCGACTTCTCGCTCGGCGTAAGCCGCGCACAGGCTGCGGCGTTCGATTCCAGCCTGAGTCCTAATGGAGGCGGATATAGCCTCGGCACGGGCGCCGCGAAATGGGCGTCATTATTCCTTTCGGGGGGCGCAACGATCGACGGACCGCTTGCACTCACGGACGGAAATACCAACACAACCAACAACAGCATTACCTTCCTAAAACAGGGAACCTTAGTCGTAAACCCGAACGCGAACATACCAGCAAATACCACAACCCAATTCTTCGTATCATCCGGCACGTATCCGGAACTTCAGGGTATAAAGGCAGGTGACCGCGTATTCCTGACGCCGCCAGCCGGAAGCACTGCTGCGAGCAGACTCGAAGTTGGAATCTCGTTCATTGGCGCGCGCACGCTCGCTGACTCAATAGAAATAAACCTTAGGAACACAACTGGCGCAGCTATTTTTGCAGGATCACACAACTGGGGCTACCTCGTGATCCGCTAAATTTGACATTATAATGCATATGCATTATTCTATATTCACCTGCCAATGGGTGGCGGGGTGCGCAACCCCAGAAGGCACGCACTTCAAATGGCACGCTTTTTTAACTCTCTAGCTTAGGCTGGTGGAGTTGGTAAAAGAAAGGAGTTCTTTTGCAGGGAAAGAGAGCCTTACAAACTCTCAGGGCTTGCATCCCCGTACTGGTATTAGCGTAACTGCTAATGAATCCTTGGCTTCGAAGCAAGTCTGCATACATGCAGGCAGGATACCATCTACGTTTTCCCACACTAAATCTTTTTCCTATGAAACCGCGCGTGAGCCGGACATAGGACAATAACCATCCCTGTAAAAACAGGGCGAGCGCATTCCATAGTACCGGCGAGGGACGTGGGATGCGCTCTTATTTTTCCTTAATCTTTTTAGCGAGTTCGGAGCTTGATTGCACTTTGCCGCCGCGACCGACGTTAAATATCATCTCGCAGCCTATCGCCTCGCAGGTCGCCACCTCGGGAATGTTTTCTAGCTTTCGGTCGCCGCCGTTTGCGAAAATATCTGGCTTTATTTCTTCGAGCGCCTTGCAGATACTCATGTCCGTAGTCCCCGCTTCGTGCTTTGTAAGTACTACCTCATCTACAGCGCGGAAGGCCTCGATGACTTCCTTACGCTCCGCCTCTGACATGAAAACAAAACCTTTTTTTAACATAAGCCAGTTGTCGTTGTTCAAGACGACCACGAGCCGGTCGCCCAAGGCCCGCGCCTCCTGAAACATCCGCACGTGCCCGATATGCACGGGGTCAAAACCGCCGCTCACTACTACGGTGATAATTTTATTTTCCATTTTTCTTTTCTTTTATAACGTAACTCCCCATCAGAGCACTTGCAACCATGAAGAGCGCAATGAAGACGATCATGATATACACCCCGTACTGCGCGGCCATGCCACCAAAATAGAAGAATGCCAAACTAATAGGGATGTCCGCGAGTAGGGTCGCTAAAATAAATACACGGAAAGATATCTTTGTGAGCCCCGCGGCGTAACTGAAAAAGTCGAGCGCGCCGGCTGCCACGAAGCGCAAGCCGAGGAACCCCCAAAAGCGCGTGCGACCTGAAAGTGCAGCCTCAAACTTGTGGAGGTCGGCAAGACCCGTGAAACGCGCCGCAACGGGTTCGCGGAACTTGCGGGCGATGAGGAACGCTACCACGGCGCCCACGTCCGCCCCTATGAAATTTGCTGCCCATGCCTGCCACCACGGCATAACCGCCATACTCATAAAAGCAACCGGCTGCCCCGGGAGCGGTGCAATGACAATAGCAAGGAACCGCGCGAAAGCGACGATGAAGAACGCGTACATCGGATTAGTCGCAACCGCAGCAGCAACAAGCGCCTGATACTTGCCGGAAAAGACCGGAATAAGGAAAACGGCGGCCATCACGATGCCCGCCGCCGCCATCAAAACCTTTTCGCGCGATATCTCTTTATTTGCCATGGCACTTCTTGTACTTGAGCGGGTTGCCGTCCGCGTCTTTCTTGCCGCAGGGGCACGCGTCATTACGGCCCGTGCCTTCGTATTGCTTTACGGTAGGTGCTGCGGGGATTGCAAGTGGCGAGGCAACCGGCGCAGAACTTTCTTTTGCCTCTTCGGCTGCGGCCTTCAAGCGCGCTTCGTTCTCCACCATCCATTCTTCAAACTGCGCGAGTAGTTGCTGGTAGAGTAAATGTGCCTCACGCCGGTATTCCACTAAGGGGTCACGCTGGCCGTACGCACGGAGCCGCACGGAATCGCGTAACGACTCCATATCTTCCAAGTGCGACATCCACAGCATGTCGAGGAAATAGAGCGCCTGCACGGGTGCGCGCTCCGTAAGCAACGTTTCACGCTTTGCATACACGGCAGTACGCTGCTTGTTTAAAACATCGTCGTATTCGAGTAAGTGTTTGCGGGCGTCGAAGTTGAAGCCCTCTACCTTCATCTGCGCCTGCTCGATTACCTTACCGACGATGCGCGACTCGATAGGCATATCTTCCGGCATATCCATTTTCTCCATCATCCCCTTCAGGCGGTCGCCGCCGAAGACGCGGAGCAAATCATCCTCCAAGGACATAAAGAACTGCGAGGAGCCTTCATCCCCCTGCCGGCCCGCGCGGCCACGCAGCTGGTTGTCGATACGCCGCGCTTCGTGCCGCTCGGTGCCGATAACGTGCAAACCGCCAAAGCCCTTAATCTCCGCGGCTTCATCTGCCTTCGGTGGATTGCCGCCCAAAATAATGTCCACACCGCGGCCCGCCATATTCGTAGCAACCGTAACCGCACCCTTGCGACCCGCCTGTGCCACGATCATGCCTTCACGTTCGTGGTTCTTTGCGTTCAGCATCTCGTGCGGCACACCCGCTTTCGTAAGGAGACGCGACAAGAGCTCATTCTTTTCGATAGCGGCGGTGCCCACGAGCACCGGCTGGCCAAGTTCGTGCCGGCGCTTAATTTCGGCAACAACCGCGGCGAACTTAGCATCCAAATTTTTATAAATAAGGTCGACAGCATCTTTACGTACGCGCGGGCGGTGCGTGGGCACGGTAATCGCCTCAAGCTTATACACCTTGTCGAATTCCTCAGCAGAAGTCTGCGCCGTACCCGTCATGCCCGCGAGTTTACCGTACATACGGAAATAGTTCTGGATACTCACCTCCGCGTACGTGCGCGATTCTTGCTGCACCTTCACACCCTCCTTCGCCTCGATCGCTTGGTGCAAGCCGCCCGAAAACCGCCTGCCGTGCATAAGGCGGCCAGTGAATTGGTCTACGATCACGATCTCACCATCTTTCACCACGTAGTCCTTATCGAGCTTGAAAAGACCGTACGCGCGCAAAGTCTCCTGCAAGTAGTGGACGAGGCGCAGGTTTTCCGTAGCGTACAAGTCCGCAATACCGAGGGCTTTCTCGACCTTGTCGATACCTTCTTGCGTTATGTCCACCGCCTTTATCTTTTCGTCCACCATGTAATCCGTTTCGCGAATCAGGCCGTGAACGATGCGCGAGAACGTCTTATAGTATTCGCTCGATTCGCTGTCGGGCGCAGAAATTATCAAAGGCGTACGCGCCTCGTCTATTAAAATACTATCCACCTCGTCGATAATGGCGTACTGCCACCCGCGCTGGACTTGGCTTTCTTTCGCATATGCAAGATTGTCGCGCAGGTAGTCGAAGCCGAATTCGTGGTTCGTACCATAGGTAATATCCGCCGCATACGCCTCCTTACGCGAAATGGGGCGCAGGTAATCCTCTTCTATGCGGAAGCTGCCTTCGGCGTCGCGAATTGCATCCACCTCCTTTTCTGCCTTGAAATGCGGGTCATACGCGTATGCGCTGTCGTGCGCAATAATCGCCACGGAAATTCCCAAGAGATAGTAGACCTGCCCCATCCAAATAGCGTCGCGCTTCGCCAAGTAGTCGTTCACCGTAACCAAATGCACGCCCTTACCGCTTAAGGCGTTCAAATACGCGGGGCAGGTACCCACCAATGTCTTACCTTCACCAGTCGCCATTTCGGCGATTTTACCGTCGTGTAAAACCATACCGCCAATGAGCTGCACGTCGTAATGACGCTGTTTCAAGGTACGCAAAGACGCTTCGCGTATAAGTGCAAAGGCGCGCGGTAAAAGCGCAGTAAGCGGTTCGCCCGCCTGCGCGCGCTTACGGAGCGCAGCGCTCTCCGCGGCTAAGCCGCTGTCAGGCAGGCCTTTAAGCTCCGCTTCAAGGGCGTTAATTTCTAAAACCCGCTTCTTATAAGCTTTTAGGGGGTCGAATAGGTTAAACATCGAATCAAGCGTATTCTATTTCTTCGTGAAGCGCTATGCCGAACTCGTCCATCACCCGCGCCTTCACGAGCGCCACTAAGCCTTTTACATCCTCAGCTTCCGCGCCGCAGGCGTTTACGATGAAGTTAGGGTGCTTCTGCGAGACCATCGCCCCGCCGCAACTCACGCCCTTTAAGCCTACTTTATCGATAAGGAATGCGGCGGGGATCACGGGGAACGGATCCTGCTTCATATGTTTCTTAATATCATCGCGCGACTGCATTGCCGCCGGTACCAAATCCCACGCGACGTTCTTGAAAATACTCCCGACGTTCGGGTATTCGAGCGGCTGGCGCGAAGCGCGCCACGCGATTTTTTCGTTAACCACGTGCCGTACGGCCGCGGGCGTCGCGCGCGTAAGCACGAACGTTGCCGCAAGCACGATCTCCTTACCGGATAGATCTTTGAAGGCGCTCGAACGGTAGCCGAACTTACAGGCATCGTTGTCGCGTATTTTGATATGCGGTTTCGCACCACTCATATCAAAACTCGCGACGCTTACTATAGAATCTTTCATTTCGCCGCCGAAGGCGCCCGCGTTGCCGCGTATGGCGCCGCCTACCGTCCCTGGCAAGCCCCCCGCCCACTCGAGGCCAGAAAAACCTTCTGCCGCGCACATAGCGAGCAGGTCGTGCACCGGCACGCCCGCGCCACACATTACCGTAACCGTTTCCGGCAGTGCCGTGTTTATGGAAATGAAACGGATGTCGGGTTTTACAACGAGCCCGTCGAACACACCGTCGCTAAAAAGCACGTTCGTGCCCCCGCCTAATACGAAAAGCGGTACGTTCTTTTCTTTAGCGAAAGAAATGGCGTGCATGATATGGTGCAAACCTTCCGCATGACAAAAATAGCGGGCAGTGCCGCCGATAGCGTAGTTGCTGTATTTTTTAAGAGAAACGTTTTCTGAAATCATGGGACTTAGGAATACAGGAATACATGTTCCCGTAGGAGGCGGCTAGTTGACCCCTGTTAACCAATGGTAATAAATGAGTGCTGGAACCGCCTCCTAACCTTAAGTATAAGAAAACGAGAGCGGTAAAAGCAAACCAACAAAAAACCCCGCAAGCGGGGTTTTTTGCCATTGGTTTAGGGGCCTGCTAAGCAAATTAATACTCACTCAACAACCACCCTCATTTACCTGTTAACCAGTGTACACTAGCCGGCTAAAAAAAGCAAGTGACTACCGCAACTCGTAGGTAACGGAGACCGTTACGCGCGCCTCATCACTCCCCGCTTCGAATTGCGGTACGTTGCTCGCGTCGCCTCCCATCGCCATCTCCGCCTTCATGTACATCGGACGGGGGTAGTTATTACCGGAGCCTTCGGAGAACGTGACGACGCGGCCCACGCCTGCCCCTGCAAGCTTCGCGAGCTCCTTAGCCTTCGCGTGCGCCTTATTGAAGGCTTCTTCGCGCGCCCCGTGCAAAAACGCATCCATATTTTCAACGCTGAAGTCCGGACCCGAAATCTGGTTTATTCCCGCAGCCGGCAATTGGCCGACGATTTTACCCGCATCATCTAAGTTGCGGACTTTAACCGTAACCGTCTGCGTGATCTGGTAGCCGTCTATGCGCGACTTGCCGGTTTTTTGTTCGTACGTGTACCGCGGCGACAAGTTGTATGCCGAGGTCTGTATGTCCTTATCCGCTATCTTAAAGCCCTTCACTATAGCGATCGCGGCGTTCATCTTGTTCGTATTTTCCTCCTGTATTGCCGTTGCACTCGCTCCTTCTGATATCACCGAGAACGATACCGTCGCGAGGTTCGGTACGATAATCGCTACCCCCTCCGCACTTACCGTAACCGTACGGGCCGACGGCACTGCATTAGACCAACTCCTTAAAGCACATGCCCCAAAGAGCAATGCAATGATAGCCGCCCACATGAAAACGATACGCGACCAAACGATTATCTTATCTTCGCTTTTTACGATTTTGACGCCGAATGCCATATCTTTTTTAATTCTTCTACGTTAACGCTTGCGGCCCCGACCAAAAGGCCGTCTATGTCTTTATTATGCAAATACTCCTCGGCGTTTTTCGAAGTTATGGAGCCGCCGTACAAATACTTCGCTTCTACGCCAACACCTAAGTGTAACAACTGCTCCTTACTGTAGGCAATGCGGTGCGCTGCGGTTTCCGGCGAACAACGCTCTGCTTCCCCGCCCGTACTGATTGCCCATAAGGGTTCATACGCGACATACACCGGACAACTTTCAAGATTGAGGTCACGGAGGCGCGACAAACCCTGCCTTAGTTGACGTTTCAAAACCTCGTTCGTTACGCCGTCATCCCTCTCGGCACGGCTTTCGCCTACGCATAGCACAGGAATAATGCCGTCCCGCACGGCAAGCGCAAGCTTTTCGGCGACAATAGAATCCGTATCACCTACAGCCCGCCTATCCGCATGCCCTACGAGGCTATACCGCGCCCCACTCACAAAAGCATCCGGCGCATAGTCCTGCACCCCAAGCTCAGCATGCTTCACAACCGCAGCCACCTCACTTAAAAACTCATGCGGCGGTAAAAGCACTAAGCCCTTAGCATCCGTAGCCCGCGCCAACTCCACGGCCCCCGCCTCGGTCTTCACCCTCTTTTTCCAATTGGCGAAAATAATCTTTGCCATACCCCTAGTATACCACCCATAAAAATAACCGCCTGTGATTGACAAATATATAATTAGCGTGGTAATATATATTTAGACCTTAACCCTGAACAGGACCTCTATATACGGAGAGACCGCATGCAAGTACTGAATTCGGAAGAGCTCAATCAGCTCGCTGTAAAACACGAAGCGAATTTCTTTGATGTCCAGCTCAAAGCGACGGAATTACGGGCGCATCATTCGGAGATAGCGAGCCTGAATGCAGAACAATACGCGGAACTCCTCGCAAGGCATTCCCACCTTGGCAACTATTACACAACCGCCCTCCTTTGGTTCGTGTATGCAAACCGAAATTTGGATGCCTATGCAATGACAGATCTTCTCGTTGCACTCACGCTCAGCAATACGAAGGAAATAAACCGTCAACAAGAACCGTTCGTCCGCAAAGAACGCGGAGGCCGAAGGAGCCGCCAAGCCGTCCATCAAGAATAAAAGCCGCACCACCCAAAAAAGCCCGACCGATTTCACTCGGTCGGGCTTCCTTTTTTATTTCCCTTAATAAAAGGTGTGTAGCGGACATGCATTTCATGAACCCAGTGGAGGCGCAACTATAAATCAGCGAGCAGAGCCGAACGAAACAAGAAAAAAATCGCTGTATGAATCCCAAAAAATCCCCATCAGGGGATTTTTGGTTGAGTTCGATTTTTTCGCCAGTTTCGGAGGCGGAGCGAGCTAGATTTATTTGCGCTGGAACAGGTTCATGAAATGCACGTCCGCTACGCAACCTTACATGCGGTTCTCGTAATACCACTTCATCACGTCCCTCCCTATCGGCACGGCGTTCAAACTCCCCGTCTTTGCGTCTTCCACAAGCACCAATACCGCGAGCTCCGGATCATCCGACGGGCCGTAGCCCATGAAGAATGCGTTCGTCTTCGCGTTGTTCTGGATTTGCGCGCTGCCCGTTTTACCAGAGCTCTTATAGGGCAAGTCGTATAAGGCGTTCGCCGTGCCGTACGGCTTTGCCACCACGTCGCGCACGCCTTGCCGCACCGCGGTTATTTCGTCCGTCCACCCCGAATAATCCTGCAGTACTTCCGGCGCGGCTTTCGACAACAAGAAATGCGGCTTAATCGCCACCCCCTTATTTGCGAGTGAAGAAAAGAACGTAAGCAAGCGAAGCGGCGTCACCTGCAAATCCCCCTGCCCGATAGCCACGTTGTACGTATCGCCGATACGCCACGGCTGGCCCGTGCGCCGTTCTTTTTCCACGGGATTCGGTAAAAAACCTGCACCCTCGGCGGGCATATCCACGCCAGTCTTTTTGTCCAACCCGAATATCTTCCAATATTCGTTCAATTTATTGATACCCAACCCCTTACTGCGGCCCACGCCGTTGCAGGTCGAAGCAGTGCACCCGCCACCCACGACATAAAAATAAACGTTACTCGACCGCGCGAGCGCGGAATACATATTTACCAAGCCCTGCGCCTTCCAATCCAAAAACTTGCTCGGCTTTTCAGGGTCGTACGGATTCGGCAGTTCCAAGTAGCCTTTTGAATAGACGGTAAATTCCGGCGTTACGAGCTTTTCGTGCAGTGCGGCAAGCGCCACCAAGGGCTTGATAGTCGAACCCGGCGAATAGACGCCCGAAATGGCGCGATTAAAGAGCGGGTTACCGGCGGTCAATAGGTACTTCGCCGGATTATTGTTATCGAATGACGGAAAGCTCACGAGCGCCAAAATCTCGCCTGACTTGGGGTTCATAGCAAGACCCACGCCCTGCGTCTTCCCGAGGGACGTGAGGCCCTCTTTAAAGCGTTCGTAAAAATAACGCTGAAGGCCTGCGTCGATCGTGGTCGTGAGCGTCTGCCCTGGGCTGGACTCCTGCTCTTTTTTCTCGGCGAGTACGGTGCCGTGCGCGTCGCGGTAGGCGATTCTCACGCCATCCCTACCACGAAGCGTTCCGTCATACTCGGCTTCAAGGCCCGCCGCGCCCTCTATCGTACTTTTGAAATCGACACTTTTCGTGTAGCCGAGGATATGGGAAAAAATAAAAGGATCGGGGTATTCGCGCCGGTAATCGTCTTCCACGATAAGCGCATCGTCGCCTACGGCACGCAAGTCGATTGCCTGCTCGGCGGTAATACCCTTAGCAACCGTCACTCGCGAAGCGCCCTCTTCCTCACCGCTTTCAAGTAACGCCTTGATTTCGGTTGGGGAGACAGACAAACTAGCAGCGATTTTTGCGGTAAGCGACGTACGCGAATCGGCCGAGCGGCCCCTGCGGTACAGCTCCGCGATATCGAGGCTTACCGTGAAGCTCGGTACGTTCTTCACGAGCGCTTCGCCGAACCGGTCGGTAATAACGCCACGGTACGCGGGGAGGGTTATCCGCTTGTCGGCGTTCGCAACGCCGCGCGCCTTGTAATCCGCCCCGTACACGAACGAAATAAAAACGAACCGGACGAAGAAAGAGGCTATGAGAAAAAGGCCAGCGAAAGCGACAAGAAAAAACGCGCCGCGGGGCATCGGCGATTCCAAACGAGACGATCCCGACCAATCGTCGAAAATCGACTCTTCAAAACTGATATCTTCTTCAGCGTCGCGCATAGCGGGGCGGTATAAGCGCGTAGAGCGCGGCGAATACCGCTACGCTACAGAGTGCATCACGCGCCGCTGCCGGCGCAAGACGCGCCATAAGACGTGAGTCTAAAGAGACATACGTGAGAAACGAAAAAAACAGGACGATGGCACAGCCGGCAAGGAACGGTTGCCATGGCGCCGCGCGCCTCATTCCCTGCGTCATCGCGAAAACGGCGGCGAAAAAAAGGAGAGCCGGAACGAAGCCGATACCAGCGGCAAGCCCGCAAGCGGCCGCAAGAGCTAAGAACGCGCATTCGTAGAACGTGCTGAAAGAGAATGCGAAGAGAACGGTAAGCGCAAGCGCGACGTTGGCTGTAGCGCCGAAAAACATGAAAAGCGGCGATACCTGCGCGTATGCCGCAAGGAAGAGCGCGATTCCGGCACCGGCTAATCGCGTGTCCATACCGTAAAAGCCAGTTCCGCTATATCCCGTATGTCGTAAGGGAATGAAACTTCCGCCTCTTTGAATACACCGCCTTCGGCGCCAAGAGAAACAGAACCCACCGTTCCTATAACAAGGCCGTAGGGCAGTTCGATAGAGGCGCTTACGATAGTATCACCCACGAGAATTTCCTTATCTGCGGGAATCATCGCGATACGCGAAACGGTTCCGCCCACGAGAAGCCCCGCGACCTTGTGCGGACCGACGCGTACGGGGATTTGCCAGTCGGGACTACCGACCATGCGCACGACGCTATACCGGTTATGGACTTCAGTTACCTGCCCCGCAAGGACGGAACCGCCGAAAGTTGCGGGGTAGCCGACGCGCATGCCGTCGGAGCGGCCCTTGTCGACGCGCACCGCGGAGCGGCCACCGAAGGGATACGTGGCAAAAACGTCCGCGAACATGATAGCACCTTCACGCTGACCGAGAAACAGGCCGGCGGGAGCAGCTTTCGAAATTGCGGCCTTCAAGGCCTCGTTTTCCGCCCGGAGAGTCTCATAGTCGAGCGGTTGGCCGCTATGTACGAAGCGGGCCGCAGAAAGGAAGAATGCGTACCGCCCGGCAGGGCCAGCCAGTATGAAAATGATACCGAGAGTGGCGATGAATACCGCAAAGGAATACCGCATAGGCGAATCGTACCGCCTCACACGCGTATGTCGCGCGGAATAATCGGGTGATTCAGGACGGGCGAATACTGCTCGAACTGCTCGACTGCAACGCCCGTGCCGCGCACGACGCACGTTAAGGGGTCATCAACGACGACCGTATGTATGGAAAGCTCTTTCGCGACAAGTTGGTCGAGGCCGCGCAGCAAACTGCCGCCGCCGCATAAGTGGATACCATGCCGCAAAATATCACCCGCGAGCTCCGGCGGCGCGGATTCGATTACCTCCCGGATTGCCTCGACGATCATCTTAACGGAACGCACAAGCGCGGCACGTATCTGGAAATCCTTTACTGTAACCTCCTTCGGCAAGCCGGTTGTGAGGTCGCGCCCGCGGACCAAAAGATCGGTTTTTTCCGGCAGTTGG
Organism: uncultured Candidatus Saccharibacteria bacterium; assembly: GCA_964436175.1. Taxonomy (GTDB): domain Bacteria; phylum Patescibacteriota; class Minisyncoccia; order UBA6257; family UBA11618; genus CALRGO01. The sequence goes on from CAYTBX010000003.1 coordinate 44,606, forward strand.
ATAGCGGAGCCGATATTTATCTTAAGCTCCTCCGCCGTCGGCTCGCCGATAACCAAACGGAACTCGTCGCGCACGAAACGGATGATATCGTCGTTCAGCTTGTCGCCCGCAACCTTCAAGCTCTTCGCCGTCACCGTGCCGCCCATAGATATGACGGCAATTTCCGTAGTCCCGCCGCCGATATCGACGATCATGTTCGCTGTCGGTTCATGTATAGGGAGCCGCGCGCCGATTGCGGCAGCGAGGGACTCCTCGATAAGGTACGCATGGCGCACGCCCGCGCCGATAACCGCATCCTCGACGGACTTGCGCTCTACTTCCGTAAGATTACTCGGCACGCCGACGATGGCGCGGTGGTAACTGAAAAACGGACTGGAGCCGCCCGCGAGCTTCAAGAAATGACGCATCACCTCCTGCGTCATTTCGAAGTCGGATATAACGCCGTTTACGAGCGGGCGGATGACGTTAATGTGGCCAGGGGTGCGACCAAGCATTTTCTTCGCCTCGAGGCCGATAGCAAGAACGCTACCCGTCTTCGCGTTCACCGCGGCAATAGAGGGCTCGTTCACGACAATACCCCGTCCCGCGAGATACACCAAGGTGTTCGCGGTACCGAGGTCGATACCGATGCTTTTGCCGAAATAATTGAACATTAAATAAGGTCTTCTACCGTACCGAGTTTCGCTTCCGCGCTATCGCGGCGCTTTATCTCAATCTTCCCGCCGGTTTTTTCGCTTATAACCGCGCGCATGGGAATACCAAGCAAGTCGGCGGTGGCGAGCTTGTCGCCCGCGCTCGTTTGCCGGTCGTCCCAGAGTACCGCAACGCCCCGCTTTTGCAATGCCTCGTACGCGTTTTTTGCCGCGTCGCCCGATTTCGTAAAGTCCAGTAGATGCACCGCGAAAGGCGCCACGGACGCGGGCCATACGAGCCCCGCATCGTCATGAAAGGTTTCGGCTATGGTGCCCATCAGGCGCGAAACGCCAATGCCGTACGAACCCATGATCACCGGCTTCTTCACGCCGTCTTCAGCGGTGAATGTAAGATTGAACGCGTCAGAATATTTCGTACCGAGAGGAAAAATATTACCAACCTCTATCGCCGTCTTTTCTTCAATCACTCCTTTGCACTGCGGGCACGCATCCCCCGCCCTCACAGTCGCCACTTCCTTGTTTTCGGCGTAGCGACACTTCGGACACACGTATATCACGTCCTCACCAACCGGCGAAACGACTTGGAACTCGTGCGTTATATTACCCGTAAAAGCGCCGCCCGCGGCGCGCGTGCAATAGGCGTCGAGCCCGCAACGGGCAAACACATTCGCATACGCCTGTTTTGTTTTTTCATAAAACGCTTCGAAGTCTTCTTGCGAAGCGTGGAAACTATACATGTCTTTCATGATAAATTCCTTGCCGCGCAAGATGCCGGACTTGGCGCGCGCTTCGTTACGAAACTTCGTTTGCACTTGGTATGCCGAAAACGGCAAATCGCGGTACGAGCTTATATGGTGCGAAACGATTTCCGTAAGCACCTCTTCATGCGTCCAGCCGAGCGCGAACGCGTCTACCGCTTCGCCGATCCCCCGTACGCGGTAGCCAACATCCACTCCCCACCGATCAGTCGCTTCCAAATATTTTTTATCCACGAGTGCGGGCATCAACATTTCGTTACTGCCTAATGCATCCATCTCCTCGCGCACAATATCAGCGATTTTACGGATCACGCGCCAGCCGAGCGGCAAGTACGAATACACCCCTGCGGAATTTTTATACACAAACGCGCCGCGTTCCAAAAGAGCAGCGTTAGCGGATACGGCATCCGTAGGCGCCGTCTTAGAAGTTTTAGCGAATAAAGAAGATTGCCTCATGCCCTTATCGTACACGCGAAAACGGAAAAAACAAGCTAGAAAAACGCCGTTACGTCCTTTATAGTAACCGCAACTATAAGGAGAAAGAGAAACAGGAAGGATATCCCCTGCGCGCGAGCCTCGACCTGCGGAGAGAACTGCTTACGGCGAATTTTTTCGATAAGGATAAATAACAGGCGGCCGCCGTCGAGCGCGGGAATGGGTAATAAGTTAAGCACCGCGAGATTAAGGGATATGATACCGAGAAGCTGGAGGACGTAGGCAAAGCCAACAGCGCCCGCGCCGGATGCCACGCGAAAAATTCCAAGAGGCCCCATAACGGCCTCCGGTTCGGAAAAAAGCCCAATAAGCCCCACAACCACAGCCCACGAAGTGCCGGACGCCATAATGAAGCCGCCATACAAACCATCCCACAGCCCCGCCGGTGCTGCCCCGCCCCCGACGAGCGTGACGCCAAGCGCGCCTTCGCCCTTAGGCGGGCTCACACGAGGGACGATAGAAATTGTTTCAATAATGCCCGACCGCGTTACGGAAAGGGAGATCTTTTTGCCGCGGTTTTTCTTCACGTGCGCCATGAAGCCAGCCGGATCCGTAAAGCCGTTTATGATATCCCCTTGCCGGAGCCCCGCAGTCTCCGCAGGGCCGCCCACTGTTACCTCGCCTATGAAAACCGCGGGAGGCACGCCCATCCAAAGCACTGCAGAAAATAGTAAGAAGCCTGCGAGGAAATTCATCACAACACCCGCAACAAGCACTATGGCGCGCTTCCATGCGCTTTGGCGCATAAAGGAGCGCGGGGAACTACCGTCCAGTTCGCCATGGAGCTTTACGAACCCACCAAGCGGAATAAGGTTTACGCTATAGCGCGTCTCCCCGCTTTTTCTCGAAAACAAACGCGGCGGGAAGCCGATACCGAATTCCTCCACGTACATACCAAAGGATTTCGCTGCGGCAAAATGCCCCAGCTCATGGACGAGTACGAGCAAAACAAGCCCCGCGAAAACGGCGAGCTCAGTCATTGATCTCCGTGTTTTTTGCGATAAGAAGCGCCTCGATCGCGGCGTTAGCGGCATCAGTCGCCTTTTGCACGCTTTCCTTCATGCGGAACTGCATATCTTCGTCGATCTCCTGCGCCTTAATCTTTTTATTAATATCGTCGCGGTAGCCGCGCACTTTAATGCGCTCCTTTTCCGCAAGCGCCTTCGCAAGCTTGATAAGTTCCACGCGCCGCTCGTCCGTGAGTAACGGGAGCGCTAAGCGCACGGTGGAACCGCTTACGGAAACGGAAAGCCCTAAGTTTGCGCTTTCAATTGCCTTACCCACCTCGGGCGCGGCAGACGCATCCCACACCGAAATCGCCATTTCGCGCGGCGGGATAATCATGATCGAACCCATCTGCTTTACGGGCGTCATTTGGCCAAAATAATCTATTTTCACGTCCTCAACGAGGCGTGGGCTCGGGCGGTTAGTCCGTATGCCGGAACACTCGTCTTTGAAATGCGCTACCGCCCCGTTTAGATCAGCTTCGAATTGTTTTAATAGGGAATCCATATCACTTATAAGTACGACGAAATAGCCTCCCATTGCAACTTGCGATTGGTAGTATGCCGACCCATAAGCATCAAGCGATAGGACATTTCTTTAAGCGCCCGCCAGTTTTTTAGGTGGTCATGATCAAGGGCTGCCATGACGCCCGCGGCGAAAAGGCTTTGGGCTACATCGTCGCGCTCGAGTATCTGTTTTAAAATCTCCTTCCTACCTGCCGCACCAGCTGCTAAAAATTCTTCGGCTTCAGCAATAACGTCTTCTGGCAAAGCCGCTTCCGCGGCTGACGGCACGAAGAGCTTTTGGAACCGCGATTGGAGCGCCGGAGAAAGAAAAGCCGGATCGCGTGCTACGAAAAGCACTAAGCCATGCTCCGGGGGCTCCTCAACTATTTTTAAAAACGCATCCTGTGCCTGCGGCGTAAGGGTTGCGGCGTCCGCAACGATAATAGTCTTCCGCGCGCTCTTAACTGGCGCCTGCCAGATAAACCGCTGGGCTTCGCGCACCGCCTCGATACCCGTCGTCCCCTCCACGGGGAAAATAATAAGCGAATCAACAAACGGCGCCGGCTCTAGCGCTAAAAGAAACTCCTGTATGATCGCGATCTTCCCCTCCTGCGGGCCATAACCCCATAAAAGGTAGGCGTGGGAAAGATTATCTTTTATTGATAAGAGTGCGTTTGTAGACATCGAGGTGGTTTAAGATTAACCCCGTGCCCTTGGCAACGCAAAAGAGCGGTTCGTCTGCCACGAAAGCGGATACGCCGAGCATGCGCTTGAAAAATTCGTCTATGTGCCCGAGCTGGGCACCACCGCCCGAAAGGATTATCCCTTTGTCCATAATATCTGCCACAAGCTCGGGCGGCGTGACGTTGAACACGCGTTGGACTTCGGAGACGATGTCCATGAGGTGTGGGTTTAAGGCCTCCGCGATTTCGTTGGAATTAATAATGATGTCTTTTGGTAATCCAGAGATTAGGTCGCGGCCGCGCAATTGGAATTCTTCTTTGTCTTTCGAAGGTAGGGCCGCGCCGATTTCGATCTTCGCCTGCTCAGCCGTCTGCTCGCCTATCGAGAGCGCGTACTTCTTTTTGATCATGTCGATGATCGCTTGGTCGAACTTGTTGCCCGCGACGCGGAGCGACGCCCACGAAACGATACCACCCAATGAAACGACCGCGACTTCCGAGGTGCCGCCGCCGATATTCACAATCATGTTGCCGGCATGACTATTGATGGGGATGCCGGCGCCGAGCGCGGCTAAGATCGGCTCCTTTACGATATACGCTTCTTTCGCGCCCGCTTCGCGCACGGCGTTCATGACGGCGCGGCGCTCCGTCTGCGTGATGCCCGCTGGAACGGAAATGACGACCTCCGGCTTAAAGAGATTAAAAGGGCCCACTGCTTTCGCAATGAAGTAGTGGAGCATGGCGCGCGTGATGTAGTAGTCGGCGATGACGCCGTCCTTCAAAGGCCGGTACGCCGTGATATCGTCCGGCGTGCGGCCGATCATTTCTTTCGCCTCGCGGCCCACGGCGAGCACGGTATTGTCGGGCGACGACAAGGCGACTATCGTCGGCTCGTTGATAACGAAGTTGCTGCCAGGGACGTACACGATAGTGTTCGCTGTCCCCAAATCGATGCCGATCTTACGGATAAACATAGGAGGAATAGTATACGCTCACGGCGTATTGTCAAAGACCAGCTACATTTTATAGATGGTTATGACTCAAAGGGATTCACACGATCCACATACCCCTTATTCGTTCCTTCAATCATAGCCCTGCGAGCCCCCTCCACAGACTCCTCTGCTATCGTGTAATCCAATTCTTCAACTTTTACTAACAAAGCTTCTCGTTGCTGCTCCAAGGCATTAATTCGTTTTTGCAAAGTAGGTCTCCTATCAACTTGCGGCGGTATTCCAGCAGGATTCCTGACGCCGATAGTATTTACTTCATTTCTCAAGGATTCGATTTTTCTATCAATGTCCGTTATTTCAGATACTGCGGTTTTTCGCGACGCCTGATATTCGTTGATATAATCCTGCGATGTTTTGCCAGTTGCGCCATCCCATAAATCCCTCCAAACAGCCTTAATAGTACTTGGACGCGGTATATAGCCTAACCCCTTTGCGACGGTAGCGATTCTCTGAAGAGGGATATTGGGCGATTTAAACCCAGTAGATGGCGTCCTTGTGACCTCTAAGGGAGTTGCTCCCTTAACCATGCTCTTTCTTTGATTAAGAGAGTCAAGCCATTGCTGCATAGCCTGATTAGCCTCCACGCGCGTGCCTAAAACTGGTTTTTGATTCGGCACGTTCGACGGAATTAATAAAGTCTGGGAAGATTGCGGCGCGGGTAACGCAAGGGGCCTCACAGATGACTGCGCCGCAAGCCCGGGCAAGGACGCAGGGAGTGGAATTTCTAATTGAGTTTCTTCGTCCATCTGCTCCATAAAACGCAACTCTTCCATGAAAGCTTTCAAGCCGGCTATTTTCTTAGCCTCGGCATATACGTTCATTTCATAATATGCACCCATCGAAGCAGCCATCTCATGAAAACCCTCAGAAAAACCTAATGTAGCAGCTATCGTATTAAGGGCTTTCGGTCTCGAAAATAGCGTATCGTTACCAGTAAGCTGTATCGGCGCTATTCTTGAAAAATCCCTTTGGGCTTCGATAATTCTTTTTGTCGCCTCAATTATTCTTTGATTTCTTGAAGCATTAGGCATCTCCATTTCAAGCTCCTGCATCATAGCTCTCCCTAAAAGTTCCGCAGCCTGGTACTCGTGACCTCTATAAGCATTATTAGCCATTAAAGATTGAGACACTATATCGACCAGCTTTTTCGGATCCATTGCGCCCTTACTTGTTATTGAATTATATAAATCTGTACTGCCGCAAAATCTATAATGCTCATTATTAAAACATTCATCCTCAAAAAGCAGCGTTAATGTCTCCGAAAGCATTATGGAGGAATTCCCGTCTATGACATCCCTATTAAAAAAATGAATGAATTCATGAACAAACGTTTTCTGCATTTCCTCCGGCTTGCGAATTGCAATATTTATAATATCCGACGGACCATCCTGCATAACGAAATTACCCGAAGCATTTTTATTGGATCCGGGAAGGGTATTTTCGTGCAATTTAACGATTAGATTTTTTTGGCTGGGATATTTCATGGCGGGATCCCTACTGGTATAATCATCAGTTAAAATTCTTTCTATCGATGTAAGACTGCCGAGCTGATTACCCGTAATGCCGCTCGCAAGACCGTGGACAAGCGCATAATTATTCGGCGCATCGGGAAGAAGGGAAAATTCTAAAAAAACTTTATTACCACTCTTACCCATAGGCATGACAATATACCCGATCTTTGAAGGGGAATTAGTATCAGGAATTACTATCGTCGATTTTGCGGGAAGCACCGATCCCACAGGAAAACCTAATCTTTGAACATCAGGCCTATTAAAATCTGCGGGTGTATCAATAAATATTGACTCTGCTTTTTCTATATTTGGAAAAGCAAAAGAAAAAGAGGGAATGCAATATAAAAAAAGACTTATTAAAAAGTAACTCGCTATTTTCTTCATATTCATAGAATACCATAAAAAAACTCTCCATCGCTGGAGAGCTTGATAACCTCGTGGGCAATCGCCGTATTTCATCAACCGACCTGATAATAATCAGGAAACCGAATCTCGAGCTCAACACCTAGAGGCGTTTTTTTCAACACCTTCAGCGCAATCTCGTCGCCTTCGCCCAAGCAAAGCGTATCATCTTGCTCCCTCTCAAGGAGAAATGTCGCCCGGCCACGCGTTGAAGATAATGTAATTCTGCCGATATCAGCCAAACACAATGATTTTCCCAATTCTAACGAAACGGTTTTTGTTTGCATGGCAAACTCCTTGTTGTGGTGTACAAAAAATCTACGCAATCAGCATAAGCAACACGATTAACAATATAACAAATAATTGTTATTTTGTCAATATCGCGCTTCCTGAATTCAACTTCGAAGTGCAACACCCCATACTTCCAATGGCGTTTTGTA
>CAYTBX010000004.1:0-26423 GCA_964436175.1 uncultured Candidatus Saccharibacteria bacterium
CTGCGGCGCAGAAGCCGATACAGATCGCCTACGGCATTGCCGGCATCGCGGGCATTAGCCTTTTTTCCACCTTCAGCAGGCTCTATTCCAAGGACCACGCGAAATTCAAGGAACTGTTCAATCAGTCGTTCCGCGCGATGACGTATGTGAGCGCTAGCATCGCCGTCCTCGGCGTGGCGTTTGCCGGCCCCGTACTTAACCTCATCTACGGCAGTGCGTATGCCGGTGCGGCACCGGCCTTCCGCCTACTTGCGGCAACGTTCCTACTACTTACCCCCACCGAAATCGGTATCCATGCGCTCCTTGCCGCAAACAGGCAGAGAGTATTTTTGTATTCTGCCCCTATTGGCGCCGCAAGCAATGCATTGCTCAACGCCGCCTTCATTCCCTACTGGGGCATCACGGGCGCGGCGCTTTCCACCCTTATTACGCAGATAGCGGTAAACGCCTATTTATGGAAAAAGATTCGGGAGCTTTAAATTTGACTATTTAAGAGAAATAATCTATTATAACCGACGTGTAGCATAGACTTCTTTGGCAACTTAATTTTAGAAGAAAGGACGGAATCATGTGGGATTTTTCGCACGACTTGCGAAAAACGTTCCTCAAGCTGATGCCGGACTATCTTGGTACGGCAGAAGGGCGGATGGGCGACAAAATCGAATTCAAATCGAACGACGGAACTCCCGTCGGCGATTTGGACCGATTCGCCATGGGAAAACTACGCGAGTGTATTGCGAGGCACTTCCCTAACGACTTGACTGTCGGCGAAGAAGACAAGCTGGGAACGGGAGACATGGAAAGGATCCTCGCAGACAGCGAGCATCGCTGGTGGACCGTCGACGGACTCGACGGAACCGGCAACCGGCAGATGGAAACGACGTTCGGCGGAATGGTTTCGCTACGCCAAGGAGACGCGATCCTCTATTCGGCGATTTTCCGCCCGATGGACCAAAAGGTCTTCGGTAACGGATTTTTCACGGCCGAACGCGGATGCGGCGCATGGCGCTGGTACGGAAAAAAACGACGAAGACAACTGTGGGCCACAAAGCACGATCCGGAAAAACGCCTCGTAGTCATGATGGAAGGATCCTCAAAAAAATTCTTCCATAGTCCGAGGACTGTCCGTCTCGGCCAGACCGTTACTACGCGATCGAGCGTTTCAAGCTGCTTCGCGACGACGATAGTCGCGAGCGGACAAGCAAGTAGCCTACTCGTACATGACAACCCGCCATGGGACGCGTGGCCCGGCCTTCTTTTCATTACGGAGGCTGGCGGCATCGTAAGCGATTGGGACGGAAATCCCGTCACGCCCGCGAACTGCCGAAACTTACTCGCAGCAAGCAACGAAACGGACCATAAGTATCTTGTGGAACTTTTGAGAGTTTAACCCCAACCCAGAAAGAAAAGGAGACTGTTCATGCCCCAACTCATCGTTTTGCGGGGATTGCCCGCATCCGGAAAATCGACCCTTGCCGCGCTGATAGCGAAAGCGCTCGGCTTCCACTGGATCGACGTGGACGCCGTGCGGCTCATTGCGACGGGAATGCCGAACCCCCATCCGAACGCGGAGGACGGATCGCTCAAACGGGACGGCGAAGAAATGGGTATCAGCTACCGCATGATGCTCGCTATGGTCGACGAAAACCTGAAGGCGGGACGGTCCGTCATCATGACCGCCACGTTTTCCCGCGCCATGGCGCACGACCAAATCGAGAAGCTGCTCGCGGACAATCCCGGAACGGAACTCAAGATGATCTGGTGCGATACGGAGGGAATTACGGATCCGAGCCTCGAGATCCGCTTCAACCGTGAAGGATATCTCGGAGCAACCAACACCGTGGAACGGTTCCGAGAATTGGAAGCTCACTTCGTCAAAGACATCAATCTTCCCCAGTTCAGACTGCGCACGGCGTGGATGCATACGATCAACGAATGCCTCGATCACGCCCTCGACTACATCAGCAAGTAGTGGAGGCTCGGCTGCGATAGATAACAAAGAAACCCGACGGGAGGCGTCTACGCCTCCTGTCTTTTTTTATGCCATTCCTCCGCGTACCGGTATTTTTCGAGCGTTCCTATATCCAAAATCGCCTCTTCCGTAGGGAAACCGAGTACCGTCTCCCCGCTTACGACAAGGCGCGGGATTACGTCACGGTCAAGACGCACGGGAACGCCTTGCGGAATATCCTGTATTATTTTCTTCGAAAGTACGTATAAACCCCCACTCTTGAGAAGCGTATGAGAAAGGGCCGCAACCGTATGCGGACGCGGGTGGCAGTGGGTTATCCGGCCTGTCGCGCGATCGATCTCTACTATATCAGCCGTCGAGGGGTCGGTGGAATGTGCGGGATTTTTTAATACTACAGTCGCCGCAGCGCCGTGCGCGCGGTGCAAGGCTATCGCTGGCGCAAAATCGAAGGCGTGCAGATGGTCGCCATACAAGAATAAAAAGTCGTCATGCAAAAGCCCTTCCGCTTTTTTCAAAGCTCCCGCCGTTTCGAGCAAGACGTCCGTTTCGTCGCTGTACTTCACGGAAACGCCAAATCTAGTACCGTAGCCAAAGTGATTACGGATTACGTCGGGAAGATGATGTAAATTAAAAACGAACTCATCGATCCCCTGCGCTTTCAAAAGCATAACCGTTCGCTCAAGCAAGGGTACGCCGTTTATGGGGACCATCGGCTTAGGGCACGTATCCGTAAGTGGCCGCAAGCGAGTACCAACGCCCGCGGCAAGTATAAATGCCTGGGTTATTTTTTTCATACGGCTTGGGTGCGACTAAATATCACTTTCGACCCTTCATGGTCGAAACCAATTGACAACTCCTTACGCCCCTTGAACGCCGCGCGGATTTTCGCGTGCGCTTTGGGCGGTGCCATAAAAAGCATAAATCCTCCCCCGCCGGCGCCTAAAAGCTTGCCGCCCCATGCCCCGGCCGTACGGCCTGCGGCATAGACTTCGTCAACCTCCTTATGCGCCATAGCATGGCTTTTTTTCTTGAGCTCCCATGCCTTATCAAGCATCGTCCCCAACTTTTTAAATTCCTTCTTCAGGAGCGCTTCTTTAAAGGGGATAACCATATCCACCATCTTTTTCTGCGCCGCAAGCGTCGCCGCGTCGTTCTTCAGCTTATGCGAAACGCCCGAAAGTATGGCGGCTGCGTCGCGCGCACCGGCAATATGAAACGCGATTAGATGACTGTTAAAATCCGCGAGTAGTTTTTTAGAAGCGCGCACGGGGCTAACTTTCACCCCCTTCGCCGAAAAATCGATAACGTTCACGCCGCCGAACGCCGCCGCATACTGGTCCTGCTTGCCAATCTTTTCGCCGAGCATGCCCATCTCCAAATGGCACGCGGCCTCCGCAACTGCGTATTTGTCCGCATGCGGTTTGCCCAAAAATTCGCCGAGGGCGTGCATAAGGGCAACAGAAAAACTGGACGAAGCACCAAGGCCGGACCCTGACGAAGGCACGTCCGAAATAGAAACGATCTCCAACCCCTTCTCCACGCCAAAATGCTCAAGCGCGGCGCGCACGCGGGTATTTTTAACCTCATGCGGCTTATCTACTAATTCAGTTACGGAGTAGCCTATGCGGAACTTGCCGTCGAACTTCTCGTTGATCGCCACGAATACGTACTTATCTATTGCCACGGAAATAACCCGCCCCGGGAATTGCTCGTAAAAAGCGGGCAGATCACTACCTCCTCCCATAAAACTGACTCTGAGTGGAACGCGTACGATTATCATATAGTTACAAAAACCGCTTGAACCGCGACGCGAACGAATACGACGCATCGCGTATAAAAAGCGGCATATATGCATAGATGAGCGCCACCATATTAATGCAATACGCCCGCCAGAAATGCGGATAGTCCTTACGGAAGCCCGTAATGATAGTGATCAGGGTTTTTGCCTGCGTGCGCTGAAACGTAAACGTCTTGTTCTGGCCAGCCATCAGGTAGCCTACCGAATACTCTGGAATATTATGCATTTTCCCCCGCTTGCCCATGGCAAGCCACAACACCCAGTCTTCGGCATACGGATGGTGGTAGCCGCCGGCGGCAACGGCGACCGCCTTGCGGTATAACACCGTCGAATGGGTAAACGGGTTTGCGGAAAGGGCGTTATTGCGTATTACTGTATCCGTCGCGGCCTTCAAGTAGCGGTACCGCTCCTTACCCGCGCCGTCGACGACCACAACGCCCGTGCCGACTATCACGCAATCCGGATGAGCATCCAAGTACGCGACCTGCTTCGTCAACTTGTCCACGTCGATCCAATAATCGTCGTCATCCAAGCGGGCTATATATTCACCCGTAGCCCGCGCGATACCCGCATTTAATATTCCCGAAATATCGGGGTATTGATTTACAGCGTTCCGGTGCGGCTTGATACGGCTATCTTTTGCCGCCCAATCTTCCAAAACCTTCCACGTATCGTCCGTCGAAGCGTCGTCCGTAACGATAAGCTCCCAGTCCGTAAACGATTGCGCACGGATACTTTCTATCGAACGCGACAATAACGCCGACCGGTTATACGTCGGCATTACGATGCTTACGCGCGGCGCTTTTTCCCCGTTCATACCCGTATATAATGCATAAAAAGGCCTTTTTTGGCAAAATTGACTGATAGCGTAAAAAATGTTTTATAAACCGTATGGACACGCACCAAAAAGCCGCCATTTTTCTTGACCGCGACGGCACGCTCACGAAGAGCCCCGACCTTACATGGCAAGAAAACCAGTTGGAATTAGCGAACGGCATCGCGGAAGAAATAGCCGCCTGCAATGCCCTTGGGATCCCTGTAATCGTTATTACGAACCAGCCGGTAGTCGCGCGCGGATGGATAACGGAAGACGGCGTACGCGCCCTCCACGAAACGCTTAACGGATTACTTGGGGCATACGGCGCGTATATCGACGCCTTTTATTTTTGCCCGCACCACCCCGAAGCAACGCTCCCGGAATACCGCGCGAAGTGCGATTGCCGCAAGCCAGAAATAGGGCTATTTAAGAAAGCGGCTGAATCAATCCCTATAGATTTTAAAAACAGTTTCATGATCGGCGACATGACGCAGGACATCCTCGCCGGAAAAAATGCCGGATGCCACACTATTCTCGTAAAAGCGGGCCACGGCGGTAACGACGGAAAATATGCGGTTACAGCGGATTACACCGTACCTACGGCAACGGAAGCCGTGCGTATGGCACAGACGATAATAACTAAGAGCCCTTCAAATACAACTTCTGTTTAAGCATCTGTAACCTGCCGAGAAACGGCAAAAGGCGCGCTATGCGTGCGCAAAAAAGTTTAAACCGATAGAACATAATAACCCTTCCCATAGAATAACGCCGCCGCTCCGCGGGCGTCATGCGGCTCCGCAAGCCCGTGAATATATCGAGCGTCGTTTCCTTGCGCGCAACGTCGCTTGCGGCGCCGTACGACATACTCCCCTTGCGCATGCGGTACTGCGCGAGGACTTCCGACAGGTAATCAAAACGGATCCCTGCATGCGCAGCGCGGATCCAGAAGTCCCAGTCTTCCGAACGCTTCAAATTCTCGTCGAAATAACCGATTATATCGAAAACCGACCGGCGCGCCACGACCGACAAGGGATTAATGAAATTTTTCCATAAGAGGCGGGGAAACACTTCAGCGCCCGAATAATACGTATAATCGAGATGCAACATATTCTCCGGACTCTCCTCGTAAAAATGCGCGATACCGCAATACGAAATGCCGCATGCGGGATGCGCCTCCAGATAACCGACCTGCCGCAAAAGCTTTTCCGGTAAAAAAAGATCATCCGAATCGAGCAGGGCGACGTATTCCCCGCGGGAGGCGCGTATGCCGGTGTTGCGCGCCGAAGAAAGACCGGCGTTTTTCTGATATATATAGGTTATTTTCCCCGCCTCGCGGTATGGGCGGAGGACTTCCGCCGTCGCGTCCGTTGAGCCGTCGTCCACGACGACGACCTCGACCTGCGCATACGTTTGCGCAAGAGCGGAATCAACCGCCCCGGTAACATACGGAACGGCGTTATACGCCGGAATAATTACGGAGACGGTAGGACAGCTCTTCATGCCTTATATTCCTTAACAAGCCAATTGGCATACTGGCGAATGGATTCTTCGGGCGACGACTTCGGTGCCCAGCCGAGCTTTTTGAGCTTCCGAATGTCGGAAACCGCATGGCGCGTATCCGTCCTGCGGAATTCGCCACGGATCACGATAGGTGACGGCGAACCCGTTATCTTTTTCACCATCCGCGCGAAACCGATAACCGTATAGCCTTTGCCGCCGCCGACATTGAACGCTTGGAAATCCGCTTCCGGCAAATCCGTTACGGCAAGTATTCCGGCGAGTACGTCATGTACGTTGATAAAATCCCGTTTCTGCATGCCGTCTTCGTACACGACGAGCGGCTCGCCTTTCAATGCGGCTGTGACGAAAATACGCAACGCGCCGGAATACAGGTTGCGCGGCGACTGGCGCGCGCCCTGCGTTATGGAATACCGGAGGGCGACCGTCGGAATCCCATAGGTTTTCCCGAGACGTAACGCCGTCTGTTCGAGCGCGGCTTTGGAAAGGCCGTATGAATTTGTCGGAATGAGAGGCTGGTCTTCCGTAAACGGCAGGAAAAGGGCTGACTTCCCGTGAGGACACGCGATATCCCATTCCTTTTTTTCGAGCTTCGCGAGCGTACGGAGTTCGGGATAAAAAAACGACCCGCGCTCATGCGCGCATTCGTACCGGCCGTCGCCATACCCGAATTGCGAGCTCGCGACCACGACTTTTTTGACCGGCAGATTTTTTTCCACGATCAGTTCGTACAAAAGCGCGGTGCTCACGGTATTTACGGAAAAGAACGTACTGAAGTCGAGCCGCTGGTCCTGATACGCCGCGAAATGGAAAACGTACGAAACCCCCGCAAGCGCCTTTTCCATAACCGCTTTATCACGCACGTCGCCGCGCACGAGCTCATACCCCTTGCGCATGACGTAGCGGGGCCATTCCCCGTCATGGACAGGCGGCATAAGGTTATCCAAAATCCGCACAGTACAGCCACGCGCGGCAAGGGCATCGGCGAGGTGCGAGCCGATGAAACCAGCACCGCCGGTAATAAGAACCTTGGCTTTTTGCATACCTTTGTATATCACGGATTTCTACCCAGTAAAAGCTGCTCGTATCCCTTAGCAGTCGCATCCCAACTGAACCGCGCGGCCGCCGAAACGGCGTTTTTCGATAACGATTTGAAGAGCGCATCGTCGCTTAAAAGGGCAGAGAGCGCCGCGGCGCACGCCCTTCCGTCGTCTATCCCCACCGGAATAAGCCGGCTGTCTATACCGTCATGCACGAGCTCAGGAAACGCACCGGAAGCCGAAACGATAACGGGCAGTCCGGACGCCATAGCCTCCACAACCACGAGCCCGAACGGCTCGTAGAGAGAAGGAAAGAGGAACGCGTCCGCCGAGGCGAATAACCGCGCCACATCTTCCCGATCCATGCGCTCGACGTATTTAAAATTATGAAGATCGCTTGCAAGCGCAAGAAATGCCGCATCACCCTTCCCAACCATACAAAAATCGAATTGCGGGCATAACCGCGCTACCGCAATGAATATATCCGGTCGTTTACGCGTTTGGAGCGAGCCCACGTACACGATAAGGGGTTTCGCAAAGCTAATGCCGTACTTCGCGCCAAGCGCTCCCCTGTCGCGTTTCTCCGGACTAAAAAAACCCGTATCGACGCCGCTGTATATAAGCTCAACCCGCCCATGGGGAAACTCAGCACGGATCGTCTGGCGCGCGAATTCGGAAATCGCGACGATGACGTCAGCGCGGCGCATAATAAACCTGCGCAAAAACCACGGCGTACGTACCGGCCAATCCCTCGTAGAGCGGCGTATAAGAATACTGTGGTAATTGATGACGTACTTCGTCCCCCGCGGCTTACAGAGGATAAACGGCAGGTCGAGAGCGCTCCCGTAGCCGAAAAGCCAGTCGGGCCGCACCCTCCTCATAAGCAGTATTTTTTCGATAAGGCGCATAAACGCGTTCTTGTGGCGCAGGCCCATTACCCGTAGTGCGCCCACCTCTTTAAAAGATTCCGGCACATCCGTAAGATATTCCGCACGCTTAGGATCCAAGCGCGAAAATATCGAAACGAACGTCGTATCCATCGCGTCGTAGGGATTCCCTGAAATAGTTTTTACCGCAAATATTTTAACCATGACGTAATGATTTAAACGCCTCGCAAACGGAAGCCGCGCGATGCCGATATAAATTACTATGCATAACCGCACTATGAAACCGCGCGGCGACCGCTGTGCGCCCCTCATCATGCGACAACCAATAATCAGCCTTTACGCGCAGATCATCGGGATCATCGAATAGCGCGAGCGCACCCTCAGGAAACAAATCTGTTAATTGCCCCTTGCGCTCGCTAAGAAAAAAACTACCCGAAGCACCCGCGTCGAATGCACGCTGACCAACCGACGTCGCAAGATTTTTCCCATAGAGCCCTAATACGATTTTAGCCCCATTCTGCGCCATATTACCTTCTTTCGGGCTCACGGGACCCTGCCACTGTTTCGCGAGCTGCGGATACTTTTCAAAATACGCGTCCCAACCGAGTCCGTATATTTTAATATCGCAACCCGAAAGCGCCTTGATATGAACAATGCGCTCCTCCGTCGGAGCGCCGACGAACGCGATATCCGCTACGTAACGGCGTGGAACCGTCCGTACTGGAAAATATGCGTGCGCCGATGACGCGAGCGGTAAATGGAAAGCCGGTTTACCGGTTGCAGTACGAAGCGGCGTGAGCCACGTTGCGTCTACCGCGAAACATGCATCGAAAAACTGCCACTTATCGTCGTAGCTGTCATCCACCCAATTAAACGGATTGTCGCCGAACCACGCGAAAATCGGCACGCCCGTTTCATCTCTCAACGCACGGAGCGTTTCGGCTGAAGTGCCGGCGCATTGGATCATGAGAATAAAATCCGGCTTAAACCGCTTCGCCTGCCGGACAATACGGGGGGCAATGCCCGCGCGACGGCTCGATTCGTACGAACGGTACGCCGCGGACGTTTTTTTCTTGAGTATGCCGGCGATGCGATACAGCCACGGATACCGCATGAGCGCCGCCCGCGCCTTCTGAAAAAAAGACAATTCGTTTTCGTATACCAAGGCCGTTTCGCAGCCGTTATCCCGAAAGCCTTCTGCCGCGAAATCCGAAAAACCGCCGACCCAATGATAGCCGATTATGAAAACCCTCATGGTATTTCACGACCTACAGGCTTTCGCGCGCGGATTACCAGCTGGTCGCCGATTTTGAAAAAGTCCGCAAACGGGTCAAGGAAGAATTTCATCGCGCGGGCCGCCTTATGCAAAAGAACCAAACTACTCCGCTTCTTACCGAGAATAAGCTCAATACTATCTACGATGCCTCCTAAGGCACTGTTGGTTATCACCCGATCCACGACGAAGCCATTCTTTTGGAGCACTAAGCCAAGATTTTCCGGATTATAAGAAACTAAGTGCCGCGGCGCTTCGTAGCCTATCCAATTCTTCCCGAATATCCGCGCCGTGAGCCCACCCGTATTAGGCAGGCTCATTACGAGTTCGCCCCCGGGCTTTAAAAGATCCCAAAAACCCCGTACTGCGACATGCGGATCCGGCAAGTGCTCAAGGACATGATACAAAACGACCGCATCGAAAAACCCCTGCGGATGAGCAGTAGGATCGAACGGTCCGCAGGAGATATTCCTAAGCCCCATAGACGCCGCAACCGCGCACGCGGACGGGGAAATATCACACCCATACACGTCCCACCCGAGCTCATCCATCAGCTTCAAAAACGCACCCGTTCCCGAACCGACCTCGAAAAGCTTACCTCCACGGACGAAACGCGGATACTGGGCGAATTCATATATAAGCGGCCATAAGAAAAATAAAAAACAGTGGCGTCTGCCGTAACCGAAGAATTGAGCGAGCGTCCCGAACTTTAAAAACGCCCGCACTTTATTCATTACCCCTTTCTTAGCGCTCAGTGACTCGTACCTCTGGGTATAATCTTCGTGATATGTCGAAGGATAATGCGCCATTAAGGCATCACCCGAAAGCTGGGGATTAATTATGACTGCTGCGCAGGACGGACACCGCAAAAAATCGAATGATCCATCAACCGCAAAAACCCTATCCCGTAAAGAAAAAAGATTCTTAAAATTCCCCGCTGTACCGCATACGACGCATTTCATAAGATAATTTCTACCGAACTCCCGCAAGCCGAAGCAGGGTCTCCGCGCGGTGCTTCCACGTATGCGCGGCAATGACTACCGCACGCGCCTCCGCCGCCTTTGCCGCACGGCCGGCGGTATCAGGCAACCATATACCGATAAGCGCGAGCATTTCGTCCGCCGTTTTAAATGATTGGAACGTCCCTTGCGGCATAAGCACGTCGAGATCTTCACGCCAATCGACCAGCTGGAACGCTCCCGCGAGGCTCGCGTCGAGCGTGCGCGAAGAGATGGAAGTCCGATGCCCCGTAGAATGGATATTCAAAACTATTTCCGACTTGTTATATATTTCATTCAACTTCTCCACGCTCACATGACCCTCCGTGCGGATCAGGGGCTTGATTGCAGGAAAACACCGCCCCGCCCAATAGCCCGTACCGTGACCAAAAAGCCCTACGCGAACATCCTTTGGTAAACGGTCGGCAAAATATGCGCGCAACAGCCCGTCAGGATACTGGGGCGAAAAACTACCCACGAACGATATGTCGAACTCCTTCGCGGATTCTGCACTAGGGAAAAAGTTTTCCGAAGCGCCGCCAAGCGGCAGATGATGTACCGGTTTACCATGCGTAAAATGCGCTATGAGGGGCATCCATGCCCTGTCTATGGTCATAACGTGGTCGGCAAAATATACGCCGAGCAAAACGTCCTTCGACTGCAGTAAATCCGGCGGCGAAGTAACCCAGTATGCGATAGGGATATGCAGGTCGCGAATTTTTTCTACTGCCGCGGGTAGGATATTTACCGCGTGCTCTAAAATAATAAGATCCGGCTTGCATTCAGTAACCGAGGCAGTCCATTCCGCGCTCGCGCGCGCCCTGAAACGGTCGTCCACCTCGTACGGGCGGCGCGAAAAGCGCAACCAAATCTTCTTTAAACGCTCGAACCGGTTACTCCCCCGCTCGTCGAAAAAAACGACCTTATGGCCGAGCGCTTCGAAAGCGTTCTTCATATGCCCCGAAATGTCGGCGTGCCATACGGCGCCGGTAAGGTGGATTTTCATGGTTATGGTTTTACGAATTCGATAACGGTCGCAAGGCCGCTTTCTTGGGATTTTTCGAGTCTGAAGCCGAATTGCTCCGCAATCCCGATTATGTCATGCGCGCGCAAGTCGTCGTATATATGCCCATTCTCGACTTGCGGCTCCGAAAAATCAAGAACGTCCTTCCACGGGTTCATCCGGCGGCGCATTTCGAAAAACGCGCGCGAAACGGCGCGTTTCACCGTAGCGATAATGCCTGCCCTACGGCAATAGTTGAGGGTTTTACGGAAAACGGAAACGCGGCCGCTCCGTACCACTTGCCCATGGCAATCGGCTGCCAAATAAAGCACCCCGCCGCTTTTCAAAACCCTGAACGCCTCGGAAAACGCGCAATTAAGGTCGAAGACGTGCTCTATCATGCCGTCCATGACCGCTATGTCGAACGTCCGCGCGCGGAACGGCAAGTATTCCGCTACGCCGCGGAAAAAAGCGAACGGCGCGGCAAGACGGCTATCCAGCTTCCCCAAAGACGACCGCCGCGCGTACGCGCCGGTATCCGGCTCGACATCGACGTATTCGCATGCCGAGCCCAAGCACCTGCGCAGGACGCCGCTCCCGCCGCCGATATCGAGCACGCGCCCGCTCGTGAGGTCGTAGCACTCCGCATGCTGGGCGTCGTACGCGTCGAAAGACCGGAGCCCGTCGAACAGGTTCTGTTCTTCGGCAGCCGACGTCGCAAGGAGATACCGCCATAATTTCTGCACGGGATTCTGGAACCGCGCCGCGGAATCGGGAATGAAATCGATGATATCCGCACCGTCATGCCGCCCGATAGGGTATTTCCTGCCGCAATCCGGACAGTAAACCGCATCAGGACCGAATGACATGCTAGAAGACTTGCATGCGGGGCAGGCGAGAATATCCCTGTTCATACGGTTATGATACCTACGATTATACCGTTAGCGCCACCGAAGGGGCTGCCGTACGCGATACCGCCCGCGCCGTTTACGCCGTCGAATTCGACCCAGTCGCCGGACTTCGACCCGCGCCTAAAGAAATGCGTTTCGGTAAACGGCAAAGCCTTGTCCCGTATCATCGCATCCAAATAATCGTTACAACCCAAAGGCATAGTAGCGAAAAGCGTGCCACCTGCGGCAAGGCAGTTATCGCGCAAGTTCAAAAAACCGCGCAGGATCTTCGTCGCGTCCCGCTCTTCGTCCCACCCGACGTGCTCCATGGTCGAAACGGTAATAATCAAGCCGTATTTCTTAGCCGGCTTAAAATCGACCACATCCTCGTTCGCCACACCCTCGGCAACCTCGTACTTATCCACGACGTCATGCGGAAACGAGAAGTAATGCGCCAAGGTATTCCCTACTTCCAAAATATCCTTCTTTCCGTAATTCCGGACGATTTCACGCGCCAAGGCGACTTCTATCATCCGCTCGTTTTTCCATGTCGTATTGTACGGATGGTAAAAATACGGGATGCGCTTACCTTTCCAAGCAAATTCTTTTACAGGAAGCGCACGAAGTAAAATCAGAACAAAAAAATCAGTTACTCCGCGCACCGCGACGTCGATCGTTTTATATACGGCATGAAAAAAACCGCCTGTGCGGTACCGCACCATAAAACGGCTCTTAAGACTCATGGCCGACAACCTTGAATTCCGGCAACGGCACGATGAACTTGCCGCCGGCCTTCAAATACGTCGCCTCACGGACCTTGAACTCGGGCATGAAGTGCCACGGCAGCACTAAGAAATAATCCGGCTTCTCCTTGCGCGCCTGCTCTTCGGAAATGATAGGGATAAGGGTGCCGACAGTCTTCTTGCCCCACTTGTCGGGATTGCGTTCCGCCGCAGCCGCGATATGCCGGCTATCCAAGCCGTAAAACTGCAAAAGAGTGTTCCCCTTGGTCGATGCGCCGTACACGTGTATCTTTTTACCCTTCTTCAGTTCTTTTTTTATGAAAGCGGAAATCTTTACGCCAATTTCCTTTATGCGCTCCGCAAATGCCATATAAACGGCGCGCTTGCCCAAGCCCAAGCTCTTTTCGTACAAACGCAAAGATTCGAGCCGAATTTGCGCACCCACAGGAATGCCGACACCCTTACCGCCATTTGCGTGACGAGCATATACGCGGAAGCTGCCGCCGTTGATTTCGTTCAAGACCACGTCGAAAATCTCCATGCCGTTGCGGTTGAATAAATGCTCGAGCGAAAGCAACGAATAATATTCCAAATGCTCGTGGCAGATATTATCGAAAGCGTTTTCCGAAAGCATGAGAGGCAAGTAGCTCATCTGCACGACGAAAACGCCGTCCTTATCGAGGCACTTTTTCACATCCGAAACGAAGGCGTTCGGATCCTCCAGATCGTAAAACATGGCAATGGCGGTTATCGCTTTCGCCTTAGCCTTTACGCCGTATTTTTTCTTCCATGCGGCGAAGTTGAAAAAATCGTTGATGATTTCAAGCCCGCCTTCGCGGTTGTACCGCATGAGGTTCTTCGCCGGCTCAAAGCCGACGCGGGTAATACCCGCAACCCCGTACCCGCGAAGCAGCGTGCCATCGTTCGCGCCGATATCGATTACCGTGTCCCCTGCTCTCACAACCGCTATTTTTTCCATAGTCGAGGCTATTCCGTGCAGTTCGGCCGTCATCGTCTTATTCATACCGGACCTATACCAGTAATTACGGTACATCGCCTCGTGCGGGACGGTGTGCTTAAGCTGTAATAAGCCGCAGCCGCCTGCCTGCTCGTTGCACAATACGAGCTCGAGCGGATGCTTGGGGGCTGCCTCCTCCGACCCGTCCACAAAGTCAGATACGTGCAAATCACCGAGCGAAAGTATTGGGGATAGCTTTTTAAAACCGCATACGCGGCATGAAGTACGGACTGATAGCTTTACGGAGCTCATAATAATCCTTAAAAAGTAAGCGATTCGAAGGTTTTTCGCAAGCCGTCCGCAATGCCCGTTTTTGCCCTAAAACCGAATTCCCGCTCCGCGCGCGATACGTCAAAAACCCGCCGGATGGCTTCTCCCGAGGTTTCACCGCCCCATACAACTTTCCCTGCAAACCCCGTAAGCGCGGTGATGTGCCCCGCGAGATCCGCAATAGACGTTTCAATGCCCGTACCAAGGTTTACGGGTTCCGTGCCTTCATACTTTTCAGCAGCGAGCACTACGGCTTCCGCAGCGTCGTCCACATACAAGAATTCCCGCGCCTCGCGGCCAGTGCCGAACATAACCACGCTTTCTGCGCCGGCTTTTTGCGCGACCATAAACTTTTTAAAAAGCGCAGGGATTACGTACGTATCGCGCGCCTCCCCCGCACCATACATATTTGCCGGCATAAGATGTACAGCGGATAAACCGTACTGCGCACGGTACGCGTCGCCTAGAGAAAGCATGAGGCGCTTTGCCGCACTGTATGCCGCATGCCCCGCGGCAGGCGGGCCGCTTAGCAAGTCACCCTCCTTAAGCGGAAAGGCGACGGACTCAGGGTATTCCGTGGCGCTACCGATACCCACGAATTTTTTTACGCCCGCACGCTGCGCGGCGTCCATAAGTTGCAGAGCCATAAGTGCGTTATCATACAAAATTTCCGCAGGATGGCTTGCGTGGAACGCACCGTTACCGCTAATGGCGGCTGTGTGTATTACGATGTCCACACCCGCTACGGCGCGCTCGCAGTCCGCTTTCACACGCAGGTCACAGTCCGCCGAACGCGGCAAAACGAGCGACGCCATAGGGACGCCGCGGGCAAGGAGCGTGCGGATTACCGCACCGCCCAAAAAGCCGTGGCCGCCCGTTACGAGGATTTTCTTCTCCGCCAAGGGAATCATTCGCATTAGCCTAGCAACTGCGAAGACATGGGGCAAATTTGACAATTAACTAAATAAAATGCTATTATAGCCACGTTACAGCTACTTCCCAACTCAATCCTCATTCAAACAGAACAGAGAGGTGTTACGTGACACGCAGACAGCCATTTCATGAAACGTCATTGGAAACACTGGCGCGAGTAGGGGTTCATGACGACCAGCTTCCTAACCGAGGCGACATGATTCCTAACACATCATTCACTCATGGAGACGATCTGGAATTTGTGCGGCTATGCGAACAAATGAAAGACGACAACGGACGAACCCCCTCGGAAGAGTCATTTCGGGCTTTGGGTGGGGCGTGGAACCTACCAGCGACCGAACTCGTGGTACTCCAACCGCAACAGAAAATCCTGCTCCGCGTCTATGAAGAAGGCGTGAAGGAATTTCTCGGCAAATGGCACTTGCCCGGCGGATACGTCAGGCTTAACAAAGCAACGACGGAGGATGATTGCAACAGCGTCGCGATCCGGGAATTGAAAACAGGAGTCGAGGTGATACGGGTACTTGATCTCTACAAGTGGCTAGTGGGAGAGCATCCCTACGGACGACCGCTCTCCTTGTACATGCATTGCAGACCCACGGCAAAGGTCATCGAAAGTGACACCTGCCGACTCTTCGAAATCCAAGACCTCCCCGAAAACATGGTGGAGCCGCACCGCCAATTCATCCAAAAGAACGCGTATCTGCTCTGCCTCTTCGCAAGCCAAGAACCGGCTTGGTAATGGAAAATCTGCACCGAATGAGACCGAAGAACCCAATCCCGTAGCCTTTGGAAAGCTGCGGGATTTTTTCATAACCCCATCGCTTTAAACATCGCGCCGAAGCGCTTTTCCGCCGTGTGCTCGCGGAGGGTGCGCTCGTACCCCGCCTTGGCTATTTTTTCGCGCTCTTCCGGATGCGCCAAATAATAACGGATTTTTTCTATCAAATCGTCCGCGCTACGGTAAAAAACCATTTCTTCGTTTTCCTTATAATACGTTTCAAAGTCGTCCGCATAGCCCGAGATGCAGAAGCCCCCGCACGCGGCTATCTCGAACGGCCTGCCCTTGATTTGCAGTATACGCTGGCCGAGCCACGAACGGACATTATTAATAAAATGGAAGTCCGGAACGAACCGGTCGACCGACCGCCTCGCAAAGAGACGCCCAAACGAAGTGCGCTCCCACAAGCTCCGCGGGCTCGTCATGTTCAAATTGATTTTGCTCCGCGAAAAAAGACGGGTAAATTCCGCCTGCGGTAAACGGCCGCCGTCCCATCCCCCGCCATAGAGCGTGAGCGGTAACCCCGCAGCGCGCACCTGTGAAGCAAGCTGCGCGCGGCCCTCGTTCTTCAACCCCACGAAGGAAACCTCGGTGTCCTTCGCACAATCAACCGGCACGTACGAACCCGCGTCACAAAACCATTGCGAGCGAATAACGTTCTTCTGGCCGAGGGCACGGTACCTATCCGGCGCCTTGGAATACGTGGTCGCGACCCACGAAAAAGAAGTTGCGTAATAACGGGAATAATTATCGAACCGCCAGT
The DNA here is from genome assembly GCA_964436175.1 of uncultured Candidatus Saccharibacteria bacterium. GTDB lineage: Bacteria > Patescibacteriota > Minisyncoccia > UBA6257 > UBA11618 > CALRGO01. The sequence goes on from CAYTBX010000004.1 coordinate 16,705, forward strand.
GGTCGTCTGAAAACCAGCCTAGTACGGTTGTTTTTGCCCGTAGTTTGCGTATCGTTTCGGGCGACAGTTCGTCCGTATACATGAAAACGAACACGAGGTCGGGTTTTTCGCGCTCAACCTGAGCGAGCAACTTATCCGCAAAGCCCTGCCGGCCGAGCGTGAGTATTTCTTGGAACGATGCGTACGTTACTTCAACGCCAGCCATACCCTTTAAAGAGCAATAAAAATTATTGTATTCGAAACTCTTGCCGCGCGTAGGGTCATGCCTATCGTACTCGGCGCCTGTAAAAAGTACTTTCATGTGCTTATTTGAGGGAAGTGTACCATAGGGCGGTCTTTCTGAGCCCCTCGATGAAGTCCGTCTTAGCCCTGAAGCCGAACTCGCGCTCGGCGCGCGTAACGTCGAGCAAGCGGCGCGGCTGGCCATCGGGCTTTGTTGCATCCCACTTCACCTCGCCTTTGAAATCCATTACCTTGCACACGGTTTTTACCAGATTCTTTATGGAAATTTCCGTGCCAGAGCCGAGGTTTACGGGGTCTGACTTTTCGTATTTCTCCGTCGCAAGGACTATAGCCTCCGCAGCGTCCTCCACGTACAAAAATTCGCGCGTCGCTTTGCCCGTACCCCACGCGGTAATGAACTTCTTCCGGCCCTTCTTCGCATCCGCCACTTTTTTAATAAGCGCGGGGATTACGTGGTACGAATTCGGGTCGAAGTTATCCTTAGGGCCGTACAAATTAACCGGCAATAAATAGATCGCGTTGAAATTATATTGCATACGGTACGCCTGCGCCTGCACGAGGAGCATCTTTTTCGCCAAACCGTACGGAGCGTTCGTTTCTTCCGGATAGCCGTGCCATAAGGCGTCTTCCATAAAAGGTACTGGCGCATGCTTGGGGTACGCGCAGATAGTGCCCACCGCTACGAACTTTTCCACGCCTGCGTTACGCGCCGCCTCCATAAGGTGCACGCCCATGGTAAGGTTATCGTAAAAGAACTCCCCCGGCTTTTCGCGGTTCACGCCGATACCGCCCACTTTCGCGGCTAAATGGATTACGATATCCTTCCCCTTCACCGCTTTTACGCACGCCTTATAATCGCGCAGGTCGGCAATCTTCGAGCGCGGAATAAAGATATCTTTTTTAGCCACGCCGCGCGCGAGAAGCTTCTCGACCACGTAGCCGCCCAAAAAGCCGGCGCCGCCCGTCACGAGGATTTTTTTGCCCTTTAGGTGCATATATTCCGCCTAGAATACCAATTTAGGCCCATTACGGCAATGTTGCTTTTTTATGCTTTTCGTTGTATATATAGCGGGTTGTTACGATCTCCGAACCTCGAAAACCGAATAGCAGGAAAGGTGAAAAATCATGGAACTGACGAAGAAGAGAGGCTTAAGCATTGTGGCACTTACGACCGCACGCACGGCAGGAGACATGCTTCGCGAGATGCGATTAAGCGCCATCGTCACTGAACAGCGCGGACCGGACCTCACGACGAGCGCCGACCTCGCGTCCGAAGAAATGATTATCAGACTGCTGCGGGCGACGGATCCGACCATCCCCGCTTATAGCGAAGAAGGGCGGGGTGAAATCCCCGAAAGCGGACTCGGATGGGTTATCGACCCCTTGGACGGCACGCACAATTATCTGCACGGCTGCGGGCTCTACGGCGTTTCGATCGCCCTCCTCGAAAATCGCGTTCCCGTCATGGGCGTGGTCTACTTTCCCAAAACCCACGGACTCTACCAAGGGCATACGGGATTCTTTACGGGATTCCAAACTACAGGGCATATGGCCGTGAGCGGCGAAACAAATCTCGCAAAGTCCGTCGCTTGGACCGATTGGTCAAAACAGCCAGCGGAAAATACGCTTGCCCTCCTCGACCGACTGAAAGACTGCTCGTGCTATCCCACTATGCCAATGTGCGCCACCCAAGGGCTCATTATGGTCGCTACGGGAAAAATCCAAGCGTACATCCATCCGCAACCGGCCATCGAAGACCATGCGGCGGCAGGGCTTTTGGTACAACTTGCCGGCGGCAGGGTTACGGATATCTACGGCAACCCGTGGACGCCGTTCTCCACGTCGATTATGGCGACGAACGGCTATATTCACGAAGAGCTTCTTGATGCGGTGAATGATGTTGTCTAATTTCCGCGCCACTATGCGCCCGCCCTCCATGGAAGGAGACGGGTGCATTTTTTTGACAAAATTTATAAACTATGGCATATATATGCGTGCCAGCGTGGCATACATGACAGCTGTTTTCAAACCCAAACCAGAAGAAAGCGAGAGTTAGCAGGATGAAAATGCATCCAAAGTGGGGAATCCCCATGGCAGACCGGAACAACGTACTTGAGGTGTTCGCCGAACTCGGCATCAAGCCGTGGAAAGAACTGAAGCCGCCAGAGGATCTTGCGAAGTATCTCACGGGAACGCTCGAAGCCAAGGATCGGGACGACGCGACACGCTTCGCGCCGAAGAGCCAAGTCGTCTTCCTCGAGCAACCGAATGGAACACCATTTACCGGATTCCGCTCGACGGGACGCGACTGGGCAACCGTGGTCGCCAAGCTCAAGGGCGACCTCATCCCGGTCGTGGGTGAATACAAGCACGGGACGGGATGCATCAGCCTCTGCTGCCCTTCCGGAGTGATCGGTAAGGCGGATGACGGATCGTTCGAAAATGCGGGACGACGCGAATTCGAAGAAGAAACGGGTTTGACGGTGAAGACCATGACGCCGCTCGGTTCTCCGAACGGCATCGGCGTCTCGACCCGCCAATCCACCCAAAAGTGCTATTCGTTCCTCGCGACGGTCGACGAGTCCGTTGCGCTCAAGCCGTCGAAGCTCGACGCCTCGGAAGTCCTGAAGCTCGTACTCATTCCCGTGCGCGACTGGCTCGCGATTCTCGATGAGAAATGCGAAGAGGCTTCGGCGCATCTCGCCACGCTCCTCGCACTGCGCAAGCTCGGCTGGCTCCAAATGTAGGGACGTTTACATGAAACGCTCCAACGAAACAGCCCGGAATCCTCACGGAATCCGGGCTGCTTTTTTATTTCTTTTTCTTTACTGCCGATCCCTTGGGTTTCGGCTTCATTTCCACGCCGTTCTTTTTCAGGTCGTGCGCAACCATGATTTTTACGAGCTCCGCGAATTTCGTTTTCGGCTTCCATTTCAATATTTTGCGGGCCTTCGTGGTATCTGCATACAGGTCGTTCACTTCCGTAGGGCGTAAATAACGCTTATCGAACTCAACGTACTTCTTCCAGTTATCCATACCTGCGGCGGCGAATGCCGCTATAACGAAGTCTTTTACCGAATGGCTTTCGCCCGTGCCTATTACGTAATCACTCGGCTTCGGCTGTTGCAACATCATCCACGCCGCTTCCATGTATTCGGGCGCGTATCCCCAATCACGCCGCGCGTCCAAATTACCCAAGTATAATTTCTTTTCCAAGCCCGCCGCTATACGCGCAACGCCGCGCGTAATCTTCCTCGTTACGAACGTTTCGCCGCGGCGCTCGCTCTCGTGGTTAAAAAGTATGCCGTTGCACGCGAAGAGGCCGTACGCCTCGCGATAGTTGATAGTCGTGTAATAGGCGAAGGCCTTCGCGCACGCGTAGGGACTCCGCGGATGGAACGGCGTCGCTTCGCCCTGCGGGGGCGGCGTGGAGCCGAAAAGCTCCGAAGACGACGCTTGGTAGAACTTTATCTTTTTCTTGCCGCCGCTTTCGGCATAATCCTTGATAGCCTCCAAGACGCGAAGCGTGCCAAGCCCCGTGACGTTCGCCGTATATTCGGGGATATCGAAGCTCACGCGCACGTGGCTTTGGGCGCCCAAGTTATACACCTCATCCGGTTCGATTTTCTGGATAAGCTTCCTCACGGTATTCGCATCCGATAAATCGCCATAATGCAAAATAAAATTCCTACCGTCCACGTGCGGGTCTTGGTAAATATGGTCTACGCGGCTCGTGTTAAACGTCGAGGCGCGGCGGATAATACCGTGCACCTCGTAGCCTTTTTTAAGCAGGATCTCGGCTAAAAACGAGCCGTCTTGCCCCGTAATACCCGATATGAGGGCTTTTTTCTTGGCTGCCATAGTGTGAGCTATACTACTACGGAATGCCTTATTTTAGAAGCCCTAAATCGCGGAGTATGGGGAGCAGCGACTGGTACTGGGGAGATGCCTTCAAATCTTGCCTTTCCATAACATTCGCAATAAGTCGCCGTGCGGCGTCTTTATTGCCGTCAAAGTAATATACGAGCCCAAGCTTCATCGTAAGCTCCAAGTCGTTGGGCTTCATAAGCAGGGCTTTCTGGAAATAAAAAATTGATTCTTTATACGCTTCTAAATCCCCTAATTGACCTGCCGCAACGGACGCCTCGCTCGCACTGCGCGGTTCGCGACCGAGCTCTGCCGCGCGATTAATTTCTCGCAAACCGGCGATCTTATTATTCGATTCAAGAAGGAGGAGGGCATAAAAGAAATGCGCGTCACCGACTTCCGGATCAAGCGCGACAGCGCGCTCCATGGCGGCAAGGGCGCCAGCCTTGTCGCCTTTCAAATTAAGAAGTTTGGCGCGGACGTATTCCGTTGCCTGCCGGCGCGGCGAAAGCGCATCTGCCGTTTTGAGCGCCAGAAGCCCCTCGTCGATATACTTCGCGTCAAGTCCGGCAATAGGCGGCATCATGTCCGCTAAGCCTATCCAGAAGCCGTAGTCCGTTGGCTCGGCCTCCGCAGCCACCGTCATTCCGCGCACGGCTTTTTCGACCAAGTTACGTACGTCGGGTAACGGCAAGTCCTGCTTATAAAGCAAGGCTATGTTGGGATACAAGTCCTTGCCGACATAGGCATGGTACGGAGTCGAAGCCGCAAGGGCTTCATCCATATACTCCAACCCCTCGGGGATATACCCCTGCACGAAGTAATTAATACTCGTCCATTCGAGACGGCTCGCCGCGTACGGACGGTAATCGAAATAATACAGCCCCGCGCAGGCGGTGATTAGAAGTAAGCCTAAGACGCTAACTTCGCGCGGAGCACTCAGAGCGGATGCCGGCTTAGTACCCGTGGGATCAAGCCGCATTCCCCCGTCGATCCACGCAAGAACCATGAAAAATATGACATAGCTGCTTACGGAATCGAACGAAAAGAAATTTTGCGCAACATATGCAGCAAGGAGGGCGACCGCCCACTTATTACGCCGTGCGCGGAAAAACGCGTAACCAAGAAGGAATGCGTACGCCGCAAAGCCCACCGCGCCCGTTTCCGAAAGGAATTGCACAAATACGTTATGCGGCCGGTCGAAGAACGTTTCCGTAAAACCGCTCCGCAAAAGGCGCGGGTCGTAATGGGCGCCGAAGGCAGAATAGAAGTTATTCCACCCAACGCCTAAAATCGGATTTTCCACGAACGATTTCAAGCCCGCCTGCCATGCGTACAAGCGGTTATCGGCGCGAAAGCCCTCGTTTGCGATGCGAGAGAGCACGGGCACGGACTGCCATACGGGATACGCACGGGTAGCGGAGAATACTCCGGCGAAAATAAGGATACAAGCCCATGCGCAAAATACCGCGCGGCGGGCATGGCCAATACCCCTACGAAAAGCGATAAACGCGGAAAAGACTATCAAGGAAACCACAATAGCTACCAAGGCGCTGCGCGTCTGCGTAAGAAGAATTACGATTAAGTCGAAAATACCTATAAGCGCGTACGGCCACCACCGCTTTTTTTCGGTATATGCCTGTTCCGCGAGCATGCCGGCAATGAATACGTGGAAAAAAAGATAGGTAGCGAGGAAGATGGGGTTACCTATAGTTCCGCTTAAGCGATCCCCTAGCCGGTCGAAGAATACGGATGGATAAACGAGCTGGATAATGGGCAAGAGCGCCACAGCAAAGCTCACTCCAACTGATACAGAAAGATATCGTCGCCATGAAAACGCCCCCCGCATACCAGAAAGCATGGCGAAATAGGCTACTAAGTGCCCTATGAGGACAATACCCGTCATGCGTTCGGGGTTGGACCATATACTCCGGCCGACGTTCACCCCGAATACGGCAGATACGGCGATAGCGCCGAAGAGAGCGCATATCCCGAGGAATAAAGGCGTTATGCGCGGGCGGTACTCATTATAAAAAAGAGCGAGTGTGGCATAGCCCGCAAAAGCGAGCATAATAAGGCTCTGGAAAAAGAGCGTTTTTACAATAACAAGCGGGTGCATTATCTGATGCAAAAAAACGAGCGGCGTAAGCAAAGCACTGTATAAGCACGCCACAACGAACCGTTCAAGCCACACTTTCATATCCCACATATCACGTGAGAATACCCTAAAAATACACAAAGAAAAACCCCGCCTTTTGAGGGGCGGGGTTTTCCTTGTCGACGCGTTCAGACTCTGAACCGCGCCGTCTTCCTAGCAACTACTATTCGAAGCTGAGGTTGACGAGCGTGATCGGAATCTGGACGGACTCCCAGCTGATGCCGGTCGACGTTCCGTCGCTCCAGACAATGTCCGAAGCGGCGTTGATGATCGCCGAGAGCGAGTCGCTCGTGTTCGAGCCGTTGTAGAACGCGCTCGAGTTTACGCGCAACTTGACTGCCTTCGTGGATCCCCGAGTGATCGAGAATGCCGGACCGAAGCTGACGGAGCACGAGTTGCCCGCACCAGGCGTACAGGTTCCCTGCGAAGCAGAGCCCCATGCTGCGTTGGTGTTTGCGTCAATAAGGTCTGCAGTAAACGCCGTCGAACCGTTCGACGCCGCCTGACCGCTGAACTTAACCGTGACGGTGCTGATCGTGAGATCGTCCGCCGCGTTCGCTGCCCAGTTAAGGGTCGCGATGTCGTCAACTGCTACGCGAGTCCTGCCGGTGGTCGAACCAAGCACGCTCGAAGTGAGTGTTGGCTTGGAACGGTATACAACCTGCGCAGAGCCCGTCGTGGTCGCGGCGACAGTCGCCGAAGCGCTCGAGTCTTTGCCGTACGCGGTTACGGACGATGTGGCCGCAATACCGAATACGTGGCTGGAGCTCGAAGATGCACCGCCGGAGACGAAGGTCGCAACATCACCCTTTAAGGTGATCGTCTTAGAGCTGTTCTTCGGAACGATCAAAGACGAGGTAGAGCCGAGGCTGAAGACAACGTCTCCAGTGGTGTCGCTCGTGATCGTCATGTTAACCGGTCCTGCGAGCAATGCGCCCGCGTCGTCAAACAACTGGAGGTTGTTGAAGGAAGCGATACCAGCGGAGTTAGATCCACCGATCGTGTCCCTGAACGTGATGTCCGTAACGCGGACATCTTCCGTGTTGTTAGCCGAAAGCTTCAGCTTGTAGAGCTCGTTGCTCGCCGAGCCCATGACTACCTGACGTGCCGAAACGTTGTTCGAGTCGGTCGTAAGGGTAAGCGTGGAACCCGAGGCGATAGTGATGCTCTGACCGGCTACTTCCGTGGTGGAAATCGCCGTGCCGTTGTTCTTTACGGTAATAGAGCTGTTCGAGTTCGAGCCGACAGCCGAAGCGCCGGAAAGGTCGAAGAGTTCAGTTGCCGATGCCGACGTGGTTGTAAGGATGTCGCCGTAAACGTCGACAACGATAGAACCGCCAGCCGGAACAATGAGCGGGGTAGAACCCGAGTACGAAACGGACGAAGAATCTTCGAAGATCGAAGTTGCCGTACCGAACTGCGTTCCACCGACCATCAACCTGACGTTCTGCACGTCGAAGGTGGTGGTTGCATCCTTGTTGATCGTGATGCTCGAGATCTTTGCACCTTCAGCAGACGATGCCGTAAAGATGAAGGAGCCCAAGCGCATGTTGTTCGCACCTGCGACGTACGACGGGCTCGCGAACGACGGGTTCAAAGCCGCCGTAAGGGGAGACGACGCAATCGTCAGGGTGTTGCCGGTCGCGGTACCGGAGGTAGACGTCTGGAAAGAAATCTGACCCTCCAAGTTTGCTGCCGACGGGGTCGCGAGCGAAGCTGCCAACGTGGAAGCCGTCGCACCGCTCTGTACGTCAACCTTTACGGACAATACGCGAGTCGTGTTGGCCGGAATGATGTAGTTGATGTAGCTGGAGCTGGTACCGAAGTTCGCGGTGATCGTACCGGACGACCATGCGTCACCCGAAGAAATCGTGGTGCCGACGGAGTTACCTACGTCGTCAACAACGGAAATGTTCCGGATGTCTACCGTAGAAGCCGACGAGGTCGACGACGTACGGGTGATCGTGATCGGCAAGAAGCGGAGCTTCACCGGTTCGCCGCCCGCGTAGAAGTTGAACTTCGCGAGGGTGACGTTCGATGCTCCGAGCGGGATGTTCGCCGTCGGGGTGTCCGTCGACTTGCTGATGGTTACGCGGCCCTGGTTAATAGTAACCGTGGTTGCGCTACCGGAAGTCGAAGGCGTTACCGGCGTCGAGTACTGCGTGTCAACCAAAACCAAATCGTACGGGCGAAGGACGTTCCATGCCATCGTACGGTTCGGGCTGCCGGCTACGTCAACGTATACTTCAACGTTGCTGTTGCCGGTTGGGAGACGCACGTCGCCCGTCGGGATGAAGACGACTACGCCGTTGTTGCCGACCATAGGGGTCATCGCAACGGTGGTGCCGCTTATCTTCAACGTGGCGTTCTTCAAGTTGATCATGTCAGCGGAGCCGACAACGGTAAACTTGATGCTCTTCAAAAGCACTGCGCTGTTCGTGACGTTAAGCGTCGCCGAGTGCGTGCGGAAACCGTTCGTGCCCGCGTCAACCGTAGAACCGGTCGAAGCGTACGTGTAGGTCGCCGTTGCAAGCGACGGGTTGCTTACCGTGGTAACTACCAAGCTCGGGCCGTTAACCGGCGTGCCGGTAACCGTTCCGTTCGAGGCTGTTGCCATTGCAAGCTGCCAGCCGAGGGTGTTGCCCGCGGATGCGCTCGAGGAGAGGTCCATGCGAAGGGTAACGACGCGGCTCTGGCCGGCGTTAACCTGCAAGTTTACTCCGTCGAACATAGCTACGCCGTTGTTGAGGGACGAGTACTGAGCGAAAATTACGCCCGATTCGTCGGCCAAGTACAGGTTGCTAATGTTCGAGTCGCTCACCACGCCCGTGCGGATGAACTTGATGCTCGTAATCGTGGCTCCTGCCATGTTCGATGCCGTGAAGGTGAACTTCGCGACGTCGAGCTGGCCCGCGCCCGCGATTGCGCTGCCCATCGGCTGGTTAGCCGCGAGACTCACCATAACACCGCTCATCGGCACTGGTGCCGGGTTCGGGTTGTTAGGGTTGTTCGGGTTGACTACTACCGGTCCGTTCATCGCGTATTTAGCGCGGGAAACGGGGCCGAAGTAACCTACTGCCGGTGTTACGCCTACCGATGCTTGCCACTTCGCGACTGCAGCTTTGGTCATTGAACCAAAGTACATAGTTGTCGAAGCGATGTTCAAGAAACCACCCGCTTTCAGGACCTCCTGAAGGCACTGTACGTCAGCACCCCTGCTACCCACTGTGAGGCTGCGGGTAAAGGTGCACGACATCATCTGTGCCGACGAGATTGCCGGAATCAAGGCAGCTCCTCCAAACGCCGCAACGGTCGCCGTTGCAAGTATCAGAGAACTGATCTTTCTGGATATCATTGTAATTTTTTGTTTGATTTTATCGTTTGTAACTTTCTCTTCTTTCTGTAAAGGCCATCCTCATGACTATCGACCTCACTTTGTAATCGTGAGACG
>CAYTBX010000004.1:26523-32987 GCA_964436175.1 uncultured Candidatus Saccharibacteria bacterium
CTTTCTGTAAAGGCCATCCTCATGACTATCGACCTCACTTTGTAATCGTGAGACGACCTCCATACACAAATTAAAAAACTCGGATGCGATCCGAGGCTAAAAACCTTCTAAGCCTGCAAAAATGCAGGCTACACGAAGGGTTCAGGCCTCACACTGAACCGCATATTCACTTTGGCTACGCTTGGCATTGTAGCGCATAATACGCTAAAAAGTCAATAAAATTGCCTAAAATAGCCAAGGACTAGTATATATAACGAGGCGGATGATACTATGTTTCACATCATGACCTTCACTAAAATCGCGCGCATTTGTACCTATATAAGCCTTGCAGCACCCCTTATTGCTGCCCGATCGCTCTTTTTCCCCTTTATTACGGGGAAAATACTCTTTTTCAGGCTTTTTACGGAATTAGCCCTTCTATCCATAGCCGGCGCCGTACTCTATGGTGAAATCCCCCTCGCAGCCCTTAAAAAAACCGTAAAAAGGCCTCTTTTTATAGCGGTTACGGTATTTACAGCGCTTTTTACCCTTTCGGCCTTCACTGCCCAAGTCCCCTCGTTCGCCTTTTGGTCTAACTTCGAGCGCGGCGAAGGAGCATGGCAAATAATCCACTATTTCTTCTTCTTTTTCCTTATTACGCTACTTTTCCAGCATAAAGAGGATTGGAAGCACCTTGCAGGAGCGCAAGCGATAATTGGGTGCCTTGTAGCGCTCTATGCCGTAGGGCAAGCCATCAACTGGCCATTATGGATAATCGACCCAGCGACGGGTAGAGTCTCAGGAACCCTTGGTAACCCTGCCTATATGGGTATTTATATGGCTTTCAGCGCCTGTTTTGCCCTATGGGTTGCTAGAGAGAGCAAAAATAGGCGCCTTATGTGGACTATTATTGCCGCTTTCGAGGCGATTATGTTCCTTATGGCGCAAAACAGAGGCTCCTACGCCGGCGTAGGCGCGGGCATAATCTTTATGCTTTTCCTTTGGATTGCGCAAAAGAAAAGAAGCAAAACGAGTTATATTACGATCGGCATTGCCCTTATAGCCGTGATACTTGGTGCAAGCGCCCTGATACTGACGGTAAAAGGAGGTAATGCTATACAAGAGCTCCAGCCGCGCCTATGGACATGGGAATCGGCGTTTGCGGGAACGATAGAGCGCCCGCTTACCGGCTGGGGGGCAGAAAACTTTCCCTTTATTTTCGACGCCTATTACAACCCGAAGCATTACCGAGTGGAATCATGGTTCGACCGCGCCCATAACACCCCCCTCGAGTACCTGACTATTGGCGGAATACCCTTGTTTTTAGCGTATTCCTGCATATTCTTCGTACTCTACCGAAGGCTTTTACGTAAGAAAAATGAAGGTTTTTTGCCGTTTTTTGCCGGTATGCCGCTCATGTACCTCGTCAACGGACTTGTTCTCTTCGAGACGATCCCCTTATACCTAATACTCTTCGTCGCGCTCGGCCTGATTAACGCATTCACAGACGACTTTAAGGCGATCACAGAGGAGAAAGATACGCGCAGCGCCTACGGCGCCGCGACTGCGAGTTCTCATGCATTCTTTGTCGCGTTATCGGCGCTTACCATCTTTTCGATATATGCAACTAACTACGTTCCGCTTAGAAAGAACCTACTGCTGCTCGAGACGCTGCGCACGGACGGCAAAAACGACATGGAGATGTTCCAAGAACACGAAGACGTCTTGAGCTATAAGTCCCCCGTGGGCGCGCAGGAAGACTTGCAAGGGCTCCTCACCTTCACCGTCTCCTATTTCGACTACCTCCGCGCAAACGACCTTATGAAGGAAGTTTCGAAAGAAAAAATTGCTGAGATTATGAAACTGAATGCCCGCTGGTACGACCGCTTCGGCCCCTACGCCCCAGGACTTAAGATTATGTACATCCGTATCACCGGGCTTTTAGCCGCCTACCAAGAAACGAAAGACGCGACATACCTCAAAGAGGCTGATCGATTGATAGCACTCGGTACGGCCGCATCCCCTACCCGCATAGAATTCGTGCGGTTTGCGCTCGCCTCGGCTGCCCTACGGGGGGATAAAGCCGCATATACGGCGGCGAACAACAAAGGGAAGGTGCTCTTGCCGAACTACGATTGGGAGCCGGATATGGCGAAGTTTGTGTATTAAGTTATCCACAAACAGCGGCGATGTATGTATAGCACATGCTATGCTTAGGCTATGAAAAATAAATATATCTTTTTGATTATCGCCGTGGGGTTCGCGGCATATTTTTTAATACGGCCGCAAACGGGAATGAGCGGGGGGGATGCACAAGTAATGCGCGCGCTCGCTATATGCAGAATGTCGAATCCCCCGCAAATAATCGTCAGCCTATGCAACGGAGAACTTAAGCAATTTTTTACTCTCGGGAGCACTTCAGGCACCACAGGAAACAATACGGGTGGAAATACGGGCGCTACTGGAGGGAGTAATAGAGGAAATGCAGGTGGCACCGGAGGAAGCTCTGGATCTTCAGCTGCTATGAATAATTATAAAAATGGGACTTACATAATAATGCATGCCGATGGAAGCCAGGAAACCCGCTCTATGGCCTTCCCGATGCAGCCCGGCCCGACAAGAGCATCCGTATATTGCGGTAATTACAGATATGCACCAGCGAGCACTGGATGCTAAAAATTAAGAAATTCGCCAGTGAGAAGTAATAAATATTAGTGCGATAAGCGCGGCTAAAATCCCGGTATTTCTTGCGCTTATACGCTTTTCGCGCACCGCGTCGCCCGCAAAAAGCATAACGGCGAAACACAGGCTCGCAGAATTTAAAAACCCTATCGGCAACCACGAAACAATCCATATAAGCTCGCCCATAAGCGTGGCAAAAACAAGCGCGATGCGGTAGTCACGGGTAAGCAGACACGACGAAAGCCATACGCATATAACGGCGTAAAGCCATATAAGCGCGAATGTGCCGGAAAGCGCCTGCATAAAAAACAAAAGCAGGGCAACATATGTAAGGGCATATGCCCCCGCTTCAAGCACTGCATCGCGATGAATTAATACGAGGTTCTTTACGCCGAGCGCGCTGCCGAAAAGCACCGCGATAACTAAAGAGAATAACGTAGCAGCCGTGAGCCCCAGCCCGTGCGGAAAAAAGAACGGGGCGCTTACCGCACCCGCAAAAAGCGGCAACGCCGAAAGCATGTTAGCAGTCTCCCGAAAATACAAAAAAGAAGACACCAAAAGGAAGGCCAATCCCCACGCAAACGAACCGCTCCGCAAAAACTGCAGGGCGAGAATAAAAACGAAGGCAGAACTACACGCTAATCTGAAGCGCTGACTCTTTGAAATTAAGCGTAACTTTGCCACCGGTCTTTATGTCGCCTTTAATCATCTTATCGGCCAGTGCGTCCAAAATAGTGCGCTGTATAAGGCGGCGAATGGGCCGCGCACCGTAATCTGGGTCGTACCCCTTCTCCACGATATGGTCGCGCACCGAAGGCTTTATAACCACGTCTATTTCTTTTTCTTTAAGCTTTTTAACCACCTCCGCAAGCTGAATATCCACGATTTTTTCTATTACGTCGCGGCGGAGCGGGTTGAAGATAATGGTTTCGTCCACGCGGTTTAAGAACTCAGGCTTGAAACGGTCTTTCAATGCCGCCTTAATACGGTCGCGGAGCCCCTCTTCTTCGCGCTCCACGCCTTTCTGCGTACCCGTACCGAACCCGATACGCGACATTTCCTTAAGGTATGAACTACCGACGTTCGATGTCATCACGATAACGGAATTCCTGAAGTTAACCGTCTTTCCCTTGCCGTCCGTAAGGCGGCCGTTATCTAAAATCTGCAGAAGAATATTAAGCGCCTCAGGGTGCGCCTTTTCGAGTTCGTCGAAAAGAATGACGCTGTACGGCCGGTGGCGAATAAGCTGCGTAAGCTGGCCGCCCTCTTCGTGGCCGACGTATCCGGGGGGGCTGCCCACGAGCCGTGAAACGGAGTGGCGTTCCATGTATTCGGACATATCGATACGTACTAACGCCTTTTCGTCGTTAAACATGAATTCCGCCAAGGCCTTCGCGAGCTCGGTTTTACCCACACCCGTAGGCCCGAGGAATATGAATGACCCTAACGGGCGGTTAGCATCTGACAACCCCGCGCGGCTGCGGCGGAGCGCCGCAGAAATTGCGCTAATTCCCTCTTCTTGCCCCACAACGCGCTCGCGGAGCACTTCTTCTATGCGGCCGAGCTTGTGCATCTCGGACTCCAGCATGCGCTGCATAGGGATGCCCGTCCAACGCGCCACCACGCCCGCAATATCTTCCTCATCTACGTATTCTTTAAGGAACGAACCTTTCTTCCTGCCCGCAATCTTCTTTTCAAACGTCGCGTATTCCTTTTCCGCCTGCGGCAGTTCGCCGTATACGAGTTTTGCTACGTCTTCTAAGGCACCCTCGCGCTCCGCTACTTCTATTTCGCGGCGCACATCGTCCACGTGCCTGCGGAGCGCATGCAGCTGCTCGAAGAGCGCTTTCTCCGCGCCCCACACGGACGACAAATCGTCGTTCTTGTCCTTTAGCTTTTTAAGCAAGGCATCTACTTCCTTAATACGCACTTTATTCTTAACCTTGCCCTCGCTAAGGAGCGCCTGCCGTTCGATTTCCAACCGGGTTATTTCGCGGCGAGCATCGTCGATATCCTTCGGCATACTTTCGGTTTCGAGCCTGCGGGCGGCTGCCGCTTCGTCTATTAAATCCACCGCCTTGTCGGGCAAGAAACGGTCGGGGATGTAGCGTGCGGAGAGTTGTACGGCGGCGACTATCGCCTCCTCGCTAATGCGCAAACCGTGATGCAGTTCGTATTTTTCCTTAAGGCCGCGTAAAATCGCCATAGCGTTTTCTTGCGACGGCTCTTCAACGACAATAGGCTGGAAACGGCGCTCAAGGGCGGCGTCCTTTTCGATATGCTTCTGGTATTCGCGGAGCGTGGTTGCGCCGATGGCGTGCAATTCACCACGCGCGAGGGCAGGCTTAAGTAAATTGGAGGCGTCTATAGCGCCTTCGGCGGAGCCGGCGCCCACGATCATGTGTATTTCGTCTATGAAAAGTATCAAGCGGCCGGCGGAGTTTTGAATTTCCTTAACAAAGGTCTTTAAGCGGTCTTCAAATTCACCGCGAAACTTTGTTCCGGCAATTAAGGAGCCTAAGTCGAGCATGATAATCTCCTTGCCTTTAAGCGGCTCGGGCACGTCGCCACTGACTATGCGCTGGGCAAGCCCTTCGATAATGGCGGTTTTACCAACACCCGGCTCGCCGATCAATACCGGGTTATTCTTCGTGCGGCGCGACAATACCTGCATTAGGCGGCGCAGTTCTTCGTCGCGGCCTATTACGGGGTCGAGCTTGCCGTCGCGGGCGCGCTCCGTGAGGTTTACGGCGTATTTTTCGAGCACTTGGAATTTCGTTTCGGGCGTTTCGTCCACCACGCGCGCACTGCCGCGTAATTGGGCGAGCGAGCGGAGCATCGTTTCGCGCTTTGCCCCGAACTGGTCGAGCAAGTCCTGCGCGCCGGACTTGGTATCCATAAGGCCGAGCAAAAGGTGCTCGCAAGAAATAAACTCGTCGCGCTGAGATAAAGCGATTTTGCCGGCACGATCAATTACCTGCATGACTTCCGGCGAGAGATAGAGCTGGTTAACGGGCGCAGCCGAGAATATCTTAGGAACCTTGGCGAGCGCGCGGTCGAGCTCGGCATTAAGGGATTCAAGCTCCACACCCGCCTTCATAAGCATAGGGCGCACGAGAGACTGCTCGTCCGTTAAAAGGGTGGATAAAAGGTGGATAGCTTTAAACTCGCCGTGGTTGTGGTGAGCGGCTAAATCCTGCGCTGCCTGCAAGGCTTCTTGGGCTTTTATAGTAAAACGGTAGAACGATTTCATTGGTGGCATTATACCATATATAACGCTTCGGAGCAACGGATTATTACATACCTAAGCGAGCTAAAACGAGAATATATACTATTCTCTGCAATTGCAGAAAATAGTATATATTCTATCTCCCGAAGCGTTTTTTGAGGGTGGATAAGACGGAACGGATTTCGCCCATAGTCGTCTGCCTACCGAGCGAAAAGCGGATACTGGACATTGGCCGGTCACCTGAAAAACCGAGGGCTTTAAGTACTCGCGACGGCTCTGCTGCGCGCGAGGCGCATGCGGTGCCGGGCGAAACGGCTATACCCATCATATCCAACTCGATGCACACGTCCTGCGCGGGCCTACTAGGCAAATAAACGCTTAGGTTATTAGGTAGGCGGTCCGTACATCCGCCAGCTGGCGGACCGTTCAACTCAGCATCCGGAATGATTTTTTTAATACCTTTCCATAATGCATCGCGGAGCGCTGCAACGCGCCTAGATTCTTTTACGCGCAACTTCTCCGTAATTTCGACTGCTTTCGCGAAGCCGACGATTGCCGCCACGTTTTCCGTACC
>CAYTBX010000005.1:0-25423 GCA_964436175.1 uncultured Candidatus Saccharibacteria bacterium
TGGTGCTCGCAGGCCTTACGGTTACGCCGCCGCCCGAGGCGGGCGTTACCGTGCCCACGCTCGGAGCAATTTTACATACATCCGCATCAGTACATTCCCACGTAAGGCGCGCGGTCTTCTGCGGTGCCACGAGCACGCGCGGACCGGCATTGAAGCTGCACGACAAGTCGTACGTCTTCGGCGGCTCGGGCGGCACGATGCATTTTTCAAGATTCACGCCGTACCCCGCCCCCTTCATATGCAGCCAGCCAACAACATCACTCCCCCATGCGTAGCCCGTAAGCGAGCAGCCAGTTTCCACCGTCCCCGTTATTTCCGTTTTATACGTAGCGCCCGCGAGCTTTATCGTGCCGTCCCAACCGGAAACATTACTGCTAATTACATTCGAGCAATCTCCGCCCTCGGTAGCCGAACATACCCGTGCGCGGTCGCCCGTGAACTTCACCCAACCGACATGCTCAGACCACGCGTAACCGCCGTACGCACCCGTCTCTTCGTCTATCGTCACTTGGTGCGCCGGCCCGCGAAAGGAAAGCCAGCCGGTATTCTCAGACCACGCAAAACCATTAAGCCCTACGAGCGCGAGAACCGGCAGAAAAAACAATCCCATACAAATGCGTTAACAGAACAATCCGCCTAAGCAAATAATTTTATTAACCACCTTCGTCGCCGTATTCAAAACCGTATCGCTATCGGAAACGGGAACGTTTTTATACGTATATATATCTGCCCTGCAGGGTGCGGGGGCCGTAGTGCTGCACACCTTACCTTTAGAGCTTATTTGTATTGACACAATCTTCATATCAACAAGCTGGCCACCCGAGCATTGCATACCCATAGTTAAAGCAAGACTCGCGCCACTTGATCCGTCGTTCTTGCAGTCACACTTCCACCCTTCCCATTTACAAGCAGACCCCGCATCGAGCCACGACGTACGAGTACTTTCACCGAGCGTTATGCTTGCGGACTTCATGGTCTGCATCACGAGGCCGCCGGCCTTCTCTTGAATACCCGCGCCGACGTTCAAGGGCGCTGGGACGTTCCTCGTGGGCGGCGTGCCCGTCGGTTCCGTAAAGGCAAACGCCGTTCCTATAAGCCCCGCTGAAAAAAGCGCCGCGGTCGCGCACAAGAAAATTTGTTTCATACTACCAGTATATCATTTTTACTTTTGTATGCTCATGGGGAAGGAATATACCTTCTTACCGGACTCGGTACCGGTGGTCTCAACCGTAATTAAATAATCGCCCGCCGCGGCCCATGCGTGCGTTACCGTTTTTTCACTCTTCTGCGTAACCGTCCCCGACGTCGTCTGTTTATCACCCCAATCTACCGTATATAAAATGTCTTCCGTATCCGTGCCTATTACGAAAGATAAGCTTTGCTGAACGGGGCGCACGATAGAAACGTTCGATGGTAGGCCCGCAGCGCCGGTCGCCGAAATGCCGAACACTTGCGTCGCCTCCTTACGCACGGTATCCACTGCCGTCTTCGAAAGATCCTGCACAAAATCCGTCACCACCTCCTTTGGCTTTTCGAGGACCGTCTCGATTGCCGAATCAACCAGCTTTTTACCCTTCTCCTGCAACGTCTCGCCCTGTTTCAAAGTCGAAGTAGAGTTGCCGAAGGACACCTTCCCGAACGAAGAGAAATCACCCTTGAAAATCTTTTTGGTATTCGCCGCACTGAAGTCCCCGCCCCATGCATAATAGATGCCGCCCGCAACGGCGACGAGCAATAAAAGATACATGAGTGCGCCACCTCCGCCGCCGGAGCGCCGTTTCTGCCTGCGCGGAAAATCGTCATCTTCGTACATGGCTTAAGTATACATAATTGACAAAAATAGAGCATTATTCGTATCGTAGAGGTGAGTTACGCCCCTTTCCAATAATCAAAAAGACAAGGAGGTCTTTATGACCACGAACATCGCGACAGACATGCCGCTTATCGAGCGGTTGCGAGCCCTTTTGCAGAAACCCCCGATAACGTTCGAAAACGTCCTGCATGCCGTCGAACAAGCGGCCGGAGTGAAGTTTGCTGACGCCTTCGAAGCGTTGCGAATCTACGGCCACAGGCATCTGACTTCCCACGAACCCGTTTTATGGGGGACCCTCTGCGCTCTCGCGCCGGACGTCGCCCTGCTGGAAATGAAGGGTAATTACGCCCTACTCCGAAGGACGAGCTGTACTGAAAAACAGGAAGTGTTTCTTGCGACATGGATAACCCCCATGCAAGAGAATGCCGTGCGTCCTAACCTCATATGGAGCGCGACGGAAACGATCGTCTTATCTCCCGAAGGAACGCTCCTTATCGGCACCCATGCCTGGAAAGATACTATCAAACCATGGCTGGAAAGATGGCTTCCCATCTCTCCGCCCGAGCCCAAAAGCGAATAACCTCCCGAGAACTCCGACGCCCGACCACCCAAAGTGGCCGGGCTTCCTTTTTAATAATTTTACCGCGTCGCTACGCCCGTCTCGTCCGCAAATATCGCTTCGCGGTACTTGTTGCGCGGGTTCCATATGAGCCACTGGCTCGCGAGCCCTGCGTCTTTAATTGCCCGCATCTGTTCGCGCACCATATGCGGCGTATAGACGGCGCCCATGTCGAAATCCTGCACCCACGGACGGACATTCGTAAACGGCACGCCCGCATCTGCGAATATTTCCTTACCCTTCGCAAGGGTCTGCGCCATTACCTCGTAGGGATACTCGGCGGGGTTCTTAAAATTAAAGTTGCCCGTGCTGTAATGCGACGGATAGATCATAGGGCATACGTCGTCGAACACGGCCGCCAAGGCCGGTGCCGACTGGCCGATACCCATATCGTACTTGCGCATAAAGGTGTAGCCGAAAATGTCGGCGGTAAGGCGTACGTCGGGATACTCACCCTTCAGGGTCTCTTTAAGATACTTCGCTACGGAAACAATTACGTCCGGCTTCGTACCGACGGCCTCGCTCCAAAAAGGATATACGGCGTTCGCCACCCCCTCGGACGGAAAGCGAAAATAGTCGAGGTTGATTTCGGCAAATCCCGCCTCGATAGCATCGCGCGAAATCCCCGCAACATATTCCCACGCCTTCTTATTGCTCGCGTCGAGCCAATACCGGCCGCCGTTGTCACGCCAAAGAGCACCATTCGCAAGCTGTATCGCCCATGACGGGTTTGCCTTCGCCACGGCATTGTTCTGAAAGGCGACGACGCGGGCTATGGGGAAAATCTTCAAAAAACGCAGTTGGCGCACAAGCATGCGCATTTCGTCGTCCATCACTATATGGCCACTCGCATCCTGTATGTCGATAACAACCGCGTTCGGCGCGTATTCGCCCTCACTCGCCTTAATAATCCGCACGATATCGTCCATACGCGGACTGTACGCGGTAGAGGCGGTAATATAGAGCGCGCGAATTTCTTCCGGATACGTTACGGCCGGCATCGGGCTCGCAAAAGATACCGGTACGGGACTCTTCGCGAAGCGATGAGGCGGACGATACAGGGTATTCCATATAAAACACAAATAAATACAAAAGGCCCCGAAGGCCAAGATAAGGGCTATAGCGCACGCGAACGCGCAATGCTTCTTTATATGATTCTTAATTGCCATGAGGGAATACGATAATAAGCCACGCTGCAACTGCCAAAAGCACCGCTAAAATCTTTTCTGGAATATTTTCCACCGTGCCATGGAGCGGAAACAGTTTCTTTTTTGCGTACCGCTCGCGCAAGAAAGAGGAAATCGCCGAACGCAGCTCTGTGCCGGACTTCATCGTTTTTAATACGCCCCCGTGCGCGACAGACATCGTTCCCTTTTCTTCCGAAACAATTACCGCGAGCGCATCTGACACCTCGGCAATACCTAAACCGGCACTATGCCGCGTGCCATATATTTCTATCTGCCCAAAATCCTGCGATAACGGCAAATGCACGCCAAATTTCGTGATTGTTTTGCCTTCGATTATTAAAGCGCCGTCGTGCCCCGGGCTACTTGCGTCGAAAATACTCTCAAGAAGCGGTTCGGAGATTTTGCCATATAAATCGAAACCGCCGGATAAATGCCGCCCAATAGATTCACGGCCGGCAAAAACTATAAGCATGCCGATTTTTTCTTTAGCAAAACGCTCCGCTACGCGCACGACGCGGTCGATATCTTCAACCACCGGCTTCTTGCCGATATTTTTAGCCGAAGGAGATAAGGCAATTGCAATAATTTCAAAGTAGCGTCGAAGTTCGGCTTGAAAAAGTATTACGATACCGATAAGGAATACGCTAAAAAAAAGATTAAGTGCCGCGGCGGTAAGGGTAAAATTAAATAATTGCGCAGCACCATATACGAAAGAAACGACAATAATGCCGTATACCACGAAAAGCGCCCGCGTCTGTTTCAAGAGCATGATGAGCCCGTAGACGAAAACAGAAAAAAGAAGAATGTCGAAGACTGAAGTAATACCCATTGCATACATCATACGGAACTGCGCCTAAAAAACAAAACCCGCCGTTGCGGCGGGTTTTGTTTTTTAGAAATAATCCCTACAACTCGATCGTGACGAGCGTCTTTTCACCCGCAGATACCGTCACCGGCATCATCTTAACGACTTCGTCCGGAACGCCCGTCGAAACGTTAAGCGTCCGCACCTTCACTTGGTCATACGTCATCGCCGAAAGCGATACCGTAAAGACTAACGTGGACTGGCCGGCCGGTACTGCGCGGTAGCCGTCGTAGACCTGTACCCATGCGGCGTCGCCTTCGCTTGCACGCGCGGGGTTATGCACGTAGATCGCGCGTACCGCGACCGCATCCTTCGAGAGGACAGAGAAGGCCGCCTGACCCTTACCCATAGGCATGACCGGCGCAACTACTTCACCTGTAGGCATCGCGGGCTTCGGCATTACCACCGCCAGCTCCACTGGCATCTCCTCGCCATCGACTTCCGCAACCGCGGTTGCGGTAGAGGTAGCCTCCGCCACCGTGTCTTCCGTAGGAGCGATAGCCTCATCGGACGACATCAAAAGCTTCACTCCTGCGACGACGATTACGAGCACCAATATTACGATGACGAGATTAGTCCCCGCCTGACTCTTTTCCGCATCACTGTGCGGCATGTTGTTCATATCCATATGGAGCCTATCGTATGCCCACCCTAGTACAGTGTCAATATTGCCATCTACCTAAAAATCGTGATACCGGCATCGTCTGCGAAACGCGATAAAGGGTAGATACCCGCAATAGCGGTATTACGAGAATAATCTTCTTTGGAACTTACGACACCCACCACATACCCATGCGAGAATACCGGCGAGCCGGACCTGCCGCCGATCGTCTCCATAGTTGCCGTCATACCCATAGGCTGATCCTTAAAGAAACGGTCGCCGCCCACAATATCCTTAATTTCGCCTACGCTCCCCTGCAAGTAAAAGTTATTGCCATAGGACGGCACTCCGCTCGGGAAGCCGAAGCTCACCACTTCACTACCCTCTGCCGGCAGCTCGAAAATCTTCATAGGGCTCGCAATGAACGAAGGCGGCAATGCGCCGGTAACGGCCGACGTGATGCGGAGCAGTGCGCTGTCGGCGAAATCGCTTTCCGCATCGCTCATACCACCCTCTCTCGGCTCCTGCGGGACTAATGCAACGTGGGCGTTATACGCGAATTCGCTAACGGGCGTAAACGGGTTGATAGCACGGATCTCCGCAACGCTTGGTGTTTTCGTGCTATCCGGCGGCACGGCAATGCGGCACGAATCAAAGGCGTAATCACGCAAACCCTGCTTGCCGCCGGTTATGCGGTACGTATATGCCATATCAACGACATGCCGCGCGGTCAACACGTACCCCTCGCGGCCGACCATGACGCCCGAACCATACGTGGTTACGGCATTCCCGTCTACATTCTTAAAAAGGCATTTAACGACTACCACCGAACGCAGATCAATCGGGATGTCGGCTATCACGACGGGGGCGGGCGGAGGAGCGCTGACTACGGATGGCGGCGCAACCCTCTGCGCAACCGGCTGAAAAGCAGGCTCTTCCGCAACGACAACGACCTTCTTTTTAACCGGCGTCTCTACCACAGGAAGCGCTGTCTTTTTTTGAAGTAGGGGCTTCGATACTTCCGAGTATGGAAACGAAAACCGTGCCGTGCGCGGAGGCGCTAAAAGAACTGCCGCCATACATACCAAAAGCGCGATTGCGTGCGGAAAGATTTTCATCCCATGCGGATATGCGCCTGCGCATATTCTTTAGTACCACCAACCTTCTTATTGGGATTAAAAATGTTTTTCGGATCGAAAATATGCTTCGTTTTTGCGAATAACGCGCAGACTTCCCTGCCATACATCGCCTCCAAATACGGCGTGCGTAGTATACCGTCGTTATGCTCGGCGGTAATGGAACCCTTGTAACGGATGACGAGCGCGTAAACGGAATCCATAAGAACGGGGATAATCGTGCGCACGCGCGCATTCGACAAATCCATAAGAGGGATGATATGGAAGTTACCGTCGCCTGCATGCCCCGCGATGGTATATGTCATGTCGTTTTTATACGGCGCGAATAAAGCGTCCAATTGCGGCAGAAATTCAGGCAGGTAATCGGGATGCACGATGATGTCGTCCACGAAAGGCGCCGTCTGCTTACCCCGTATCTTCGTACGAAGTAAATTAAAGCTCTCGCGGCGTATCGCCCAATATTTTTCGGCATCTTCTGCAGTTTCCGTAATGCGCATAAGGCAACCGAACCGGCGTAGATCGCGCATAGCCTGCCGCGCTCGGGCGCGCGTCTCCGCATCCGACTCACCCGTAAATTCAAGAAGAAGAACCATCTTCGGAAGGCCGCCGTTACGCAACGCCATTAAAACTTCGGGTAAAAACCGGAACCCGAAACGGAATAGCATATACCGCATACCGAGCCACAGCGTATTGTTGTCGTACGATTCGAAACTTTCCGGCTTGTACGCAAGCGCGCCATGCACGATATGCGCTAATTTCCGCATATCGTTTAAGAATATTACGAGCAGGCGCGAATGCTTTTTAGGCCGCACTGTACGGAACTCGATCTCCGTAATCATACCGAGCGTGCCCTGCGAACCGGAAAAGAGGCGCGTGAGGTCGAAGGTGGTGCCGTCATACACATCCCACAGGGCATAGCCCGCCGAGTTTTTACTCACGCGCGGCTTAGCAGAGGCAAGAAGTGCGGCGTTTTGCGTAACAAGCGCGTACATATCGCGGTATATACCACCTTCGAAATCGGCTTGCCGCAGCTTCGCGCGCAACTGGAAGGAATTGAGCGGCCGTAAAACATACGCGTTTCCGTCTGATAAGACGACGTTAAGGCTCCGCACGTAATCCGCCGTTTTGCCGTACCGCAGCGTCTTTTCCCCGCCCGAATTGTTCGCCACCATACCGCCGACCGCGCACAAGTCTTTCGAAGCAGTATAACTTGGCAAAAGGAATTCCTGCGCCGCGAGCGCTTTTTCCAAATCGCGGTAATAGACGCCGGGGTCTGCAATCGCCGTACCGTATCCGACTTTGTGGATGGCATCCATATGCCGCGTGAAATCGACGACGATAGATTCAGTGAGAGGGCCGCCCGACATATCCGTACCCGCCGCGCGCGCGGTTAAGGATATATGCAGGTGCGGATTCGCATTTACGAACCGGACGAGCGCTTTCACGTCCGCGGCGCCATGCGGAAATACGACCGCCTGCGGGACGACTTTAAATAAGCTCGCGTCGCGGCTGTACTTCGCGCGTGCGGCGACGTCCGCTTCGATTTCTCCTTTGAAATCGGGAATAATCATTCCCCCTTAGTATACCTCAAGCGATAGCGAATTTCCGCCCACTCTTCTTAACTAAGCCGTCACGCACGAGGCTGTGAAGCGCAGCGTTCACCTTTGCCGTCGGCTCGGCCGCACGCTTCGCAAGCGCCGTATCCGTAAACGGGCCATGGGCGAGCAACTTAACGAGCTTGCCACGGGTTTGACGCACCGACCCCTCGAACTTGGATTGCTTTACGTGGTGCAGGGATGCGCGGCTCGGGTTTTTATGTAAACGCTTAAGCATTACGCCGTAGTCCATAAGCGCGTACTGCCACTCGCGCGCATTTTCTTTATCGAGTGCCGCCTCGACGAACGGCATCAGTTGGCTGTCGGATATATCCGACCTGCCGGCAAAAAAATGATGTAAAAATACGGCGCGTATGTTCGTCTCGATAAACGCCACAGGGATGTTCCACGCAAACGTCGCAATCGAGCGCGCGGTCGCAGGACCAATGCCGGCTAATTTTTCAAGATCTTCTGGATTATGGGGTAAACGACCCTTATGGTCGCGTACAACGGCTTCCGCAGCTTTCTTCAAATACAACGCGCGGCGGTTATAGCCCATGCCTTGCCATACAGAAAGCAATTCATTAAACGGTGCGGCGGCAAGCGCTGTAAAACTAGGGAATTGTTTTATAAACTGAGGAAATTTTTCCATGACGCGCGCGACCTGCGTTTGCTGGAGCATTACCTCCGAAACGAACGTACGGTACGGTGTAATTACATCCCGCCACGGCATAGCACGGCGGTTCTTCGCGTAATAATCCCAAACCGTTTTTTGAAATTCTTTTATTTCCACGTTTTGGAGTATAACAAAACCGCCCTACTGGCGGTCTTGTTCATCCACTCCGTTACCCGAGGAACCACTCCACTATGTCGCTTATCGCGGCGAAATGCGTGTCATCTTTTTTGCGGATATAGTGAACGATGCCGTAGCCCAAATAACCGAGGAGAAAGGGCGAAGCCGCCACCAAAAGAACCTTCTTCATTCGCTATTCTTTCGGGCAGGCGCAGGCTTCCGGCCCGCACGCTTCGCACTTCTTCGCGCAACCGGCGCAATCCGCACCCGTACATCCCTCGCACTTCTTGAGACACGTACCCGCACAGCAGGCTTTACACGCCTCGCACGAATCACACTTGTCGTTGCCCGCTACGCACGCCTCACACTTCTTTTCTTCTTGTATTTCATCCATGCGTAGAGCATAGCATAAAAAAACGATTTACAAGACGATGCATTTTTCTTTTATAAATTCCCCCACGCGGGTGCGCTCCAAATCCGCCATGTAGGCGCCCGTGCCAAGAGTGGCGCCGATATCGCGCGCCAAAGAGCGCACATAGACGCCCGCGCCCGTTACTGCACGTACGCGGATGTCGGGGTAGTCGTACGAAAGCACTTCCATAACCTTCACGGTTACCGGCCGCGGTTTCATTTCCAACTCTTTCCCTTCCCGCGCGTAGGCGTACGCCGGTTTTCCTTTTAT
Organism: uncultured Candidatus Saccharibacteria bacterium; assembly: GCA_964436175.1. Taxonomy (GTDB): domain Bacteria; phylum Patescibacteriota; class Minisyncoccia; order UBA6257; family UBA11618; genus CALRGO01. The sequence goes on from CAYTBX010000005.1 coordinate 9,292, forward strand.
TTTTAAAGCGCTGTATATCGGCGGCACCTGCATTATTTCGCCCACGAACTTTTGCACAGCTAATTCAACCGCCTCACGCGAAGGAATATCCGCAACTTCATGCGGCATTTTTTCGCCCTCTTCGTCGTCCGTAGAGCTCGTTACGCCCAAACGGACGGTCGTCACGTATTCCTTTTCTTTTTGTACTTCTGTCGCAAGCCCGCGCGTGGCTGTGCGGCCAACGCCGATAACTAAAACCCCCCGCGCTAAAGGGTCGAGCGTGCCCGCGTGCCCCACAGTGCGTATTCCCGAAGCCCTACGGATGCGGTTAATCACATCGTGCGACGACATGCCCGACGGTTTCCATACGGCAATCATGCCCTCATCGATCTTATCCATATCTAAAACAATATAAATTCCGAATATATACTATTCTGTGCAATTGCATAAAATAGTATATATTCTCCTATTCGCCTTTTAATAATTTTTTGATCGCGCGGCCACCAGTCTTTACCGAATCCACACTCTTTTCCTTAAGACGTTCCAATTCCGTACGTATATCCTCCTGCGCCTTATCCATTGCCTCGAAGATAGTCTCCCCTACGGCTTCTGCCCGTACATCCCTACCCTTCACGTGCAGCTGCACTTCCGCGCGGAACACGTCGCCCGAGCGGTGGTGCCGCGTGGTACGCGCAAGCTCCACGTGCGCGGCGGAATGCCCGCCAAAATGCGCCGTAATCTTGTCGAGTGACGCCATCTTTTTCGCCACATACTCCTCTACGGAAACCGACAATTCTATATCCGTTGCCTTTGTGGTGTATTTCATATCTGTTATTACGATAAACCCGTTTTTCTTATTTCGAAAGTGCTACGGCTAAAGGGCAATCTGCATGGGCATGCGGACGCGCAACGCAGTACGCGCGGCCGTAATCTATTAATCGATAGGTAAACGCAAACCATTCTTCTTTGGGGATAGCAGCCATTAAGTCGCGCTCAATCCGCACCGGGTCCTTATGCTTACTTAAGCCCAACTTCTGCGCCAAGCGCATTACGTGCGTATCGACCGCAATGCCTTCAACCACGCCATAGGCATTACCAAGGACGACGTTCGCCGTTTTACGCGCTACCCCCGGAAGCGTAAGAATCTCTTCCATGGTGCGCGGAATCTCCCCATTAAACTTCTCCTTGATAATCTTTGCCGCCGCCAAAATATTCTTCGTCTTATTCCTGAAGAATCCCGTCGAGTGGATATCCTTTTCGAATTCCACCGGATCCGCGGCGCAATAATCCTCGAGTCGCGGATACTTTTTAAAAAGAATGGGCGTAACTATATTTACCCGCTTGTCGGTACACTGGGCGGAAAGCTGCACCGCAACCATAAGCTCCCAGTTATTCGAGTACGTTAAAGCAATTTCTGGCTTAGGAAAAAGCCTTTTTAACTCCTTCAAAATTATTTGAACGCGTAAATCAAAACCGCTTTCCATATCCCGAAAGGATAACGGAAAGCGGCCTGATTACAACCCGTAAAAACTAGTTGCCCTTCTTCAACGCGTACACCGTTGCCGTTCCCGGCCCCGTGAACGCGATACCAAGCGCGGTAAGGAGAAGCATAAGCGGGAATTCGTAGCCGCCCGTGAACCCGTTACCCCACGTGAAGTAGACAGCGCCCGCCATAATGATGGCGATGCCGAAACCCGCCCACTTGGTGCAAACGCCGAGCACCATCGCGATACCGCCGATGAATTCACCCAGCGACACGAGGTACGCAACGAATGCCGGAAGCCCCGCTGTTGCGAAGAAACCGATTGTTTCCTGCAAGTGCGCGAGCTTACCCCAACCGTGCGCGATGAATACGAGACCGAGTCCCAAACGGATGAGGAACATGCCGGTGTTCGTACAGATTATCTTGTCACGCATTTTTTAGATTTTAGAAATCAAATTCGAAACGCAAGCGACCTTTAGATGGTTTCACTACCCATGCTCGCATAAGGGCATTGCCCGTTGCGATGCTTTGACAGATAACTTGCGGAGCAAGCTCTTCTGGGAGCAAAATCACCCTGATGCCCCGTATTTAATACGGGGATGATTTTACTGTATCACGGGCATCGGCTTTGCTCCAAGGGGCGGGTATAGGTCCTTGTCTATCCTACGCGTAAAGCACGTACGGCCCGCTTCGTGAGCCCAGCTACCACCCTCAATGCCTTTTTCCGGCATGGGCCGCGTTACGCCCTCTGCGCTATTTCCTGCTGGCATGGTAAATGTGGCGCACAGCTCAAACGAAACCGGACCTTCCGAACCGTACCCCGTATATTCGTACGCGGCTCCGGTTTCAGGATCAGTCGGCGGCACGAACCCACGGATGTCGTTACGTAATGCATCAAGCGTATCGGGTAACGTGGCTTTCATCTGCCAATAATTAACTATTTCCCACTGAATGGCCTGCAAGTCGCTTACGCGGCGCTCATCGAACCGGCGTGCGCGCTGGGTCATGGGGGAACCGACAATAAAAAATCCAGCGATAACGGCGGCTACTACAACAATGCTTACGGTAATAGGAAGGATTTTCATAGTTAGGCAGTGTTACGTGACTGAGGTAAATAGTGGCCGAATACGGCGCCCGAAACGGCGAGTACGGTAGCGGCTTTAAGCCCGAAACGCGTCGTAAGGTCGCCATTCAAAAGCGAATAGACGAGCGAAACCACGTCGCCCGCGATGATTACGGCCGCGAGAAAAAGCGTAAAGTAAATAAGCCACTTACGGGTCTTTAATTCACGCGTGGCGGGGTTTGCCGCATATCCGCGCTCGAGCGCCCACGAGCTCCATGCGTAGGCAGGGAAAACGACGACGAGCGAAGCAATTGCCCATCGGATAGAGCCGTATGCTCCCTGCGCCTCGTAGGGATTTAAGGCATCCGGCAGATAGATGTTTATATAGTCGAATATCAGCGAAACGAACGCTCCTGCGGCAATATACAGGGCGAATATCGAGAAAAGGTGCAAAAACACGTCTTTTGGCGAAGTCGTTTGGTTTTCCATATGATATAAGACGTACCACATCAGAACCCATTTCAAAAATAGCTTAGGAAGACATCCGCGCCGTTTTCGGTTATTTCCGGCTGCGAACCGCGATTTTCTCCTCGGAATACTTATGTATTCCTCGTCGAAAGATCCCGGCTCTCGCTCAGAAATATCCCGAAACCGCCTGCGGCCTATTTTTGGAATGGGCTCTGGAAAATACTACGGCAATGGAATAACCTGCCTGCAGTTGTTCGAAAACCCCTCTATTTCACAAGGAGCCTGCTATGCGCGAGATACACGGATATCTCTGCCTAGCAAGCAGGGAACCCAACACATGGGAATACTTTTACGGCCTTAACGAGAATAATTTCGAGTGGAACGGATTAATCCCCTATAGTTCGCTCAAAGCCGCTACCGCATGCCGGAAGGCGCTATCTAAAGATGAGATGTTCAAGCGCCTGAGGCTCGCCCGCGTCGATATGTACATGGCGGAAACGCATCACGAAAATATGCATTTCCGGAATGAGACGCAACTGGTCGTCATATCGAAATCCCCGAAGGCGATATGGGATATCGACAGCAGCATGATCCTTTTGGGGCCATGTCATGGCGACTCGCAAAGATTCGGTTGTGAACAGGGCTCCCAGCTTCTCCACAACAGTTTCTTGCCGTTCAGCGAAACACTTGAAAAGGAGTGGGCGCTCGCGGAAAATTGGCAGGTTCTTACCGCGTACAAGCAGGCGGAACGCGTTGCCGACGAAGTCATGCGCCAATCGAAACGCGAGCCGCTTATGGCAACATGGGCCATGTCATGGCGCGGAGAGGAATGGATTAGAGATTGAAACCCCGGCCGCTTGACGCACGGCTGGGGTTTTCTTTTTATAAACAAAAAAGCGACGTCCCTTTCGGAACGCCGCTCGCTGAAAACCGGACAGCCGTCGGTTACGGCTTGAGAACGATCAGGCTGAACAGCCCACCCTCATTCTCAATAAGAATGCCGTGCGGAGTCACCTCCCAATCCCCCTTCTGATCCGGATAGTTACCAAGACTGCGCGGCCCACACCCAGGCCTCAGGTCGAAAAATCCCTGACTGTTTTTCATGACGACCCCATATGCGCTGGCTTGGACACGAATAGGAGGGCACGCACCGAGGGGAATTTCAGAGCCATCATCGCAGATCCGGAAACAAACGTCATCGTTTCTAAAAATCAGGAGGCCTGCATGATAGGCATTCAAGCATCCCTGATCGTGCTTACCCAACTTGATGACATGCCCGTCATGCGTAAGGCATTTCAAACTGCCGTTGTTATCGAGCACAAGGCCTTTCTGGGTCATCTGGAAAGCGGAGGTCATGGCATGTTTACCGAGCGTTCGTTTTTCTCCTTCGCGATCGACGACCCAAAAACGATGATCTTTCCTGAAGAACACTCCGCTGAGGTTCGCACCCCAATCGTCATAATCGTGCTCTCCCAAAGACTTCTCTTCACCGTCCGCCAAATAGAAGAACTGGTTTTCGCGCCGAATAACGACGCCCTCGAAACATGCTTCGTATTCCTGGTGAGCGCCCTCGCCCAACGTGACCTCGGCGCCGTCAGCGCTCCGTACGGTAAAAACCGATTGCGTTTACGCATAACGAGAATGCGGCAACCGAATTTCCAACCACTGCAATCGAACCTGCCGAGCTTGATCTCGCCGCCCGTAGGGGCAGCCGCAAGCAACGTCTCGAACGGACCTTCTCTTTTCTGAGTAACGCACAATTCCATGATGCGCCTCCTTCTGGTTACTAGTGCCAATGAACGTACCCCTGACAACACGGCTATAATACCCTATTTGGTTATTTTATGCAATACATATACCCGACGCAGAGCTTGACGCTTTTTACAGACCCTCTTATGCTCGCAGGATGTTACTATCCGCACCCGCGATTTTACGGCATATAAAAAAAGGGACGATAACGATCGACGCGTACAACCCGAAGAACCTCGGCAACGCGAGCTACGACGTAACGCTCGGTAAACATTATTACCGCGAGCAAATCCCGAAGGAGGGCGAAACCGTTTTTAATTTATATAACGAAGAGGATACGTACCGCGTGTGGGGCAAAAAGCACTTAGTTGCCGAAAAGTTCGGCAAGGATGGTGTTGCGGGAATTAAGAAAGACGATTTGGTGATTTGGCTCGCGCCCATGGAAACCGTACTCGCGCATACCGAAGAATTCATCGGCGGCACGGAGGTAGTGGACACGATGCTTAAGGCACGCTCGAGCACCGCCCGCAACTTTATCAGCGTGTGCAAATGCGCCGGCTGGGGCGACGTAGGCTACGTGAACCGCTGGACGATGCAGATAACGAACCACAGCCGCTACTACCACATACCGCTCGTGGTGGGCCGCCGCATCGCACAAATAGTATTTTTTGAAGTGGAACCGCTCGAGGAAAAAGACAATGCGGGAACATATGGTAAGAAGGGAGACGGTAAGTACCAGTCAGGAGCAAACCTAAAGAAGATCAAAAAAGAATGGAAGCCGGCAGATATGCTACCTAAGATGTGGAAGGACCGCGACGTCGTCGCGAAGTAGTAATTGGATGCAAATGCGCCGCAAGGGATAACGCGAGCGCGATAATTATTAAATTCTTTATTATATACTGCCCTACAAACGTGGGGACAAGCACGCTTACCCATGTCTCATCAGGTAAAAGGACGAGCGGTAAAAACGTCGTCGCCATATGAGGCAAGAGCAATATAACGGCAAGCCGCTCTCTACCCGCAGAAAGGAACGCGAGGCCAATAACCATTTCGTACAAGCCGAAGAATATACGGAAGCCCTCGAACGCGATAAACGGCATGGTCTTGTCTAGGAGTAGTGCGACGAGCGGATCAGCCGGGCTCATATTCATCACCTTAAGCAAGCCGAACCAGAAAAAAATAATAAATAAAGCACCGCGCGCGCACGGTTCGGCAATCTTTTTTATACGATGCACCACTAACGAATCGAACCGAGCGAACTGCATCTACCAATAATACCATATGCCGTTTCATGGACACGCCTCCCCCTCCGTGGTATGCTTTAGGCAACGAAGATTTAACGAACAAATCGGCGAATGCCTTTTGTCTTTAATCTCGGAAAGTCGTTTATAAAGCAAACAAAGACACTAATGGCATTCGAACGCAACAATGGTGGCATGGGAGGCGGTAACTTCCAGCGCCAGATGTTCTCGGGAGATTGGAAGTGCTCGAAGTGCGCCGGCCCGATAAAGGAACTTCCTTTTCAGCCCGACCCAGCTCGGCTCGACCAGCTCCTCTGCAGGGATTGTCACCGTCAGAACGCCCCTCGCAGGGACTTCGGCGGCAGATAACCAATAAAAAGAACCCCGTAAGGGGTTCTTTTTATATCCGCAAAATTCCGTGCTATATATAAAGAATATGATAATCTCCCGAGATGACCTACAGCCACTCCTCGTAAGCGGCGCTATAAAAGAAGACGATCTTGCAAAATGCGTAGCGGAGGCGGAACAAGCGGGACAAGATCTTGGCCTCGTCTTGGTTAAAAAATGCGGTATTAAAAGCGACCAACTAGGAGAAACGGTAGCAAAGGCGCACGGATACAAGTTTAAGCCCGCAAAAGACATCGTCATCGACCCCGCCGTACTAAATCTTATCCCCGAAATTGCCGCCAAGTCATACAAAATGGTGGCGTTTGAACTCGATACCGCGAAAAACATATTGCGCGTAATGACTCCTGACCCCGAAAACGAAAGTGCTATAAATACCCTTCAAAAAAAGACTACTTATATACTAGAACCCTACTATTGCACGCCTTCAAGCTTTGAAGACCTTTTAGCGCTGTATCGATCCGATCTCGCTCTTAAAGTAAAAACACTCATTGCCGAACTGAAGGCCGACCCGCTGAAAGAGAGCAATATCGTAAGCCTCGTAGACGCCTTCATGGAATACGCGTACGACAACCGCGCGTCGGACATCCACATCGAACCGCAAAAAAACCGCATTATCGTACGGTTTCGTATAGACGGCATCATGCATGAAGTAGCGGCATATGAAAAAGAACTGCACGAAAAGATAATCTCACGCCTCAAGATCATGTCGCGCCTGCGCACCGACGAGCACGGGAGCCCTCAGGACGGCCGCTTTTTATTCGAAAGCGGGACAATAACGTTTGACGTACGTATTTCAATAGTGCCCGTTACCGACGGCGAAAACGCCGTTATGCGCCTACTGACCGACCGGTACGATGACTTCGGCCTCGAAAGTCTTGGATTTTCACCCGAAAATCTTGAAAAGGTGCAACGGGCAATCGCGAAAGCATACGGCATGATTTTAGCCGTCGGCCCCACGGGATCCGGCAAAACGACCACCCTCTACGCGATTCTTCAAATACTCAACAAACCCGAAGTGCATATCATGACTATCGAGGATCCCGTGGAATACGACATGGATCACGTCCAGCAGATACAGGCGAACCCGAAAAAAGACCTGACGTTCGCGAACGGCCTGCGTAGCATCGTGCGGCAGGACCCGAACGTCATCATGGTAGGTGAAATCCGCGATGAAGAAACGGCGGGCATTGCCGTATCCGCCGCCATGACAGGGCACGTGCTTTTATCTACGCTCCACGCGAACGATGCCCCGACGGCGTTCCCCCGCCTCATGGAACTGCACGTAGAGCCTTTCCTCGTTGCTTCCGCATTGAACCTCGTCGTTGCCGTACGCCTCGTACGTAAAATTTGCACGCAATGCAAAACGGAATACCGCCTATCCCCCGAAGAAATAACGCTTCTCAGCCATGAAAAGAAGCTACTCGAACACCTTTTGAAACTCGGTAACAATGCCGACATTACCCAAATCCCCTTTTATAAAGGCGTGGGATGCGCCGTCTGCGGCACGACCGGTTACAAGGGACGTATCGGCGTTATGGAAGTACTCGAAGTAACGGATGAACTACGCCCCCTCATAACGCAAAAATCATCCGCGGACGTCATCGCGGCGCAAGCGACTAAAGACGGCATGGTATCATTATTAGGCGACGGTGCGGCAAAAATACTACGGGGAGAAACAACCCTATCTGAAGTCATCCGCACCACAAGCACCTGATACCCATGTTTACCGCAATCCAGCCCGCCGACAAAGTCAATTTCGTAAAAAACCTTTCGGTGATGCTAAAGAGCGGCGTTACCATTGACGAAGCCTTAATCGAGCTTGCGGAGCAGGCGCGATCCAAAAAATTCAAAACCATTATCCTCGCGGTAAAAGATGACGTTGGCCATGGAACGCCGCTTTCCGCATCGTTCGCCAAATATCCCATATTCGACAACGTGTTCAAGGCGCTTATGCGCACGGGTGAAGTAAGCGGCGGACTGGAAGAAAACCTCATCTTCCTCGCCGACTGGCTGGAACGCGAAAATGACATGCGGAAAGATATAAACTCCGCAACGCTCTACCCGAAAATCGTTATTGGCGCCGTCATCACGCTCGCGATCGCGCTTAATCTTTTCGTCCTGCCAAAACTCCTACCGCTCTTTGCGGATATGGACGTGGAGTTGCCGTGGATGACGAAGATGCTTTTTAAGATAACTGAATTCGTGCAGGCGTACTGGTACGGCGTCATTGCGGCAATTATAGCCGGCATCGTCGCATTTTTCGCCCTTTTCAAGCTTAGCTCCGTCCGCGCCGTACGCGACGCCTTTTACCTGCGCATTCCTTTTTTTGGCACGCTCATGGTCGATTACGAAATGGCCGTTATATCGCAGCTTTTTTACACCTGTTTTAAAAGCGGCATACCCATGAACGAAGCGGTAACCGTAATAAGCGACGTAATCGAAAACGCAGAATACAAGACGTCGTTCGTTTCCATTGCCGAACGCATCCGTACCGGCACCTCGCTTTCTGCCGCCATGAAAGACTACCCGCGATTATACCCGCGGCAAGTCGTATCCATTCTCGCTACGGGCGAAAAAAGCGGAACATTATCCAATTCATTCCAATATCTCGCCGAATTTTACGCAAAGGAAGTACGGCAAAAAACTAAAGACATACCGACCGTCATAGAACCCGTCTTACTGCTTTTCATCGCCGTTATGATAGGCGCCATCGCCTTCTCCGTAATCGTACCGATCTACGAACTGAGCGTGAGTGTTTCCTGAAACATGGAAAACCGAAGCGGGCAAATGCTTACGGAGGTGCTCGTCGCATGCGGCCTGCTCGTTGCAGGCTCACTAATGCTCGTATCCTACGCCGCAAGCATCCGGCCGCTCGCAAAACACGGCGTAAACGAATTACAGGCTATTTTTTTGGCGAAAGAAGGCATTGAAGCGGCGCGCGCGATACGCGACTACGACTTCAACTTATTAACCAACGGTACGCACGGCATAGCCTTCGGCACAAGTACGTGGGCGTTTTTAGGCGCATCCGATACGCAGAACGGATTCACGCGCACGGTCACCATATCCTCTTTCGACCTGCGTACTAAAAAAATAACGAGTACGGCTGCAGGCGCATATTCTTCTTCGACTATCACCACTCTCCTTCTCGACATTGACCAAGACCTCGGCATGGCGCACTTCATTGCCTTCGACCTCACTGCGGCAACAGGGAGTCTCGATAATGGTAATAAGCAGCTCAACGGCATGATACTTCGGAACACCGGCCCGATTCCCATCGTGATCAAAGAAATGACCGCATGGTGGGACGATGACTCGAAACTGCAATCTATTCGGCTCGGCGACATCGTCTGGAGCCATAACGGTACCGGATCACCAAACGGCAAACAACCCTCCGGAACGCTTTTGGATATTACGGATAAAACGCTTAACGTCGGCCAATCGGAAAGCAATACGAATTTTACATTCCAAGGGCCCGTAACTACGGTAAACTTCATAGTAAAATTCACTTTCACGGATAATTCGCACGCCTATGTTACCGTCCAGCCAAACTGACATGCAAAAAGGATTTTCCTTATTCGAGTTCGTTATTTACTGCGGAGTAGCGATAACGCTAGCCACCCTCCTCGTAACAGCCGCGGTGCGAACTATTAACGAAAAAAGGCGGCTCGACGATCTATCGTCCGTGGAACGAAGCGTTCGTATTGCAGAAAAAATAATCGGGAGTTGGGTCCGGTCCGCCACAACCCTGCAAAGCCCGCTTGCGGGCGCAACCTCAACCACGCTCATCCTTTCGTATGCTACGGGTACGACACCCATTACGCTTTCTTTGGGTAATGGAGCAATCGAAATAACCGCAGGCACAACGGCACCGCAACGCATAACGGAGAGAGGGGTTTCGGCAACCAACCTCGAATTCCAAGGCATTTCGAGTTCAAGTACCGCGGGATTCGTGCGAACGTCTTTCACGCTTACGAAGGGCACGGCATCAAAAAATTTTATACTGAGCAATAACATATATGCGCACTGACAAAGGGTTTGCCGCGGTCGCATCCGTACTTATAATCGGCGGGTTCATCATTACTATGACGAGCGGCATGGCGCTCCGCGCGCGCGACCAGACGCTTTCAAGTATCCGTAACGCGGCGAGCGTTACAGCGCTCGCGCAGGCAGACGCCTGCGCCGAAATCGCCATAGGAAAACTCCAAACGATTATTGGCTACGCCGGCAACGAATCAATAGCAATGGACGGAATTGCCTGCGAAATACTGCCTATAGCCGGCACGGGGACGTATAACCGCACCGTCGTAACGCGTGCGACGGTGCGGAATCATACTACAAAAGTATCCGTTACGATCGTGAAAATTAGCTCCCCCACCGTCATCTCCTCGTGGAAGGAATCACCCTAACACCCATTACTTGCGGTGCTCCAACCTATCTAAAATCTGGATGATCATCGCGTTCTGATTTTCCAAATGCTGGAGGACGACTTCGATTTCGAACTCCGCCTTGGTGTTTATTTCGAAATCCGCTTCGGCGCGGGCATCAGAATGCCGGCCGCTCAGGTTCTGACTGATCATAAGGAGTGGCATCATCATCAGCTGAAAAATATTAATAATGAAAAGCCAGAGCACAAACGCCGGATACGGGTCGAACCGCATATCGATGGGCGCGAACATATTCCACCCGAGCCATCCAACGGTAACGCAGATAAGGATGAGGAAAAAACCCGCCGACCCCACGTGATTGCTAATGCCTATCGCCACGCGCTCAAGAAAAGAAAGTTTTTCCTTGTGCTCTATGTCCGTGCGGCGCATCTTTTTACGCAGATGCTTTAACTCATCAAGCGTCGGCGGATTATAAAGCGTTTTTTCCATATGCTAAAAGTATAGCATACGAAACAACGCTAAACCTTACGACCAGCTCCCTTCAGTTCGCGCTTGCGGATGCGGATAGATTTCGGGGTGACTTCTACGAGCTCGTCGTCGCCGATATATTCGAGCGACTGCTCCAAGGACATGACGCGCGGCGGAATGAGGTCGTCGCTCACAGCCTCCGTCTTCGCGCGGAAGTTATTCAACTGCTTTTCGCGGCAGACGTTCACGGATAAGTCATTGTCTTTAGCATGCTCGCCGCATACCTGCCCCGCATATACTTCGACGCCGGGGCCGATAAAGAGAACGCCGCGGTCGCGGGAGTTCAAAAGGCCGTAGGCCGTGGTTGAGCCGGATTCGTGCACTACGAGCGAACCGTGCTTACCTGCCTCGATAGTGTCCCATTTAGGAAAGTAGCCGGCGAAGAGGGAGTTAATAATCCCCTTACCTTTCGTGTCAATTATAAACTCGTTACGGAAGCCGATAAGCCCGCGCGTCGGCACGAAAAAGTGGAAATTCACGATGCCGTTATCCACGCTCATATTACGCATTTCACCCTTGCGGTTAGAAAGGCGCTCGATAATCGTCCCCGAATACGATTCGGGAGCTTCAATCCATACGTCCTCTGCCGGCTCCATGGTCTTACCGTCCTCTACCTTCATAATAACTTCGGGGCGGGATACCTGCAGCTCGAACCCGTCGCGACGCATCTTCTCGATTAAAATAGCCAAATGCAATTCGCCGCGGCCGGAAACCACGAACTGGTCCGGAGTATCGCCGTCATCCACGCGGAGCGCTACGTCACCGTCGAGTTCGCGCATTAAGCGCTCGCTGATGTTGCGCGACGTACAGTATTGCCCCTCGCGGCCAGCGAACGGCGAATCATTAACACTGAAGATCATCTTCACGGTCGGCTTTTCTATGGTGATTGCCGGCAAGGCTTCGGGATTTTCGATATCCGTTACCGTGTCGCCTATCGTAATATCGGGAATACCCGAAAGCACGGCGATGTCGCCCGCACCGACTTCTGTCGCATCCGCTTTACCGAGGCCGGAAAATACCATAAGCGACGTAATCTTCGATTTACGCACGGTTCCGTCATTAGCGACGATTGCAACCGGCTGGGTTGCCATAATCTTGCCGCGCGTCACGCGGCCAATACCTATTTTACCCTTGTAGTTGTCGTACGATAAAGAAACCACCATCATCTGGAGCGCGCCTTCCGTTTGCGCCTTCGGAGCCGGAATATGCTTCATGACGGCGTCGAAAAGCGGCACGAAGTCCGTCATCTTTTCCATGTCTGGCTCGAGTCCTGCCTTGCCCAAACGGCCGGCGGCGTAGACTACGGGGAAATCGAGCTGCTCGTTCGTGGCGCCCAGTTCTATGAAAAGCTCCAACACCTTATCCAACGTGTATTCGATGCGGGCGTTCGGCTTGTCGATTTTGTTTACGACGACGATTATCTTGTGGCCGATAGCAAGCGCTTTCTTCAATACGAAGCGCGTCTGCGGCATCGGGCCTTCCTGCGCGTCGACCAAGAGGAGCGAACCGTCAGCCATGTTCAAAACGCGTTCAACCTCGCCGCCGAAGTCCGCGTGGCCGGGGGTGTCGATAATATTGATCTTCGCGCCTTTGTAAACAACTGCCGCGTTTTTGGAAAAAATAGTGATACCGCGCTCACGCTCGATATCGTTCGAGTCCATAATGGCCTCCACGCCCGCGGATTTACCCAAGTCGGTGTTCGTCTGCTTTAAAAGACCGTCGACAAGGGTAGTCTTGCCGTGGTCGACGTGCGCAATGATAGCGATGTTCCTGATGTCTGCCATAAAATAAAAGAGGGCGCGGCCCTGATGAATAATCAGAATACCACGCCCTCCTTATTTATTCAACCTTATTCTACTTTAAGTAACTCTATCTCGAACTTGAGAGTGGCGTTCGGGGGAATCGTGCCGTCCGGCGTACCTGCCGCTCCGTAGGCGAGTTCGCCCGGAATCACGAGGTTTCTCTTACCGCCCACCTTCATACCCACTACGCCTTCGTCCCAGCCCTGTATCACCTGCCCCGTACCGAGCGTAAAAGAAAACGGCTGGCCGTGATCTTTCGACGCGTCGAACTTAGTACCATCCATAAGCGTGCCTACGTAATGGACCGTTACTTTCTTGCCGGTTACCGCTTCGGCTCCGGTGCCTACTACTACGTCCGTCGATTGCATTTCGTTTATCATATCTAGCGTTGAGGTTGCCACGGAACCAGTACCGCTTGCAAACGGCAAAGAGGCGGGCGTTCCCGTAAACCCGAGATATGCTACGTAGCCCACGAACGCGACGAGCGCTATAAGCGCGACACTTAACAGTATTTTCATAATCCGATAATACTATCGTACCGTCCTTAAAATATCAAAAAAACGGCCGCGCGATTGCACGCGCGGCCGTCTCAAGCACATCGATATTCACTTCTGATGGCGCATTGCCCGCTTCAATTCGTCAGCGACATTCTTAAGCGCAACGATCACTCCATCGCCATGACTCGCAGGATGAAACCTCTTGATCCGCTCCTGTACGAGCCCCAAGACCAATTCCCCGATCTTCTCTTTGAGTGCTTCGTCTTTTTCCAACCCAAGATTGACCAGGGCGACGGTGAAATACGCAAGCACATCATCGACGCTCAAGGCCTTAAGCGTCGCCTTCACGAATTCCGCAAACAATCGTTCGAGGGGCGATTCCCCACTTTCTTCGTTATCCACAATCTCTCCTCCGTAAAGTGTATGTGTGGGGGATATTCCTACAACAACGAACCGCAACCATAGTAGCCCGAAGCCTATGAAATTTCAATTATCTTTTCCCTACTCGTCTGCCCACGGAGTATCGTTATGCGGCTTTTCGGGATATCAAAATAGTCGGAGAGTGCTTCTATTACGGCACTATTTGCCCGTCCTTGCACCGGCTCCGCTTGCACGGACACGGTAAAATGAACGTCGTCGTGCTTTTCTACTTTATTTACCCGTGCGTTCGGTTTGGCAGTTACGTAGATTTTCATTAATCAGAGAATACCATGCGTAAAAAACAGCGGGGATGCCCCGCTGTTTTTTTAATTCTATAACTAGCTTTACCGGCGCGTGCGCGACGCGGAGCCGCCGGATTGCGGACGCGGGCTCGAATACCTACCTACGCGGCCGAAGCTGGCTGGCTGCGCGGGGCGCGAGCTCGCGAACCGACCAGCACTCTGGAAGCTCCCCGTCGAGCGGGGCGCGTAAGAAGCGCGCGAGCTGGCCGTTGCAAAGCGCGAAGCAGGGCGGCTCGAACCGAAGCGCGAACGACCACCGGATTGCGGCTCGTCGTCTGCTACATATACCGGCGTGCGGTATGCGGGCAATGTTGCCGGCAATTTAGAAACCGCGATTGGCATACGGATAAGCCGTTCGATGATCTTCACTTTGTAATACTGGTCTGCAGTAACCAAAGAAACGGCTTTGCCTGCCATGCCCGCGCGGCCCGTGCGGCCGATGCGGTGCACGTAGTCTTCTGCCTGCTCCGGCAAGTCGTAGTTAACCACGAGCTCGATACCCGTGACGTCGATACCGCGAGCGGCAATGTCCGTAGCTACCAAAACGCGTTTGGACCCCGACTTAAAGCTGTCGAGGGCTTCGCGGCGCTGGCCGAGCGAGCGGTTGGAATGGATTTCCGAAGCGCCGTGGCCCATGACGCGGATATTAGCGCACAGTTTCTTCGCGCCGTGCTTCGTACGGCAGAAAATAAGCACTGCGCCCTTGTACTCCATAAGTAAGTGTTCCAAGAGGCGGTTCTTTTGGTCTTTTGTAACCACGAAGATTTCTTGGTCCATGCGGTCGGCAATGGTGCCGGCACGGGCGATTTCGATACGAAGTGGCGTCTTCATGTGGCGCGAGGCGAGGGTAAAGATTTCTTGCGGCATAGTTGCCGAAAAGAGAAGTGTCTGACGCTCGCTCGGCAAGGTAGAAATAATATCCTTGATCTGCGGCAAGAAGCCCATGTCGAACATGTGGTCTGCCTCGTCCAAAACTAAGACTGCAACCGTATCACCCTTGAACGTACCCTGCGAAAGATGGTCGTTAATACGCCCGGGCGTACCGATAATAACGTGCGGGCCGCGGCGGATAGCGCCCAGTTGCGGGCCCATGGCCGCGCCACCAATAAGGAGCGCGGTGCGGAGACCCAAGGGGCCACCGACTTTAACAAACGTCTCTTCAACCTGCGCTGCGAGTTCGCGGGTAGGCACGACAACGAGGCCAATCTTACCCTTCATCTCCATAAGGCGCTGGAGCATCGGCACGGCGAACGCGAGGGTTTTACCCGTACCCGTCTGCGCAATACCTACCACGTCCTTGCCTTCAATAGACGGCGTTATAGCCTTCTGCTGAATCAGCGTAGGCGTCGTATATCCTTTTTTAGTTAATACCTCGAGAATCTCGCCAGATATGCCGAGATTCGTAAACAAAATTCCTTCTTCTTTTATATTTTCCATAACAATCCCTACCAGTCGCCGCACGCACTATAAAAACGCGTGGATTCGAGCTGTATTCCCTGTAATTAGTTCGTTAGGGTTGGCTCGTACGACATGTGACCCGATACCGGTCGGCATGTCGTTACAATAACGAACGCGCGGTCCAAGTCCTCAGTAGTAAGCGCAGTATATAACGGAAGAGTGCCTTATGTCAAGTAGCAACCGCGTGATAACGAAAGCGACGTTTCGTTATTTTACGAGGTCTGCGAGCACATCAACCGCATGGGTTTCGGGCTTCACGTTTTCATATATTGTTTCGATAATCCCATCTCTGCCTATCAAAAACGAGGTACGCATCGTACCCATGTACTCGCGACCCATAAACTTC
>CAYTBX010000005.1:25523-30673 GCA_964436175.1 uncultured Candidatus Saccharibacteria bacterium
GCCTATCAAAAACGAGGTACGCATCGTACCCATGTACTCGCGACCCATAAACTTCTTTTTGCCCCATACACCGTATTTTTCTACCACCTCCTTGTTTTCGTCTGATAATAACGTGAAGGATAAGCCGTACTTTGCGGCGAACTTAGCATGGCTTTTGACAGGATCGACGCTTATACCGAACACCGTGATGCCAAGCTCCGTAAAATCAGGCAACGCGGCCTCTATACTGCACGCCTGCTTGGTGCAGCCGCCCGTATCGTCCTTGGGGTAGAAATACAAAAGCACGCGCTTGCCCGCCGTATCCGCGAGATTATGGGTGGCGCCGTTTTGATCCGGCAGCGAAAATAACGGGGCTTTTTCTCCAATTGAAAGTTTCATATCGCAATACTACGGCAGAATTCCCGATACTCCAAAATATCTTGCCAAAATGGCAAAAAATAGTTATTATAAGCGCCTATGAATTACTTGCTCAATATGCGCACCCGCACGTGGGTTATTATCCTTATAATCGCGTGCGCCGGACTCTACGGCGAATACCGCTACCTCTCCGCCAAGGACGCGGCGGACGTTACTACTACCACAGATACTGCGACGAGCACCGTCCAAGAACTCGAAAACTCCATTACGGCGGTTGGTACTGTAGTCCCCCTACAAAAAGCGGATGCTGGGTTCAAGCGCTCCGGCATCATCGTTACCCTCCCCTATCGTATAGGCGCGCGGGTCGCGGAAGGAGCAATAATCGGCACGCTCGACGCCTCCGAAGCGCAGGCCGACCTTGCGAAAGCGAAAAGCGACGCTTTAGCCGCGCGCGCAGACGCAGCTAAAGCCGAAACTGCCCTCGAAAACTACGAAAGCCAGAAAGGCACGGTAACGAGCCAAGCGTACGCCAAGGCCGAGGATGCGGTTCGCAAACAGCTCGACCCGCTTTTCATGGACGACGACGTAACGCCGCGCCTTACATTCCAAACAAAAGACTCGCAAGTTGAAAACGATATTTATACGGCGCGTGCTGCCGCGGGTCGCTCGCTTATCGCATGGCAAAAACTACTTTCAGGCGGAGACCTTACGGACGCGACGAAGCGCCTTACGGACATCCGCGCCCTGCTCTACTTAGCGCAAAACGCCCTTACCGCGCAGGCGAGCCTCGACGCGACGACGCTTGCATCCTATAAAGCCGCAGTTACCGTGGCGCTCGACGGAACGAACGCGGCAATAGCATCCGTGAGCGACCTTACGCAAAAATTACGCGCGCAGGCAGCGGAAATCCAAGCCCAAGGAGCCCGCGTAGCGAGCGCGGACGCCTCGGTACTACAATCCCAAACGCGGCTCGACCAGAGCTATCTCCGCGCGCCCTTTACCGGAACGATAACGGATAAGAAAACCGAAGTCGGCCAGTTTATTGCGGCCGGCTCCCCCGCCTTCTCGCTCGCAGGTGCTGGCTTCGAAGTACAGTCGGATATCCCCGAAGCGTATATCGGTAAAATCAAAACCGGCATGCGCGTATCGGTACTGCTCGACGCATACGCCGAAGAAACTATCGCGGGGACTATCATATCCGTCGAACCCGCCGGCCGCCCGATCAACGACGTTGTGTACTACCGTGTAAAAATTTCCGTAAGCAACGCGAAATACGGCGCGTTCTTAAAGAACGGCTTAACCGCGAACATCACGATCCCGTTATGAGCTCAATATCCGTTCTCCGCGTCGCGTTCTTTATAGCGCTCCGCGACACCGTACGCGGTAACCGCTGGGCGTCCGCGCTCACCATCATACTTATCACCCTCACGTTCGTGAACCTCGTTATCGTAGGCGGCGTGCTCGTGGGCCTTATCGAAAGCTCGAGTCTCGCAAACCGCGTACGCTATTCTTCCGATATTCTCCTCTCCCCACCAGCCTCCAAGGCTTACATTGAACAAACGCCCGCAATCCTTTCGCTTATAGCCCGCACGGACGGCGTAGTAAGCTACGTTACCCGCTACGCGGAACCCGCAACCATCACCGCCGGCTATAAGAAGCAGCTCAACCCGAAAGACACGCCGGACTACGCGCGTGCAATTGTGGCGGGCATCGACCCTGTACGTGAAAATGCCTTGACGGGCATTGCGGATAAAATCGTCGAGGGCCGCTTTTTGAAACCGAACGAATTCGGCGCCATCATACTTGGATCTAACCTCCTCTATAAATACATCCCAATCGATTCCCCCGGCCTGCAAACGCTCGATATAAAGGGTGTGGGTGAAAAAGTCCGTTTGACCGTAGGCGGTAACAATAAAGAACTCACGGTCGTCGGCGTCATAAAGAGCAAAGTGGGTGAAATAGACCAGCGCATGTTCATGAACGCGGCGGAACTGCGCCCCCTGATCCACCGCAACGACCTTAACGTAGACGAGATAGCCATAAAAGTAACGGATGACACCTCGATTGCTACGGTGAAAGCGGCGCTCATAAAAGGAGGTGCAGACAAGTTCGCGCGCATACAGACGTGGGAAGAAGCCCAGCCGAAGTTCATACAAGATATAAAGAACACGTTCGCCATACTCGGCAATATCATCGGCTCTGTAGGAGTCGTCGCTTCGTCTATCACCATCTTTATTATCGTATTCGTCTCCGCAATCGTCCGCCGCAAGCAGATCGGCATCTTAAAGGCCATCGGCATCAACTCGAACGCCATCGAGCTCGCCTATGCCATGCAATCCCTCTTTTATGGCGTGGTAGGTATCGGCCTCGGCATGGCTATAAGCTTTCTTGTAATCAAGCCCTACGTCGATTTACACCCCATCAACTTCCCGTTTTCAGACGGCATTATAGCCACTACGTGGCCCTCGACCCTTGCGCGTATTGCGGCGCTTTTTGCGGCAACATTATTTGCCGGCTACGTGCCCGCAAAGCTCATCGTGCGCAAGAATACTATTGACGCCATTTTAGGCAGGTAAAAATATGGCAGTAATAAAAGCCGAACAACTTACGAAAACGTATAAAGACGGTGAGACGGTGATTACCGCGCTCGGCGGCGTAAGTTTGTCTATCGAGCGCGGCGAATTTGTGGCTATTACCGGCCGCAGCGGCTCCGGCAAGAGCACGCTTTTTCACCAACTAGGGCTTATCGACAACCCCACCTCCGGATCGCTTACGGTAAACGGCACTGACGCCCTACGGCTTACGGAAAAACAAAAGACGAGCTTCAGGCTCAAAAACATCGGCTACATTTTCCAAGACTATGCTTTGATCCCCACCCTTACGGCGCTTGAAAACGTAGTACTCCCGCTCCTTATGGCCGGCGTACCGCGCGCGCGAGCAAACGAAATTGCCACGGCGACGTTAGCATCCGTCGGGCTCGAAGGACGCGGCAAGCACCTACCCAACGAACTCTCGGGAGGCCAGCAACAGCGCGTATCTATCGCGCGCGCCATAAGCCACAACCCCACACTGATTTTGGCAGACGAACCAACAGCAAACTTAGACAACGAATCATCCCTACGCATTATGGGCATATTCAAGGCGCTCCGCGACCGTGGCATTACCGTGGTCATGATCACGCACGAAAACGAGTACGCGAAAATGACGGACCGTATTATTACGTTATTTGACGGAAAAATCGAGAAGGAGGAGCGGAATTAAGATATACTCGTATTTATGGATGAACTAGAAAAAATAAAACAATCCATAAATGACACATCAGACGAAAATGTCTGGTCTATTTTTGCTTACACAAAAAATAAGCTTAAAGAAAAAGGGCTTGTTAGAACTAATAATATTACCGGAGAGCGCGGAGAGTTTTTAGCTATCGCAACATATAACAACACGGCAGGTATGCCTAATCTGCAAGCTGCGCCAGAGGGAACACAAAACGTAGATGCATTAAGTCGCAGGGGTGAACGCTATAGCATTAAAACTATTACTTTGCCTGGAAATACTACTGGCGTTTTTTATGGAATTGGCAACCCTAACGATGAAGTCGCACCAGAAAAGAAATTTGAATATATAATAATCGTACGCCTAGATACAAACTATCAACTTCATCAAATGATAGAAGTAACATGGGAAAATTTTTTAAGATTTAAACGATGGCACACAACCATGCGTGCATGGAATTTAAGTATTACTCAAGAATTACTAACTAATTCAAAAATTATTTTTAACGCAAGCAATGCGACAGCCCATTAAACCAAACGCATTCCTTAAAACTTTTAAATAAACTATCAACTTCTGATTTAGAATAAACTGAATCTTTTATTTCTTCTATTTGATCTAAAAATTTCTCGTATCTTGCTTCATTATTATGTGAATAGTCAGCACTAATAGCTGCTAATGCTACGGTAAATGCCACTAAAACACCTCCCACTATTGCAACAGTTATTTGACTAATATTCGCGAAATGCTCTTTTCCATCTATAAAATCTTTTTTTGCAACCCTCACCTCATCAATTAAATTTTGCTTAGTAGTTTGAAGCTCATTAATAATACGCCGATATTCTATTTGAACCTCAGCAATATCATCTTGAGCCCTCTTAAGCCCTTTTTTTAGATCCGTATAATCAGAACTACTTACTGTAACAGGAGCGTTATTAAGATCAGGTAGATATTCTAAAGAACCTATATCGGCCATTATTCCTTTGGCTTAATATTTATTTCTGTGGATAATGGCTGCAATTCCCCATCAAGATAAATTTCGATATTATATGTCCCAAATTCGGGAAACTTGGTATTCATAAAATAACCGACGGCCTGAGCCTTGCCGTTTTCACTAAAAAGAATTTCGCTATCTATTCTAGCAATCTCAAATTTTTTATCATCTTTAACTAAAATTTGATGGCTTAATTTTTTATTAGCTTCCCCACCCTTAAATTTGGTCACTACTGCAAATTTTGAATGAATAATAGGAAGCTTGGCGCCATTTATATTTTCAAAAGCATTAATTAACGAAAGGCTATGCGACTGCTTATCAATAAGTACCTGCTCGCAAACTATAACAAAATCTTGCTGTGTCATATTGTGAGTATTTTCCTATTTTTAGTAAAAAGCAAGAAAAAAACGGCGTAACGCCGTTTTTTTCAAAAATCGAATGCGAGACTAGCGGTGACTACGGCTCTTCCAATTATAGAGCGAAGCGAGTGCGCGGCCGATAATATAGCCGACGCAGAAACCCAAGA
>CAYTBX010000006.1:0-28307 GCA_964436175.1 uncultured Candidatus Saccharibacteria bacterium
TGCTCGCTGAGGGGCTCGCCGCGCGCGGGCATGCGGTGACGGTTATCGCTTGCGATACAGGGAACTCACCCGAATCGCCCGCAGTGCGCGGAGTAGCGGTGCGTCGCGTGCCGGCGTGGAACCCGTCTTTTTTGCAGGGAAGTTTTCCTATTCCGCACCCCTTCGCTTTTTGGCGGGAACTTGCACGGGCGTGCACGGAAGGTGTTGATATCCTTTCTACCCAGACACGTTTTTTTCCGAGTACGTTTTTTGGGTTCCTTTTTGCCAAGCTTCATGGCATCTCCGTCGTGCATACTGAACGGGGCGCGACACATACGCATTCGGATAGTTTTTTAATACGTACGTGCGCAAAAATCGTCGACTATACGGCCGGGTGGCTCGTGTGCCGTTTCTCGGACGGCACGATAGGAGTATCGGATGCCGCATGCGCCTTCATGCGCCGTTTGGGTGCGCATAACCCCGTAACCGTCCATAACGGCATCAACGCGGACTGGTGGCGCCGGCCGGATAATTTTGTCCGTGCGGATGGTTTTCTCCGTATCGTCTTCATTGGTAGGTTGGTGCATGCGAAGGGTGTAGGCGACTTACTTGCCGCCTTGCCGCGCCTTGCTGCCGAATTTCCCTCGCTCAGGGTTTCGATAATCGGCGACGGTCCCTATCGCGGCACGCTCGAAGGGCAGTCGCGCGCGCTCGGCCTTGCGCATACGATTATTTTTCACGGGGCATTGGACTCCCGCGGAATCCGCGATATCGTATGGCAATCGGATATGGCTGTTAATCCATCTCACTGCGAGGGTTTTCCCCGCTCAGTGCTCGAAACCGCGGCGGCGGGATTGCCGGTCGTGGCGACGGATGCGGGAGGGACACGGGAAATCGTCAAGGACGGCGTAAGCGGCCTTCTCGTCAAAGAGCGGGATATTCCTGCCCTTACCGCCGCATTAGCGCGCTTGCTCGAAGACGTTCCGCTTCGCGCACGCATGGGAGCCGCCGCCGCGCTTCGCGCACGCGGGTTCTCCGTTGAATTCATGGCTCAGTCTTATGAAAAGAATTTTACTACCCATGCTCGCATACGGCGTTAAAACGCCATTGCGAGCTTTGTCAGATGACCGGCGGAGCCGGCTCGATTGGGAGCATAATCCCCCTGATTCCTCGCTTCGGAAAGCGAGGAGGATTCTAGTTCTCACACCGTTTTATAAGCCGTTCGTCGGGGGCGCGGAGCGGTTCGCCGAAGAGCTCACAACCCGCGCGCCGTCTTCGGTTACGGTCGACGTGTATACGGCCCGTACAAGGCGGATGCTTCCGAAGTATGAAATCATAGACGGTGTCGCCGTGTACCGCCTCGGGTTCGGATGTCGGTACGATAAATTCTTATTTCCGTTCCTTGCGACGGTAAAAGCGTTATTTCGTAGATATGACATCACGCATGCCGTCATGGCGAGTTATGCAGGTGCGGCGGCACTTTTTATATATTGGCTCAAGCGCACGCCGTACGTTTTAACGCTCCAGAGCGGGACGCTCGATACGCCGGAATATGCACGTATGATCCGTTTTATAGCGCCGTTGTACTGTGCTATCCATCTAAACGCACGCATGGTTCATGCGGTAAGCGGTTCTCTCCGTGATCGCGCGCTTTTGCTCGGCGTACCGCCCGAAAGGATTAAGGTTATTCCCAACGGCATCGATTGCGCGCGCTATACGGATTCGCATATCCTGAGGATTCCCCTACGGATTGTCGTTCTTGCCCGCCTCGAGAAGGTAAAGGGCGTCCAGTATGCGATAGAGGCGATGAAAGATATTATCGCGCGCTTCCCCGAAGCTGAGCTTATTATCGCGGGTAACGGTTCTCTGCGCGGTACGCTCGAATCCCTTGTCCGTGAAAAGACATTGCAGGAAAAAATAGTTTTTAAGGGAGCTATTATGCCTGAAGAGGCGCCTGCATTCCTTATGACAGGGACAGTATTCGTTTGCCCGTCGCTTGCTGAAGGTTTTGGTATTGTTATTCTCGAAGCTATGGCGGCAGGTTGCGCCGTCGTGGCTACCGATACCGGCGGTATTCCGGATATCGTGAATGATGGTGTGGATGGGCTTTTAGTACCGGTTGCTGACGCGCATGCGCTCGCCGCGGCCGTAATCCGCGTACTAGGTGATTCCGCCTTACGTGCCGCGCTTGCGCGTGCCGGTATGGTTCGCGCACGTGCTTTCGATTGGCAGGAACTTGCGTCACGTATTCACGTACTATGGAAATAACTATTCATACCGAGCGTTTGCATGACGACCGCGTATGGGCGCGCGTCGTCGCCTTCGTCGCTTTTCTTGAAAAGCGCGAAATTTCTGCGACGTGGTTTTCAGTCAATCCAACTGCCCTTCCGTACCGGCAGATGGGTTTTGACGAAGCAAAGTGGAAGGAGCGGCTCCGATATCTTGCTTCCCATGGCCAGCGGATAGAGCAGCATACGCATTTTTACGCATCAGGTAAGGGTCCTTATGACCTTTCACCCGCGCATGTTACGCGCTGTCTCGACGAGGACCGGGCATGGCTCGCGAAAGAGGGGTATATCGTTACGCGCTTCGTAAGCGGCGGTTGGCGGATGACGGCGGATATCCGAGATATTCTGCGGGTTAAGGGATATACGGACAGCACGGAAGATAAGCTAACACTTTCTCCTCGCGCCGCGGTTACCCGGATACTTTCGGGACGGGCGGGAACGCTTCCGCCACTCCTGTACCTGCATGACTACGAACTCGCAAATCCTCTTATCGCGTTCCTCGTAAGGCGTGCTGTGGTGTATTGGCGCGCCCGTCCATTTCCGGTTGTTATCCATCCGCACGACCATAAGCGCGCCCGTGACTGGCAGAAGATCCTGTTTTTCATCAGCTCCTTTTTTAAGGGCAATGAGATACATCGCATTTTGGAGCTTGGTGCCGGTACGGGCAATATCGCCGCTTATTTTGCCGGTACGGGCGCATCCGTAACGGCAGAAGACGTGAACGGGGACTATTTGCGGACGGTTCGTGATCGCGACCCCCGCATCGCGATTCTCGAGCACGATATCAATCTCCCCTTACCGTTTTCGGACGGGCATTTCGACGTTGTTTTTTGTATCGGGGTGCTGCACTATGCAAGCGTACGTTCTATAGAATCCGTCCTTGCGGAAATGACGCGCGTCTCTTCCCGTTATCTCGTCATCGACCTTTTTCCCAAATATTCCCTTTACGGCATTCTTGAACGGATAGTTTTTCCCCGTTTCCATCCGCGCCGTTTCAGTGCGGGTGGCGCGCGCGCCCTGTTTCGCGGGGCGGGTATTTCCCCTGTCGCGGAACTCCCTACGCGCGCGCCGCTTAACAAGTCCGCCGTTTACATTCTCCAAAAAAATAATGCCTGATTTGCGGACTATCAACGCTGTTATCAATGAAAAAGCCCCGTTTGGCGCAGCCGAAAACGAGCGCATCCGGCATAAGTTCTTTTCGCGCGTACCAGCAACCTTCAGGCTGCCTTTTGCGAAATACCGCTTAGGCGAAAAAGCGGTGCTCGACGTGGGGTGCGGTTACGGCCCGTACCTCACCCATTTTGGCGCGGGTTCGTGCGGATTCGATATTAGCGAAAGGATGGTCGGATTCGCCCGTGCGATCGGCCTCAATGCCGTGCAGGGCGATATCGAGCGCGACGAGGTTCCTTTCGGGCCGTACGACGCCGTATGGTGCTCGAATCTTTTGGAGCACGTCGTTTCGCCGCACGCCGTTCTGCAAAAGTTCCATGGGGCGCTCAAAGAAGAGGGGCTTCTGTTCTTAAAGGTTCCGCTTATTCCCCATCCTTTCGTTGGCTGGCTCTACCGGCTCATCGTTGGCAGGCCCGGCTATCTTGCGGACGAGCATCTCTATGCCTATTCGAAGCGGACAATCGAGTTTATTGTTGCCCGCGCCGGCTTCCGTATTGTCGAGACGGACTGCTTTTGGCCGTCTTCTTCGTTTTTGCACCGTATCCTCACTCCCCTACTTTCCCGTTTCGGGACCACGGTAACGGTGGTCGCTAAGCGCGACCCTTCTTTTGCTTATGCCGAAAAACGTCCGGTTTCATAAAAGCCTCCTTTTTATTACCGGTATCTTCCCCCCCGATATCGGGGGGCCCGCAACGTATTGCTTCCGGATGGCGGAAGAGGCGGTGCGGCGGGGATACCGCGTACGTGTTATCGCGTACGGGGCTGCGGACCGATCCCATACGTCGTATCCATTTTCCATAATCCGCGTTCCGCGCTACCCGTTTCCGGTGCGCCTTGCCGTTTTCTTTTCATCTCTCATTTTTTACGGATTTCGGTATCGTACGTGGTATGCCCATGGGGGGCTTTCGGCGACTTTACCCGCGCTCATTGCCGGCAGACTCCTCGATAAGCGCGTCGGCGTGAAGGTTACGGGCGATTACGCGTGGGAACAGGCTCGCAACCGCGGATGGGTAACGGACGATATCGATACGTTCCAGAATAAAAAATATCCGGCGCGGATTCGCGGGGTGGCGTATTTGCGCGCGTACGTCCCGCGGCATTCCGACTTCGTAATCGTCCCCTCCGCGTATCTCGCACGCATGGTGCGCGGCTGGGGTGTTTACGAAAAACGCATATGTACCGTTTACAATGCCGTTCGCGTTCCTGCGGTAGCGGCGAGCGGTGCGCGGACGCACGCCCGCGCCGAATATAGGCTTTCGGGTTTTGTACTCATAACCGTCGCGCGCCTTGTTCCATGGAAGGGTGTTGCCGGACTCGTATCCCTTATACCGAAGCTCCTCGCGCGCAGTCCGGAATACCGCCTGCTTGTCGTAGGCGAGGGGCCTGAGCGGGAGAGCCTTCGCCGCTTTGCGGAGGAGCTCCGCGTTTCCCACGCCGTGCGGTTTTTTGGCGGTATGCCGCACGCGGAAACGGAGCGGCTTGTCGCCGCATCGGATCTCTTCGTGCTCAATTCCGATTACGAGGGTTTTTCGCACGTACTCCTCGAGGCTATGGGGGTGGGTTGTCCGGTTGCCGCACGGGCTTGCGGCGGTAATAAGGAGCTCGTCGTAAGCGGGGAAAACGGTTATTTGCTTTCTGCGACGCCGGAGGATGGCGAGTGGATACGCGTTTTGGAACGTGCTCGCACGAATCCTGCGGAGCGCGCCCTGCTTGCCGAAAACGCTCGTAGGTCATTTTCCCGTTTCACGTTCGACCGCATGGCGGAAGCGACATTCGCCTTCCTATGATATTCAAAAAGCCGTTGGTTCAACTGTCCGTCATCCTTGCTATAGCTTTTTTTGCGCGTGCTGTTGTGTTTCATTTTTTAGGCTTTGAAATTTTAAAATACCGGGAAATGGGATTCGACCTGCCAGCGCAACATTGGCTCGCGGGCGAAGGGATGGGCGTTGCTGCATATTGCCCGACGTCCTATCGCGCCCCCGGATTCATACTGTACCTGATAGGCGTGTACGGACTCTTTGGCCGGTCGGCGCTGGCCTTGGGTATCGGCCAGATTTTTTGGGGTCTGCTCGTCGTCGGCCTTGCGTATGTCCTCGGCAGGCGCGTATTTTCGCCTGCTGCCGGAACCCTTGCCGCGTGCATATGTGCCGTCTATCCTTACGCGGTTTACCACGACATAACGGGATTTTATTTTACGGCCATCTTCTCCTGCATCATGCTCGGCCTTGTCATTTCCATAATCGAATCGGTTCGCCGCGAAAGCATCGCATGGGCGACGTTTTCAGGATTGCTTTTGGGTATAGGCCTTCTTTTCAGGGGAACCATCCTTATTGCCGCGCCGTTTCTTGCGTTATGGGTCGTATGGCAAGGGAAAAATAATCGGCGTAAAGCGGTTATGCAGGCCGTATGTATGGCTTGCGCGGCTATCGCCGTCCTCGTGCCTTGGTGGGTGCGGAATTATGAAGTGCATGGGCGGTTCGTTTTTCTTACCACCGACGGCGGCAGGGCGCTATGGAAAAGCATGAATTCCCAGTCGTTGCCCATGCTCCTTATGGACGGCCATATCGACGATACGCCCGATCCGTACGACATGCCTTCCGTATCCCCCATGGCCTATAAGGACGCCGTTGGGTGCGGCTTTATGGCTATGTCCGAGCCCGACCAAGATGCGTGGTATTACCATAAGGCGTTTGTCTTTGCGATAAGCAAGCCGTACGATACGGCCCGTCTCGCATGGCATAAGTTTCTCGGTTACTGGTCCGTCTTCTATTTTCCGCCACTCGAGACCGGTGGGTGGTCCTTCCGTTACCCTACTTCGTTTTTTAACCTGAGTTACGCAGCATATACGCTCACGTACGGTCCTGTGCTCCTTTTTGCGGTCATTGGTCTGCTTCTGGCCCGCAGGCGTTATGGCCCGGAGATTTTACTCCTTCTCGCCCTCGTACTCGGCACGAGCGCTCCGCATCTTTTTTTCGCGGGTTATACTAAATACCGCGCCCCACTCGATCCGCTTCTTATCGTCATGGCGTCATACGCGCTTACGTCACTTTATGCCCGTTTTTTTCCGAAGCGCATGCGAAGTGGCAGAAGTAGTCCTTCGTAGATTATCCGCCCGCTGATTTTCGATTGCCCTGCCTTCCTGTCTTCGAAAACGATGGGTACTTCTTTCCATGACGGCGTTTGGCGCATGAGCGCCCCTTTGAGTTCCATGAGGAATGCGAACCCTGAGGCGCCGCACAGCTGCCAGTCCGTTTTTCGTAACAGGTCTGCGCTTATGGCATTAAATCCGGACGTGCAGTCGCGGAAGGGCATACCGGTTATGAAGCGGGCATACCGGTTGCCGAAGCCGGAGAGTAGTTTGCGCCCAAGTCCCCATCCGTGCGTGCCGCCACCCCGCACGTAGCGCGACCCTATGGCCATATCGCACGAAGCGCGCGCTGCAATAAGATCCGGCAAATAGCGGGGATGATGCGAAAAATCCGCGTCCATGGTTATTACGGTGCCTATATCCCCGTCCGCGAGCGCCCGCGCGAAGCCCAAGCGGTATGCACCGCCTAAGCCATTTTTTTCAGCCTGTTCGAGTAGGATGATGTCGGTATCGTTTCGTTGCATAGCCTTCACCGCATCCGCCGTGCCGTCCGGCGAATTGCCGTCGACCACGCATACCGTCGCCTCGGGGACGGTTTTCCGTATGAGCGTAATGAGACGGGTTATATTCTCCCGTTCGTTATAGGTGGGGATTATGAGTAGCGTTTTTTCCATTGATGGGAATATGATACCCTCATGCGGCGGTTTGCGCATTATTTATTATGAAAGTGCTGATGATTTCGCTCGATCGCGCCTGTTTGCGGGAAGGGTCTCTCCAGCGGGAGAAGATGCTCCGTTACGGGGGCGTTTTCGATGAATTGCATGTCGTTCTTTTTTATGCCGGCAGAGCCCTTCCCGAGCGCGTTTCCCTCGCGCCGAACGTTTTTGTATATCCTACCAATCATTTTTTTCGCTTCAGTCCGTATTATTTTTACCGTGCTTTCCGCATCGCCTCCCGTATCGTGCGCGAGCGGCAATTCTCGCGTTCAGAAGACGTAGTTACGGCACAGGACTCGTTCCCTACCGGCGTCGTCGCATATGCGCTCAAAAAGGCGTTTAGCATCCCCTTCCAATTACAGGTCCATATAGATTTTTTTAATCCGTATTTTATTCGCGAGTCCATATGGCACCGCCTGCAGGCGGCGTGCGCGCGCTTCCTGTTGCCGCGGGCTGACGGCGTGCGCGCCGTTTCGAACGGAATCGCGCGGTACGTTCGGGAAGAGCTCGCGGTCGATCCGCGCAAAATCTCCGTATTGCCCGTCGTGCCCGATATGCGTGCTATTGTGGATGCGGAACCGCGTTTCGACTTACGCGCCCGCTATCCGCAGTTTCCGTTCATCGCGCTCATGGCATGCCGCCTTGTAAAGCAGAAGGGTGTGGGAAGGGCGCTTGACGCAATGCGGATCCTTGCGCGTACGCATCCGGAGGCTGGCCTCATTATCGTCGGCTCAGGACCGGAAGAAAAGCGCCTCAAAAGAACGGTTGCGGGTATGGGGTTGAAAAACGTTATTTTCGTACCGTGGGCGGAAGACGTCGTTTCATATTACAAAGGCGCCGACGTTTTTCTTTTGCCTTCCTTGTATGAGGGATGGGGGCTTACGGTCGTGGAGGCAATGGCCGCCGGCTTGCCGGTGATAGCGACTCCCGTTGGTTGTGTTCCCGATCTTATCGATTCGGAAAAAAACGGCTATATCCTGAAAACGGGAGCTTCCGCTGAGATCGCGGATGTCATCGGCACGCTTTGCGCGAATCCCTCCTTTGCAAAAATAATAGCGAAAGCGGCGCAGGATTCGGTATTCGCCCGCCTACCCCGTACTGCCGCCGAATACGCGATCGATTATAAAGACGCCCTATCTCATGCCGTCGCCCATTAAGAAAAAAATCCTCGTATTCAATCTCGCGGTCGATGAAAGCGACCCTGTTCTCGGTTTCGCCGTTCCGCTTATTGCGCGGATCGCACGAGAGGCTGAGTCCGTACGCGTGATAACGGTCCGTACGGGCTCATATACCCTACCGGCGAACGTTTCGGTACGTTCCGTAGGGCGCGAAACAGGAATAGGCAGGCTTGCCGCCGTTTTCATATTTTACCGGCACCTTTTTGCAGTACTCAGAGAGACACGTCCCGATATATGCTTTTCCCATATGAATCCCCTGTTCGTCGCGCTTGCGGGGCCGTTTCTCCGTATGCGCGGCACCCCCGTCATTTTATGGTATTCGCACCGCTATAGGGGTATCGCGACGCGTATCGCGCATTATTTTGCGACGCGCGTAGTAACGAGCGTCCGCGAAGGGTACGGGTCTTCCAGTCCGAAGGTCGTCGTGACGGGACATATGGTCGATACGGACCTGTTTTCGCCGGCAGTCGGCATCCCGCCGACTTCCCCTCCGCTTTTTATATCGGTCGGGAGGATCGCCCCCATAAAGGACCTTATGATATTCGTGCGCGCGGCGGGTATCATGCGCGATGCCGGACATGACGTTCGGTTTGCCTGCGTCGGGCCGGTATTACCTCATGACGCTCGTTATTACCGGTCCTTACAGGAAGAAGTCCGCCGCCTTTCTTTGGAAGATCGTTTTATTTTTACGGGACCGGTTCCCTACGGAGACGTCGTTTCGCAGTACCGGCGAGCGTTTGCTCACGTGAACCTGTGCCCGACAGGATCGTTCGATAAGGCTGTTATAGAGGCGATGGCGTGCGGAACGCCGAGCGTGGCCGGAAATGCAGCGTACGAGGATCTTTTCGGGCCGTATGCCCGCAGGTTACTCTTTCGTTATGGGGACGTCCGAAGCCTCGCGGATATTCTCATACGCCTCCTTGCCGAGCCGCCCGCGGCGTTGCATGCTATGCGTACAGGCTTGCGCGGTGTAGCGGTCGCCCGCGGAAGCATGGATTCGTTCCTTACGCGATTCCGAGAGACCGTTTCGTCCGTATGTCCTCCGGTATGAAAAAAATAACAGATTTATTATTCCAGCCGTTCGGCATGGAGCTCAGGCCCCGCGCGATGCCGACCCGTTCTTTGGACGAAGGTTTGCGGATTCTTTCGCGTTCCGTAAAGCCGAAAACGGTTATCGACGTCGGCGTCGCGTCGGGAACGCCGGTGCTCTACGCGCATTTTCCGCCTGCAGTCTCCGCATACTTACTCGTAGAAGCTGATCCGTATTACGCTTCGGTGGTGGATGCCCTTTCTCGCTCGCTTCCTGCCAAGGCGGAGTACGCCGCCTGCGGGGCACAATCGGGCCATGCGGTATTGCATACGTTTTTCGACCACCGCAAATCGTCGTTCGCTTCGCCCGTCCGCCGGCTTGTTTCCGCGGGAGATGTAACGGTGCCCGTCGAAACGTTGGACTGCATGGCCGAAAGGAACGGCCTTTCCGGGCCGTATTTCCTGAAAATCGACGTGGAGGGCGCGGAAATGGAGGTGCTCGCGGGCGCCGGCCGCGTGCTTTCAGAATCATGCGCCGTCGTTATAGAGACGTCGGTGTCCCCCCGTTTCGCGGGCGCCGCGGATTTTTCAGATATCGTTTATTTCATGAAGGATCGAGGGTTTAGGGTGTCCGATATTGTGGGCGGAACGCTCGATGCTGCTGAGGCGCTGCATCAGGTGGATATCATTTTTATCCGGCTATGAGGATTTTCTGCGCCGAAATGATGAGGGGGAAAGGACTGGCGCGCGCCTTTCTGTATGAAGAGCTCCGCGCCTATAAGGATGCGATCGCTTTTCCCGCCGTAGATATCGCCTGTGGGAAGGACCCAGGGTATTGGAGGATCCTCGGGCTTACGGGTAGCTACCGCGGAAGCCTGACGGCTATCGACAGGGACGTCGCGGCGCATCCCGACATCGTCCATGACATCTCTATTGGAAACGTCCCGTTTCCGGATGGATCGTTTAAAACGGCATTCCTCATGAATTGCCTCTACGCGTTCCCCGATCCCTTGTATGCTATGCGCGAGGCAAGTAGACTCCTTGCGCGCGGCGGCCGTCTGTTCGCGACTTTCCCTTTGGTTTTCCCATATACGCCAGAACCGCACGACTTTCGCCGGTTTACCGAGGAGGGGGTACGGCAATTATGCCTTGAAGCATCATTCCGTATTATCCGCTTCATTCCGTTTGGCGGTAGATGGTCGTCTGCCACGTATCTTGTAGGTCCGTTTTTTCGTCCATACGCGCTTTTCGGAGTTCCTCTTGGGCTTGCGGCACGTTTTCTCGATACCACCACCGAATTCTTTTTCCCCCGTTTTCCGAAAGCACCCATCGGTTATCTCGTGGTCGCCGAACGCCTATGATCACTTCCTTCCTGCGCGAATCCGTCTACGGGCTACTGCATGTTTTCGGCGGATTTTTACCCGACCGTGCGCCCCGCATCTTCATGTACCATTCGGTTGGCGGGTCCTCCCCGCTTACGGTCCGGAAGGAAGAATTCGATTGGCAGATGGCATATCTTGCGGGTAGGTTCCGTATCGTCCCCTTGTCGCGGCTCTTCGACATGCCGTGGGACGAAGGAAAACCGCTCGCGTGCGTTACGTTCGACGACGGGTTCAAGGACGCCTGCAACCATGCCGTACCGGTTCTTACTACGTACGCTATTCCCGCGACCTTTTTTGTTACTGCGGGATATATGGGCGGCGATCACCCGACGTTTTACGGGCAGGAGCGGTGTATGTCGCGGGACGACGTCGCGCGCTTGGCGCGTGCGGGCCATGAGATCGGAGGCCATACGGTAACCCATCCCAAGCTCGCGTCGCTTGCTCCCGGAGCCGCGGAGAGCGAGATAGCGGATTCGAAGCGCTTACTCGAGGCCGTTACGGAAACGCCGGTCCTTTCCTTTGCGTATCCGAAAGGCAGTTATACGGAGGCGGTTAAAGCGCTTGTCGCGGATGCCGGTTTCAAGCTGGCGGTCACAGTACGCGAAGGTTCGTGCGTCGCGGACGGAGACCGTTTCGCCCTCCCGCGCATTCCGGTCGACGCCACGACGGGCCGTATGCAGTTCAGGGGGAAATGCTCGCGGACCCTCTATGTGTACGGGTATTTAAAACGGTTGGTATGGGTATGAAGATGGTATATATCGGCAACATCCGCTTACCCACCGAAAAAGCGCACGGATACCAGATCATGAAAATGTGCGAAGCGTTCGCTTCGTGCGGCGTCGATGTTGAGTTATGGCATCCGGCGCGCTTGCAGGCGAACAAGGGGCTTCGCGGGACGGACGCGTTTGCGCAATACGGCGTGCGGCGTTCGTTCGCCCTCCGGAAAATCAGGAATATCGACGTCGTCGCCTTGAACCGTTTCATGCCGGATGCTTTTTTCATGCCGTTTTTTTTCCTGCACGCGCTCATATGGGGATGGTACGCCGCGGAGCGTGCACGAAAGGCCGCTGCCGACGTCTATTACGCCCGTGACGACGAAGTTGCGTATTGGCTCCTGCGCCGCGGCATGCGGACCGTCTACGAGGTGCACGGCATTCCCCGCGGATGGAAGTATTGGATGCTGCGCAGTATTGCCCGCAGCCCGCAATTAGCGCTCGTCGTCGCGGTTACGGGTTTTCTGAAGGATGATCTCGTTCGCATAGGATTTCCGGCTGAAAAAATAATCGTATTGCCCGATGCCGTCGATATGCGGGATTTTCCCGCGAATACGGACAAGCTTTCTTTGCGTAGGGAATTGGGGTTGCCGACGGATAAAAAAATAGCCATGTATATGGGTAATTTTACGACCAAGGGTATGGCGAAGGGCGTCGAGATGGTTATGAGGTCGGTTTTGTTTCTTGACGCTTCATGTATGGTGGTGCTCGTCGGCGGCCAACCGGACGAGCTTGCGGCCTATGGGAAATATATCGAGCGCAGCGGATTACGGGGCAGGATTGCCCTCGTTCCTTTTAAGCCGCATCGGGAGGCAATGCGGTATCTTACGGCATCGGATGCGCTCCTTATGCCATTTCCTTCGCATAACAGGCATTACCGGCTGCATATGTCCCCCTTGAAGATGTTCGAGTATATGGCGTCCGGAACACCCATCGTGGCAAGCGATTTACCCGCGGTAAGGGAAATATTAAACGAGGATAATTCTTTTTTATGCGAAACGGATATGCCGGCAAGTATCGCAGGGGGCGTCGCCGCAGTTTTTCGCGATCCGGCGCTTGCTGCCGCCCGCGCCGCCCGCGCTCGCTCCCTTGCCAGCCTCTATTCATGGGAATCTCGCGCCCGCGCCATCATTAACGCATTGGAATGAAAATACTTTTTTTTACAAAAGGCGACGCGAATGTCGCGAGCTCCCGTCAGCGCGCTTTTTATGTGGCTCGTGCCCTCACCGCGCGCGGATATACCGTTTCCGTGCATGCTCCTAACACGCATGCGTCGGGGCTTTCCCTCGTCCGCACAGGCGATGTCGTCGTGCTTCAAAAGCTTTTTTTTAAGAAGACGTTTCTTTTTCGGTTATGGATGATGCGTCGGAAGATCCGGTTCAGGCTCATTTTCGATTTTGACGATGCGGTATATTTGCACTCCCCTTTGCTCGCGCGCTTTTTATGTCGTGCCGCCGATGCCGTGACTGTCGGTAACGAAACGCTTGCTGCATGGGCGCGTCCGCACGCGCGGTCCGTGTATCTCGTCCCTACGGCGCTGCCTTTCGAGGTATACGCGCGTTACGGCCGTAACAGGAGGAAGAAGAACGAGACGTTCGTAATAGGGTGGATCGGGGATGCTGCGGCCCATATCGACAATCTTCGATTGCTTGTTCCGGTCTTTTCGATTCTTATCCAGAAAAATCGTCCTTTTCTTTTTCATCTCGTCGGCGCAAACGGCAGTCATGCGGCTTGCGCGCCGTTCCGCGCCCTTTCGGGCTTGCATATGGCTGTTACGGATACCCTTGAATGGAGCGATGATTCGATCGTCGCGCAAGCCGTAGGGGGTTTTGACGTCGGGGTTATGCCGCTTCTTGATACGCCATGGAACGAAGGAAAATGCCTTTTTAAGGCTATAGAATATATGGCCTGCGGTGTCGTTCCCGTAGCCAGCCCCCTCTCCGGAGTGCGTTCGCTCATCGAAGACGGCCGTAACGGCTTCATGCGGGATTCTGTGGGGTCGTGGGTGGAAGCGATCGAACGCCTTATGGATGACGAACAACTTTCCGCTTCCATGGGGTCTGCCGCGCAGGAAACGGTCCGGTTAGGTTATTCATATGAGGCGACGTTACCCTTGTTTCTCGCCGCCGTTACGGGCTCATGACTAACGCGCCGTGCGAGGTCCGTTCCAGCTCCGCACGTGCATGCCGAATATGAGGAATCTCGTTATTACGCGGGCCGTTACCGCGCCTGTCAATCCGTATGCCGGCGTGAGCCATATAAGGAGTCCTATCCCTACGACGCTTGAGGTTATATTGATTCCGTTTAGCTGTTTTTTCGCGAAAGACGACTGGAGGGCGTTTTTGAGTATCGGCGTAGCGAACGTAACAAAGGACAGGCTATACAGTTGCGAATAGAAAAGCGTTTCCGCGTACGCCGGAAAAAGGAGAGGATAAACGAACGGGGAAAGCGCTATGTATGCGGCGGAAACGGCAAGCCATAAAAAAACGCTTTTCCAAAAAACACCGTTAACCATTCTGCGGTCCATATCCCTTTCCATGAGGTGCGGAAACGTAACTTCGGCGATTATTTTAGCGCCTCCCTTCAGGGTTTCCGGAAGTATTTTCGCTACGGCATATGCCCCGAGGGCGGTGAAGCCGAGAAAACGTGAAACGACGAACGCATCGGCATAACTGGCAATGGTTTGGATGGCGTCGCCGACCTGTAAGCCCTTTCCTAGGCTAAAGGCTTTTTCTTCTGTTGGCATGCGTTTCGTGAGGCGGTATATGCGAACTGTCATGGGGCCGTTCAGCGCTATCCCAATTGCGAGGAAAAGTACCGCGAGGGTTGTAGTGTCCGCACCCGCATACGCCGCTGCCGACAAGGAAATATTCGCGGCTATTGCGAGCACGGCCGTACGCAGGGCGATTTGCCGGAAATCTTTTTTACCGGCAAGGAAATTAAAACAGAAAGACGAGAGCGCATACAAAGGAAAAACTAGCGCCGTGCCCAAAAGAAGCCATCCGATGGATGTAGCGCCATGTAACGCGAAAAAAAATCCGACAGCGCATATTCCCGCCACGCCTAAAAGTGATGATTTGAGACATAAAAGGAGCGTGCGGGCGTAATTCCCTTCGTGGCCGCCTGCAACTGCCTGAACGACGGTTACCCCCATAGAGGGAAGCGCCGTTATACCCATGACTGCCAAGATCGAAAGGAAGAAGTTATATTGCCCGATCGTTTCCGCGGGCAAATAGCGAGCGAAAACGAGGTTCGTTAAAAAACCGAGGGC
Organism: uncultured Candidatus Saccharibacteria bacterium; assembly: GCA_964436175.1. Lineage (GTDB taxonomy): Bacteria > Patescibacteriota > Minisyncoccia > UBA6257 > UBA11618 > CALRGO01. Next base: position 14,875 of record CAYTBX010000006.1, read on the forward strand.
GGTGGCCGCGCCCGTTATGCCATAGAGGTAGAGGGATTGCCTGAGAAGCGCGGGAAACGGAAGGGCGGGATTGCCGCTTCCTTTCATCGGGCTATTTCGCGGTCGAACTCGATTTCGTATACGCCGATCCAGTCTTTCGCGGACTTTGCCTTAAGCCGTACGGCAACGGCGGAAAACGGATCCTCGATAAGAGTTATTTCTTCGTTGGGGAATCCACCTTTCGCAATCATGCGCCATTCTTTTCCGTTCGATGTCGCTTCGAGCGACCAGTCGTTCACGTAGTTATTGCTTATGCCAAAATTACGCCAATGGATCCGCGTTTCGCGGACGTCGTAGGGGCCGGAAAAATCAAGGGTGTAATCGAGTCTATCGTTACCCGGTGCGGCCATGTTCGATAGCGATCCGTCGACGAGTGCCTGTGCCCCGTTTCCGCGCGCTATGCTGTATTCCGGAGATTCGAAGGTGTTGCTCGTGACTTCTATTTTGTCGGGGGTCGTGATGGCTAATTTTTCGGGAACGATCCTGCTCATTATGCAGAATATGCGCGGAATGCGTTCGCTTCCGCACCATGCGGAGGCTCTCACGCTAAAAACGATGCTGAGCGCGGCAAATCCCAAAACAACGAGACCACCATATAGGATTTTTTCGAGTACGCCCATTTGATAGTATGGTAGCCGAATCGGCAGTACTGTGCAATTCTTAAAAAATAAGCCGTGTTATGCCGTTTTTTAATAATACGTATTTTTCTTCTATTGAAGTTCCTTTAATGAGTGCTATTTCAACGTTTTCCAAAGGTCCCTCGGAATCGTTTCCGCATGGCCTTTCGAACGTCAGCGTCGCATACGCTCCGCCGGAACGGGGCGTCCGGCGTATGGCGCAGAAAAAATCCTTTTTATTTTCTTGTGCCCGCATGATGCCGAGAATACCCCTGTTCGCATTATAGAGCATGAAGCGGGCCGCATACCCGTCGTTTTCAATGCCTAGCACGTCGCCCATTGTGAGGGCGTCCTTTGTTTTTTTGGAGAATATAACGAGTTCATACCAGAAAGAGAGGGGTCGTATGCCATTGAACGGCAAAAGGATGTTTTTTTGGTCTTTTGTTTTTAGGCTGATTGCCGGCGGATATGCCGGACCGGCTATCGGCATCACGGCCCCTTGCAGGTTAAGCGTCGCATAGACGAAGCCGAGGGCAATAGCCATTGATGCGAAAACCGCAGTTTTATGCGACATATGTTTTTTTATCGCGCATAGCCATGTACGTAATCGCCGTAAGCGCCAGTATGGCTCCGCAGGGATATGCGATATCCGCATTTTCGGGAATATAGGAAATGAATTGCCATAAGAAAAGCGCTCCCGTTGCAACTACGAACGCTCCTGCCGTGATAAAAAACGCCTTTTTAGGCCGTAATGCGAAAATGGCAAACGGTGCGGCAACGGATGAGAGATATGGGGAGCTCGCTATGAGGATCCCTCCGTACGCGAGGACGTAATGCGCTCCTGCCGCGAGCAGTCCCGCAAGGAGCAGGGGGGGCGCGGAGGGCGTCGCTAAGAGTCCTAGGAGCGTGCTCGCAAGAAGCATCGGCCGAGGGGAAAAAAAATACGCTGATGCCGGTCCGGCTTCCATAATGCCGCACGCTGCCGTTATGGTAAGCGGCGCCATGGCAAACATGAGAGCATAATACCCTTTTTTGTTGTCAGGGTTTTTTTCGCGCGATCGCCGCCATGCGAAAACACCGAAGAGTAGTGTAAGGGCGGATACTGATGCGATAAAAAGCGGGGCTCCGTATATAGTTGCCGGCAACGCGATGTGCGGGAATGTATTCATAAGGAATGGCTTATCGCTCCTGAAACGCAGGTATTCCATTGAGTGCCATATGCCGGCAAGGGCGGCAATGAATATGCCGATACGGCTTTCAGAGGAAAAAAAGCGTTTTCCCGCAACGGCTTTGAAAAGGGCATGCGAAAAGAAAATAGCGACGGCAAATGACGCCGTCCATTGTTCCGAAAAAAGCGCGGCCGCGAAAAACCCTTCTTCCAAGAACGGGATGTTTTTTTTGCCGTTTTCCCGCCGTGCGGTGAGGAGTAGCCATAGGAGAATAAAGGGCATGCCCGCAACGAATTTCATTCCTTGGGTAAAAGGCACGAGACGGTAGGAAAAAGCGAATGCGTACGCGCCAAGAAGCGCCGTTCCCGCCGAGCCCGTTATTTCTTTGCCTAGCATCAAAAGGGCTATGAGCGCGATAACCCTGCTTATAAGTCCGATAAGGATGAGGATCTCCCCTTCGGCATTCTCCCCTTTTATGAAAAGCGCCGCGAGCCGCGCTTCGGCGGGCAATACGAACATCGGGGCTGTGCGGGCAAGCGGCGCCGTCGTTATGCCTTGGTAAATAGTCGTGTCATGGAAGTCGCCGTAGAATTCGACTGCTCGCGAAGCCGAGGGATATGCGGCGAGCGTAAATCCTCCGATTTCGAGGAGTATGAGAAATAAGAAGATGATGGCGCTTATGGTTTTTCCTGCGAAATACTTTTTAAAATGAGGCGTTGCAAACAACGCTCCGGCGGAAAAGATCCCGATTGCGACACCCGCAGACCCGAGATCCTTACCCAGGTACCACATGAAAATCCCCCCGAAAAAAGCTATAAGGCTGTTTTTAACCATAGAGATTTTTTTTGAGCGTACGCATTTTCTCCTTGAATCCAGTCGGGCGCAGGAGGGTTATTTCGAGAGACGATAGTGATGCCGTTTCGGGTATGGCGCAGTCGGAGTCTATTTTCGGCAGCGCGCTCCCCTTTGTTTTCGTTATCCAGCATGTATATTTTGCGTTCGTTGCGGTATCGGTTGCCGTAAGTAGGCCAAACCGCCTTCCTTCCGTATTATAATAAGAGAAAATTTCCATACGGGGAATGAAGAACTGCACGAGGCTGTTCCGTTTAACGGCGGATTTCGTCCGTATCCGGTACCGTTCGTACGAAAAATAAAAATAATCATCGGGCCGCTTGCGTTCCATCGCCATCCAATTGCCATTTCCATCCCGTATATACATGCTTTCGGGCGGCGGGAGATGGGCGTAGCCGAAAAGCGCGGATCCTTGCAATGCGCAATTAACCGCTATCGCGATGGCCGTTACGGCGCAGGACGCGGCGGCTATAGCGAACAGGGACTGTTTAAACGGCAGGTTCATTGGGGTTTTTCCGTATAAGGGGTAGGAACGTTCCTGCGATAATAAGCGCGAATATTTGCGTCTTGCTCCAACCATCCGTATATTCTACGAATCGGAAGAGCCATAGCGTTCCCAAGACGACGAGGGATGTCGCATACGCGCTTACGGGAAAAGGCCTTGTTTCCGGATATGCAGTACGGTGCGAACAGAGGATTATGAGCGCGAACGCCATGCCATCGAGATACGGCGACAAAGGAACGAAAATGCCGAAAAAAGAAAGCACCGGTACGATTGCCGCCATTGCGGCGAATGCCATGCAGGCGGCGCTTTCAAGATCAACCGCCTTGCGCCGGATCGATTCGTAAGCGAGCGTAATCCAGAACGGCGCCCCCAGTATCCAATATACGCTTACCGGCTTCATAATACCCAGTATGTTTTCCATTATCGCGAAATGCCTTCCTATCGCGAACATGATCGGCATGACGAATCCGAATACGATGAAGGCGTATCCTTTAAAGTTCTGCGTCCTACGCGTTTTTCCGTAATAGAGTGCGCCACCGGCGAGGCAGACGGCGCAAAAAAGAAAGTAGAGGGCGTATACGGCATCCGTTTGCGGGTCTCGATGCGCATGCGCCTGAAGTGAAAGAAGGGGTCGTACGCCGTTTACGGACCGCGCCCATTCGATTGCTGTCAGGGCGCCTGCGGCAAGTGCCATGAAAAAAGCGCAGATCGCGTCTTTTGCCGTTACGGATTCCCTTCCCTGCGCGGCTATCTTAACGAGCGGCGTGAAGGCGTACGCCGCCGCGATTACGAGCGTCAGCCATTGTTCTGAAAAAGCCGCGGCAAAACCCGCTATGAATTCAACTCCGAGCCATACGGGATCGGGCTTTTTTGCCGTACGCAGGAAGCTGATCGCCCATATGAAAAAAAAGGGCAATCCTACGACGAACTTGAGCCCTTGCGTAAACGGTATGAGGAGATAGGAAAAAGTAAACGCGGCGATGCCCATGATAAGACCGCGTTTCGTTGCTCCGAGCGCAGAGCCGAGCATTGCGAACGCGGCGACCCCCATTACCCTGCTTATGAGCGAAACGAGCAGGATAAGAGTCATATTATCCTGATGCAGGAAAAGCTGGAGTATTCTCACCTCGAGAAACCAAAGCCCGAGAAACGGCGGAGCCGCAGTTTCGCGGTTTATGAGGGTTGGGGCATAACTACTATGGAAATCGCCGTAAAATCCCCATGCGCTTTCAAGCGAATGGTAGGCGATCGTCGTAAATCCGACGATATGGAAAAGCGCTATAAAAAGTATGGCGGCTATGAAAAAACGTTCTCGCGGGTATCGGCGGGTGAAAAAAACCGCCATTGCGATAGCGATAAGGGAAAGGCCGGTCATTGGTATGGCAATGAAGCCGAGGTGTTCGACCGAACGGTAGAGCGCGAGAAGCGTGCCGATTAGGGCGGAAAACGAGATGATACCCATCTTGTTATCAGTATACGTCTTATGTCGGGCCTTTGCCCGCCGTTCCATGACTTCCCTTTTCGAAATACTCGGCTTCGCCGCCAACCGCTTCTATGTCTTCCCGTACGCCCGTTATTACGCTCCGCGCCGCCATGATGCCCATTTCGAGCGAGTGGTCTTGGTTATTGTAGCGGAACCTGCCGGGGCGGCCGATATAGTACAGGTTTTCGAATCTATCTAAGTATGCTTTTACCGCGTCTACATATCCTTTATATTCCGTGTCGTAGATCGGATACACCTTTTTTTGGCGTATGAGGTAGCTCTGCCGTACTTCGCTCCGTTTGCAGAAACCGAGTGGCTCGAGGTGCTTCATCGCCGTTTCGAGCAGTTCTTCCTTCGTCGCGTTCCAGATGGCATCCCCCTCGAAGCAAAAAAATTCCAAAAAGAGGGATGTTTTGCCGTGCGGGCTCATTTTCGGGCTGAAATTATTCATCTCCGTAATCCTACCGAAGGGAATATACGTTTCAGGGAAGTAGATCCATTGGTCGCGCGTAACTCGCTCCTTATTAAGGGTAATAAAGAGATAGACTTGGTCGCGGTAACGCATTTTTTCCGCTGCCGCCGTAATTGCCGCGGGCGGGGCAGGGTCGAGCAGTTTTAGGAATTCTTTCGGTGGGATTGATTCGATAAGCGTTTGGGGTGTAATTTCCTTAAGTATCCCCTTTACGGATACCGTAAGTCCGGTTATGCGGTTGTTATGGTGGCGAATGCGCACGGGATAACTTTCGAGTTTCACGGGATTGCCGGCGTCCGCGATCTTTTTCGCGATGGTTTCGTAGATAAGGCCCGTACCATATTCGGGGTAATAGAAGCTGTCTACGAGAGTGCGGAGCCCTTTCGTACGGAAAAGGCCGAGCGTCCGCTCCGCTGCGGCTTTTACGAGGAAACCGACGGACAGCCCCTTGATGCGCTGCGTTGCCCAGTCCGTGTGTATGGTATTTGCCTTCACGCCCCAGATCTTTTCCGTGTAGTTGATCATATTGAACTCGGCGAGCGTCCTGCCGAAGTGCGCGACGACATGGTCTTCGAAGTGGCGGATGGGTTTTTTAAAAAGTCCGTAACGGAGCTGGGCGATACCGTAGTCCGCAACCATGCGTACGGCTTTGCGCGGGCCGATGTTTGCGAGTGCTTGTGCGGGGTTGATTGGGTAATCGTAGAATTTACCCGCGATGAATTGCCGCGTTTGACGCTTAACTTCTATCCAGTTCTCCTTTATAAGTCCCTCGATGAAGCCGTAGAGATACGGGTTTTTCGAAAAGAAGCGGTGGGGGCCGTTGTCTGTGCGGAACGTAAGTCCGTCCGGCTCCGTAAACGAATACGTTTTAGCGAGGCCACCGACGCGGTTAGACTTCTCATAGAGCGTGAATTTTTTTCCGGCGCGCGTAAGCTCCATTGCGGCGGCGAGTCCCGCGGGGCCGGCGCCCAGAATACACGTTTCTTCCATCCGCTTATCGTACTGGTATTAAGGAATAAAAAAAAGACGTCCCTTCGCGGGACGTCTTTTTTTTGAATAACTGAGTTTTTTAGCCTTCTATTTTAATTCCCATGTTCTTCGCGGTGCCTTCGATCATGCGGCCGGCCGCGGGGATGTCGTAGACGTTCAAGTCCGGCAGTTTGCGCTCCGCGATCGCGTTCACGTGCGCGCGGGTCACTTTACCGACGATCTTTTTCGCGCCTTCAGCGGAGCCCTTTTCAATGCCGGCGTATTTCTTTAAAAGCGCGGCAACCGGCGGGGTCTTTAATTTGAATTCGAAGCTACGGTCTTCGAAGACCGTGATTTCCGCGGGGACGACATCGCCTAACATATCCTTCGTCGCTTCGTTGAAGCGCTTGCAGAAGTCTTGGATGTTGACGCCGTGCTGGCCGAGCGCGGGGCCCACGGGGGGCGTCGGCAAGGCCTTGCCGGCTTCGATCTGCAACTTGAGTACTGTTTTGATTGGCTTTGCCATATGTTTTTATTTTAGAGTTTCTGTATCTGCAACGAATCGAGTTCGACCATCGTGTCCCTGCCGAAGATCGGCGCGAGGACCTTCACTTTACCCTTCGCCTCATCGACTTCCGAGACCTTCGCCTCGTAGTCCTTGAACGGGCCGTCGGTTATTTTAACCATATCGCCAGGGCGGACGTCAATTGCGAAGCTTGTCTTTGCATCCCCCATCCGTGCCATCAATACGTCTATTTCGTCCTTCGAGAGCGGCGTCGGCTGGGTGCTGTCTGCGCCCACGAAGCCTGTTACGCGGGGCGTATTACGCACCAAATACCACGAGTCGTCGGTGAGTACCATATCTACGAGCACATAGCCGGGGTAAATCTTTTCTTCTATCTCGCGGCGCTTGCCGTTCTTAATCTTGATTAATTTTTCTTTCGGTACGAGCACGTCGAAAATCTTGTCGTCCATACCTAGGGACTCCACACGCTGCTTCACGTAGCGCACCACGGCGTCTTCATAGCCGGAATACGTACGGATGGCGTACCAGTGGCGGCCTTCGCCTTTCTGCTTCTTGGATTGGGTTATCGGCATCATAGGGTTATTGGAGCAAATAGTTGTTCAAGGCGTAGAGAAGCGCGTAGTCGACGGCACCGAGGAATGCGGCGATGCCGATAGAAAGCATAACAACTACGGCCGTCATACGGATGGTTTCTTGCGCTGTCGGCCAGTTGATTTTGCTAAATTCGGCGCGCGCTTCGGTGAAGAAGGATGTAAGGCGGTTCATTGGGTTCTATACTACCAAGTTTTGCTAAAAAGGGCAAGAAGTCCCTAGGTATCGATGTTTTTAACGGATAACGCGTGCGTCTGGATGAAGTGCTTGCGGGGCTCGACTTCCGAGCCCATGAGGATATCGAAGAGTTTGTTCGCGTCTTCGGCGTCCGCTACCGTTACCTGCTGGAGGATGCGGTTTGCAGGGTCCATGGTCGTTTCCCACAGCTGTTCGGGGTTCATTTCACCGAGACCCTTGTAGCGCTGGACGTTCGCCTCGGGCATGGTCTTTAATATCCTGTCTTTATCCGCGTCGTCGTAGGCGTACTGCACGGTCTTACCCTTGTTGATCTTATAGAGTGGCGGCTGGGCGATGTAGATATAGCCACCGTCTATCAAGGGTGCGAAGTGGCGGTAAAAAAGCGTGAGTAAAAGAGTCCTGATGTGCGCGCCGTCCACATCGGCGTCTGTCATGATGACGATTTTGTGGTAGCGAAGTTTCGATAGGTCAAACGATTCGGCAATAGCGGTGCCGAGCGCGATCACAAGGAACTTAATTTCTTGGAACGCGATGATCTTATCCATACGAGCCTTTTCCACGTTCAAAATCTTTCCGCGTAAGGGTAGGATTGCCTGCGTGCGCCGGTCGCGGCCCATCTTGGCCGAGCCGCCTGCAGAGTCACCCTCGACGATGAATAATTCGGATTCTGCCGGATGCTTACTCGAGCAGTCCGCGAGCTTACCAGGGAGGGTAAGGCCTTCGAGCACGCCTTTCCTTAGTACTGTGTCCTTAGCGGCTTTCGCGGCTTTGCGCGCCTTCGCGATTAAGAGGCAGCGGGCGACGATCTTCTTCGCGTCGTCGTCGTTGCGTTCCAAGAAGTCCTTAAAGGCTTCAGCGACGACGGTTTCGACTGCGGCGCGCGCTTCGGTGGTACCAAGCTTGGATTTCGTCTGGCCTTCGAACTGTGGTTCCGGCAGTTTTACGGAAATAATGGAAACGAGGCCGTCGCGCACGTCGTCGCCCGTGAGGTTTTCGTCCGCGGACTTGATGGCGTTCTTCGCGCGGGCAACGTCGTTAACCACGCGGGTGATAGCGGAGCGGAAACCCGTCACGTGCGTACCGCCTTCGGGCGTATGGATGTTGTTGGCGAACGAAAGCTCTTTGGTGTCGAGGGTATTCGTGTACGTGCAGGCGACTTCTACGCTTATGGGGCCGACGGCCTTTTCAACGTAAAACTGTTCGGACTGGAGCGGGGTCGGCTCGTCTGTAAGGCTCTTGATGAACGACTTTAATCCCCCGTCGAAGTAAAAATTGTAATAGACGTGCGCATCCTCTTTGCGGGTATCGGAGATTTCTATATTAATCCCCTTCGTAAGGTACGCCTGCTGGCGCACGTAGTGGAGAATCTTCAGCAAATCGTATTCGGTGATGGGGAAGATCGTCGAGTCGGCGCGGAAGAGTACGCGGGTGCCGTTTGTTCCCCAAAACGGCGCTTTGGCGGAACTACCAACTTTTTTAATTTTTGTTTTCGGGATACCACACGAATACTCTTGCTCGTAGAGCGACCCTTCGCGAGAAACCTGCACAAAGCAACGAGTCGAGAGTGCGTTTACAACGGATACACCTACGCCGTGTAAGCCACCAGATACTTTGTATGATTCGCCGCCGAACTTGCCGCCGGCGTGGAGCTTCGTTAAAACGGTTTCCAAAGCGGATACACCCGTTTGCGCGTGCACTTCTACGGGGATGCCGCGGCCGTCGTCCCTAATAGCGATAGTGTCGTCGGGCAAAATCTCCATCACGATGTTTTTGGCGTACCCCGCCATAGCTTCGTCGATGGAGTTGTTTAAAACCTCCCACACGAGGTGGTGCAAGCCGTCGACTCCCGTGGAGCCGATATACATACCGGGGCGCTTACGTACCGGATCAAGCCCTTCAAGGACGAAGATATCCTTGGCCCCGTATGACGGTTTTTTTGCCTTTTCTTCAGCCATGTTTCAGTAGTTCATTATACCTTAAAAATCACTTTATTTCAAACGTAAGTTTTTCCTTCATGGCGTCCACGATATAGCTTAAGAACGAATCGGCTTCGGCGTCGGTAAGGGTGCGGTCTATGGATTGGAAGACAAAGCGGAGCGTGACGCTCTTTTTGCCTTCGGGTATGCCTTTGCCTTCGTAGAGGCTTATGAAGCGGATATCCGTGAGATCTTTCGGTATGTCGTGCCATGCCGCATCCATTACCGTGCCAATTTTTACGTTTTTAGCCACCATAAACGAAACGTCGCGCACGATGGACGGATATTTGGGGATCGGCGTGTAGTGCGGCAGTGGCGAGACGTGCGGTAGTAGTTTCGTAAGCGATAATTCTACGTAGGCGCTCACATAGACTGCTTCGAGGCGGGTTATCTTCCCTACTCCCTCACCCCTAACAGTAATCGCAAGCGCTTTATTTTCTTCGGCAAATAACACATCCCCTACGCCGAGGCGTGCAAGCAGGGTCTCCACGATGCCGCGCACGGCACGGAACGCCTCTTCATCTTTCATCCCCTTGCTCGCAAGCGCGATACCGCACGCGACCTCTTCTGCCGGTTCGTGGTTGGTTTTCTTATGGAATACTGAGCCGATTTCGAAAAGCGCCGCCGCATCGAACGATTTTAAATTAAGCGTGATGGCGTTTTCCGCTCCTTCCATAAGGCTGGTGCGCAAGAAGCCCTGCTCGCTCGTTAAAGGATTTTCCAAGGCGACTTCACCGGTTGCGGAAAAGGAGCGCGTAAGGATTTCGGTGAAGCCTAAAGGAACGAGCATGTCCTGCAGGGTGTCTTTCAGCCGGCGCATAGGTTGCGACATCATCGCCGTTACCGTGATACGGGGTGGCGTAGCGGGTAGATCCGCATACCCTGTAAGGCGGGTAATTTCCTCAACTACGTCTTCGAAGCGCGTGATATCCGTGCGTTCGGCCGGCGGCGTTACTTTTTTACCTACCACCAGAAAGCCAAGGCGCTTTAGGCTTGCAAGGCAATCGGCTTCCGTAAAGGCGAGTCCCGTAAGCACGTTGAAGCGCTTAATTTCGAAGGCTACAGCTACGGGCTTTACGGGCTTGGGGTACGTGTCGCACACGGCGCCGGCCTTACCGCCGCAGATTTCGGCTATCAGTTCGAGCGCGCGCAGTATGCCGCGCTCGGCAAGCGCAGGGCTAATGTTATGCGAGAAGCGCACGGAGGCGTCTGTTGTAATACCTATGCGCTTACTGGTCTTATAAATAAGCGTGCCGTCGAAGTTACCGGCGGTAAGGACAATATTTTTGGTTTTCGCCGTAATCTCCGCGCGCGTACCGCCTTTGATGCCCGCGATATCGAGCGCATTGCGCGCGTCGGATAATACTAATGCGCTCGGGTTCAGTTTTATTTCTTTTCCATCGAGTGTCGTTACCGTTTCTCCTTCATGCGCTTGCCGCGCAACGAGTTCGTTGCCTTCCATTTTATCCGCATCGAAAGCATGGAGTGGCTGGCCGGTTTCAATAGTGACGTAGTTCGTAATGTCGACGAGTCCGTTTATTGAGCGAATGCCGTAGGTTTCGAGCGCTTCTTTCATCCATATAGGCGCGCTGCCGAGGTTAATGCCTTCCACGCGGCACGCGATAAGGCGGCGGCAGAGGTTTGGCACTTCGATTGCCGGCTGTATTTTATTCTTATGTGTCGCTTTCGGTGCGATGAGCTTCGGTTCTTTATACGGCAGTTTGCAGATTGCACTCACCTCGCGGGCAAGGCCACGGTAACATGCCGCATCTGAGTATCTGTTAGGTAGGATCTTCACATCGAGCACGCCGTTTTCGCAGGATTCTATTTCGAATAGGTGCGCGGTGATTTTTTCCGCGAGGATTTCGATGGTTGGTAGATCTGGAACGAGCCGCTCGAGATTTTTATAGCTGAACTTCATATTAGAATTGGTTATTGAAACGTAAATCCGCGCCGTAGAAAAGGCGGATATCCGTAATGCCGTACTTTATCATCGCGAAGCGGTCGAGCCCGCCGCCGAAGGCGAAGCCGCTTATTTTTGCGGGGTCGTAGCCGACGCCTTCAAGCACAGCCGGGTGCACCATGCCGCCACCCATTACTTCGAGCCATGCGCCGTTTTCCATCCTAATATCTATTTCGATGCTCGGTTCGGTAAACGGGAAGTAGCTCGGGCGGAAGCGCACGTCGACCGCGCGTTCGAAGAACCGCTCGCAGAAGCCAGTTATCACCCCTTTCAGGTTTGCGAGCGAAACGTCTTCGCCCACCATCAACCCCTCGAATTGGTAAAAGTTGATTTCGTGCGAGGCGTCCGTTGCTTCGTTGCGGAACACGCGCCCGGGGACGATTACTTGGAACGGCGGTAAATGCTTTTCCATATGGCGCACCTGCATAGGCGATGTCTGTGTGCGCATTAGGTTCCCTTTTTCGGTTGATATCCATAAGGTGTCTTGCATGTCGCGCGCGGGGTGATTCTTCGGGATATTTAAGCTATCGAAGTTATATTTTTCAGTTTCGAGTTCCGGCCCTTCGACTACGGAGAAGTTCATAGACGAAAAAATCGTGCGGATGCTGCGCTCCACGAGCGTTAAAGGGTGCAAGCGACCGTATACGGGGCGTATGGCTGGCATCGTCGCGTCGAACGCTGCGCCTTCACTACTCCCTGCTATATATTTTTCGCGACGGGCGTACGCTTCTTCGAGCAGCTTCTTCGTTGCTTGTGCCGCGGGCGCCACTGTCTTTTTTTCGGCAAGCGGAAGTTCGCCGATGGAGCGCATAAAAACGTTCAGGCGGCTCTTGCGCCCAAGGTGCGTAGCGTGCCACGCGTCGAGCGCGGCAATATCCTTGGTTTTTTCAAGGGCGTCTAATGCCTCGCGCTCCAAATCGGCAATGTCCATATCAATATAAGGATAGAGGACGGCGTATAAAAAAAGAAGCCCTCTACGGATACCATATGGTATTCCCGTAAAGGGCCTCGGCTGGGCTTCATTATTTTTCCCACGCCCAATCTTTGAACGAGCAGGCGGCTTTGCCGGTATCGGCAAAGAAGCAGGGATCGTACTTCGGCTCCACCACGTCATCCTTATTGAAGTCATACCAACCCGTAATGGGATGTTTATGGTCTTCGCAGTTCTTGCACGAACAGATGACGAACGTCGGCCGTCCCTTCTTTTTTTCTAAGGGCGTGACTTTCGCTCGCAATTCCGGCGTTGGCTGCTTTGGGCCTGTTTGCGGAATCGGTTCGGCCTTCGGCATGTCGTCCTTTTGCGTAGGCAATTGAAATCCTTTCCCGGGACCCCGTTCGCCTTCTGGCTCCGGAGGCGTTACCGGTTTTTGCGGTTCCGGCTTTTCGGGTGCCGTCCGCGGAAGAGGCTGACCCGGAATATCTTCCGGAATCACGATTTGAGGAAGCGTCCGTTCCGTTTCCGGCATCGGCTTCGCCTTGCTCGTGTCGCCGTTTTCGAAGTCGCGCTCCGCGTCTTCACGGCCTTTTTTTGAGGAGGGGGCTTTTTCTTCTTCCTCCTGTTTCGCTTCGCCTTGGTTCTCGAGAATCTTCCCGGTGTTCTCGACAATCTGCTGCAGGGCAAACTCGAGGTTCTTCTCGTGCTGGCTTCTTTTGTCGACCTCCTTTTCCTTTTTCGGTCGGGGTAGGGCGGCACCAGAAGTTTCCATTTGCCACTTGACCTGAGTGCCGCTCGTTGCCGAGCCGACGAAGAGAAACGGCAGCATCAGAACCCAAAGGGCGATAGAGAGCCATTTCGCGGCCGTTGGACCGAACTTGTCATTGGCGATGCATCCCGTAAAGATGCTGCCAGTGAGCATGAGGATGCCGAGCTTAACGCTCGTCATCGCAGCGACGATGAATGCGATAATCGCCAGGATTACGGCAGCACCGTTCAGCGCATACTTCCAGAAATTGTTCATGGGAGCCGGCGCTTGGAATGCATTCGGGACTGGTGGCTGAATTGCTGACATGGACAGAGTCTCCTGAGAAAAGGGGTGAAAAGCGCGGAAATCGCGCCAGTTAATCACTATTTCA
>CAYTBX010000006.1:28407-29833 GCA_964436175.1 uncultured Candidatus Saccharibacteria bacterium
CTCCTGAGAAAAGGGGTGAAAAGCGCGGAAATCGCGCCAGTTAATCACTATTTCAAGCATCCGGAACATCCAGATTCGCTGGCGTTATTATACTACTAAATTAGTATTTCGTCAATAGTTTGGGCGGATAACTAAAAAAGCCCCGTTTTCAGGGGCTTTTTTGGGGTATTTCAGGGCTTTTAGAGCCCAGTGTCCATGCCGGCCGAGCCGTTGTCGTCTTTCGTTGCTTTCGGGCTACAGGCCTTTTTGTCCGCCTCGAACTTGGTCCATGCCGCCTTATGCGAGGCTTTCATTGCCGCGCGGGCGGACTTTGCCGATTTTTTGTATGCGTCCCATGCTGCTTTCGTGGCCGCGCGGCGCGTTTTTGCGTCCGTCTGCGTCCATGCTGCCTTAAGCGACGCTTGGCGCGTTTGGAGTGCAGTCTTTATTGCCGGGTATTGTACGTCCCATGCCGCGATAACTGCGTTGTCGCGTACGTCTACTGCGGTTTGCATGCACGAAAGCGCGGCGGCGCTGAGCGCTGCGTTATTCCCTTTTTCTTGTGCTGCTACAGGCAGAGCTGCTAAAACAACCGAAACCGCACCGAACGTTACCGCTAATTTAGTAAGTGTATTCATGCGACTAAGTATACTATCCGCCGATATGCGTTGCAATAAAAAAAGATCCGCGGCGCCCTGGTGGCACGCCGCGGATTTTTGTTGTGGCTGGAGAGGGTGAAAATTACTCCTCTCGTCGCATGTCTTCGACTCGCCTTTCATGATGACTTCGAAGAGCTGGTTCTTGTTGGGTGTTTTCGGGTGTTAGATGGGGTGAATGATGACCTCCCCATTCCAAGTCCCCTGGCTGAACCGAATCCCCAAATCGTTCGTACAAAGGCAACATGATTACCCTCCGTGAGCTTAGTGAAGTGGACTGAAACTTACGCTAGGCGCTACTATAGCACATATATTATTTTTTAGTCAAGTTTTAGTGGGGATAAGCTGAGGATAACCGAATTGTGCCAAGGGCGAGGATCGAACTCGCGACAGTCGCCTTATGAAAGCGATGCTCTACCACTGAGCTACCTTGGCGCGATAATTCCTGAGTATATGATAATTTAACCCATATTTATTTTTCTGTAAAATATATGCTATCAAAATTGAATCGTCATCGTCGCTACGCTTCCCTCTGACATGATTTAAAAATACCCAACCTCGCGTTACTCGGGATGTATTTTTAAATCAACCATGGTATTATAGCCTTGCGGCGTGGAGCAGTGGCAGCTCGCCGGGCTCATAATCCGGAGGTCGTCCGTTCGAATCGGACCGCCGCAACCCTTCGGCAAGCTCAGGGCAGGCCTTTCGAGGCACGCTCAACAAAACTTGCAACAAAAACTGGCATAACTAGCCAGTTTTTGTTTTGCTTAGATTGCCGAAGGGTCCTGAGC
>CAYTBX010000007.1:0-9147 GCA_964436175.1 uncultured Candidatus Saccharibacteria bacterium
GATAGTATTTATATATGAACTACGAACTCCCTAAACTGCCTTATGCATACGACGCGCTCGAGCCGGCAATTGATGCGCGCACTATGGAACTGCATCATGGTAAGCACCACGCAACGTATGTTGCGAAGTTAAACGAAGCCCTTGCAAAAGAACCTGTGTGGCAGGGGAAGCCCATAGAAGAATTGTTATTAAATCTCGATACACTCCCGCCCTCTATCCGCATGGCGGTGCGAAACCACGGCGGCGGCCACCACAACCACTTGCTCTTCTGGCAAATGATGCGCGCGCCGCGTGAAAATAACATACCCGAAGGAGCGCTCGCGGAAGCCATTACTAAAACCTTCGGCAGCTTCGACGCCTTTAAAGAAGAGTTCACGAAAAACGCCCTCGGTCTTTTTGGCAGTGGCTGGGTATGGCTCGTGAAAGATTCTGAAGGCTCGCTGAAGATTATCGCGAACGCCAACCAAGATAGCCCCCTTATGCAAAAGCTCGTGCCCGTGCTCGGCCTCGACGTCTGGGAGCACGCCTATTACCTAAACTACCAAAACCGCCGCGCGGATTATATAGCGGCGTGGTGGAGTGTGGTAAACTGGGAGGGCGTATCAGAATAATGAAATTTTTAACGGCAATTCTTTTCTGTATTCTAATAACGTCTGCCTATGCAAGCGCCGCGGATGCCACAGAAGCACAGCTGGAACAGAACTTAATGCAAGCGATAGCGGATGGCGGACCTACGCGCCGTATTGATGCGGCGCGCGCCGCTCTCGAGCAATATCGAACTAATGCCGTGCCAGCAGCTCCCAAGCCTCTGACCCCCCGGCAAGCCGTAGAAAAATACCTAACCATCGAGCGCGGCGAGCTGCTCCGGCAAGAACGGATAAGCGCGGCGAAAAACGCGACGCTCAACGGAGTCGAAAACCCCTACGCGACTGAAAAAGAAATCGCTAAAGCCGCACGGTTAGGAACCGTGCCGAAAGCTAGGCTATTACATAACAGCAATCCTTCAGATCCTTTCTATATGACAACGACGGAAACGTTTCCTCCTCCTAACACCACTCCAACTGCCTCAACCCTTAGCGAAGCGGGGGAAATAGCAAAAGCAAACCCCGGCAAACCGGTAACAAAAATCCTGCAAGCAGGAGGTAAAATAATCGGCAAAGTGGTTATCGTATATACTGCAGGAAAGTTTTTTTACGACATCTACAGTTATGACGGGACTGCATTCCAAAAAACTCTTAATGCGGCCAATAACCTGACCCATATCCCCTTTACTCCCGATTTTTCCCCTCTTACCAATTTCGTACTACAAGGTCCTGAATACCTTAAACAGCAGCGCAGCGCAGCGCTATGGCAAAAAATAAGCGCCCTAACCACATGCCTCAATCAATGGAACATGCAATTAACATATCAGGCGTATTATAAAAAATGGAACGTTACGAACCCTCCTGTCCCCACGGTCACATGCGCCCCAGAGTCATTTTTTGGCATCAACACGACGCGGACAATTAAAAATGAGAGAGACGCAGACACCCTCAGATCCGATCTGGAATACTACCTAGGTCTATACGCTAAAAACGCAAGCGCCTAATCAGCCCTAGACCTCCTGCGGCTTTCCGCCGTCGAACTGCACTTTCCGCAAAACCAATTTTCCACCCACTAGATCAGCATCGAGGATCTTCATCCTTTTACCGTCTTTCGTAGTCCACACTCCCGGTTCAGGATTCAACGCGCGGACTTTCCGCCAAACGACAACCGGCTCGTCTTTCTCTAAATCAACATAGCCATCCTCGCTAGAAAACTTTTTAGTATATGTAGCTCCCGTTTCGCTTTGCGGTACGGGCGTAATTTCTCCCTGGACGTACTTCGGTAAGGTCTCGATAAGCAAAGCCGCGCTCACTTCGGCGAGCTTATCCGCCAACGTCGCATACATATCCATATCCAATAGCGGAACTTGCGCAGACCCAAGCACCGGCCCATGGTCCACTTTTTCGTCCATTATAAAAAGCGTCGTGCCTGTTAAATCCTCGCCCGCGAGGATGGCAGACTGTATCGGCGTCGCACCGCGATACTTAGGTAATAAAGACGGATGCACTACGACGATGCCTTTCGGGAATATATCGAACACCGCGCGGGGGACGATCTTCCCGTACGCCGCGAGCACACCGACTTCGGCGCCAACCTTTTTTAATTCGGCGATAAAAGCGTCGTCCAATTTTTCAGGCTGGAGAACAGGAATCTCATTACCCGACGCCATTACAAACTTCTTAACCGGCGGGGGAGCAAGTTCCTTTTTCCGCCCAAACGGCCGGTCCGGATTCGTAACAACCGCAACAGGCGCCATACCAGCCGCGAATAACTCTTCTAAAACCACAGCCGCAAAATCCGGCGTGCCGAAGAAAACAAACCGCGGGTTACTCTGCATTTCCGTTTTCGCGCCGCTCTTCGTACGTCTCGACTGCTTTATCCGTAAATAAAATGCCTTGCAAATGGTCCATCTCATGCTGGAAGACGCGCGCCAAAAGCCCCTCAGGCGCAAACGTAACGTTCTTTCCCTTACTATCCTGCGCCTCCACGCGAACGGCTACCGGCCGGCGCACGATGCCGTACGTCTTAGGTATCGAAAGACAACCTTCTTCCATTTCGTCTTCTTCTTTACTCGCCCATACGAGCTTGGGATTAAATACCGCATGCAGTTTGCGCTCCGTCTTCGCTACGAATAAAGACAAGTTAAGCCCTATCTGGTTAGCCGCGAGGCCGATTCCGCTTGCGCCTTTCATCGTCTCGCGCATAGAGCGCACTAATTCCGTAATTTCCTTTTTAGTGAAGCGCGAAAAATCGAACGGCGCCGTTTTTTGCCGCAATACTATAGCGTCTGCCTTATTTTCTATTGAAAGTATTCTTAACTGTTCCATAAGACCTACTGCTAAATGATTTTCGTAGCGAAATTTTTATATTTCGAGCGAGACGAAGAGAAAAAATCGAAGCATATATAAAATATATGTTGAGAATTTTTCTCAAAGTCGCAGCCGAAATATGGAAATTGTAGTAGATTAATCATTTGGTAGTAGGTCTGTGTTCGCCATCGAATAATAATCGCATGAAGTACGCACCGCGGTTCGCTACACCCTGTCTACCCGCAATATCTTTCGCGAGCATCAAAAGCCGCTGATGGTCCGTGTGCGTCTTCGCGAGCTTAATGTACAACGCCTTGTTGAACCGGTCGCGGAGTATCGTCGCAAGCTCGAGGCCGACCTCTTGGTGCGCGCTATACACCTTGGAGGTTGCCTTGCGCGCCGCAAGCCCTTTTAGGTAGTCCCCGCTAACGTTTTTGAACGCCTCCATGCAATTGAGATATACCACAAAAAGCCCGGTTTTAAAAGACTGAATAAAGCTACGTATGTTGCATGTACCGTAGCCTATAGCTATGATGAAGCCCATGGAACAAAGCCTCAGCAAACGGCGTTACGCGGCGTACTTTGGGATACCCTTAGCATGCGTCCTAATCGCAGGGTATACGGGGTACGATCTCGGCACCCGCCACCCGCGGACGTTCGAAGTAAAGGGGCTGGAAAACGCCGAAACAGGCATTACATCCAAGGAAGATTTTGCCATATTCTGGGACGCGTGGCAGATGATACAAAACTCGTACCTGCGCGCGGGCGAGGTGAAAAGCGGGGAGATGATCTACGGCGCGGCGGCAGGCCTCGTAGCCTCGCTCGACGACCCGTACTCCGTCTTCATGGACCCTGACGAGGCCAAGCGTTTTGGGGAAGATATTAACGGCAACTTCGGCGGCATTGGGGCGGAAATCGGCATGAAGAACGACCAGATCGTCGTAATAGCTCCTCTCAAAGGCTCTCCTGCAGAAAAAGCAGGCCTCATGAGTGGCGACAAACTCTACGAAATCAACGCGAGCTCGACGGTGAACATGACTATCGGCGACGCGGTAAAGAAAATTCGCGGCCCGAAGGGGACGGGCGTCACGTTCCTTATTGGCCGCACAGGCCACGAAAAGCCACTCACTATAAAAGTAGTACGCGATACCATTAAAATCCCCGTCGTCGAATGGGCAATGAAGGAAGGGAATATCGCCCACGTCCAGTTCTACACCTTTAGCGAGGACTCGGCGAAGCTAGTACGCAATGCCATCGTGGAAGCGCAGGCAGCGGGCGCAAAGGGCATCGTGCTCGATATGCGCAACAACCCCGGAGGCTACTTAGACGCGGCGGTCGCAATCGCCGGCTACTTCGTGGATACGGGGACGACGATCGTCTTCGAAGAATTCCGCAACGGCAAGCGCGATACCTTCCTTTCGCAGGGTACGCCTATTGCCAAGGGGATCCCGCTCGCCATCCTCTTGAACGGCGGCTCGGCCTCCGCAAGCGAAATCTTGGCGGGCGCACTCAAAGATATTCTCGGTACCCCGATAGTCGGCGAAAAGAGCTTTGGTAAGGGGACAGTGCAGGAATTAACGGAACTGCGGGGCGGGGCGGAAATAAAGCTCACGATAGCGCACTGGATACTGCCCAAGGGAACGCAGATAGACAAAAACGGCATTGTGCCGGACGTGGAAGTAAAGTATACGGAGGCAGACCGCGACGCGAAGCGCGACCCACAACTTATAAAGGCGCTCTCGATTGTAAAAGCGAAAATTAAATAACCCTATGAAAGTAATACTCCTTAAGGACGTTAAGGGAGTCGGCAAGGCGGGGGAGCTTATCACCACCTCCGACGGCCACGCCATGAACCTCCTCTTGCCTAAAAAACTGGCGGTGCAAGCAACGCCCGTAGAACTCGCTAAATATAAGGCGCATTTAGAAAAAGACGCTAAAGAAACGGAGAGTTTAAAGGCGCTCGCCAAAAAACTTTCTGCAGAACCCCTGAGCTTCGTTCTAAAAACCGGCCCCCACGGCGAAGTTTTTAATTCCATAACCAAAGAAGATATAACCGCGACGCTTAAAAAAGCAGGCTACGAAACAACGAAGATCGATTTGGAAAAACCCCTGCGCACGCTCGGTACGCACACGGCCATAATCCACTTAGGCAAAGGCATCGAAGCGAAAATCACGATAGAGACGGTTGGGGATAAATAAAATTCTCCTTACTTAAAAAGTGATATACTAACGATATGAAATATGTCGTTATTTTAGTTATCGCATTAATACCATTATTCTCTTTTGCTGAAGGGGAAAAATGCGGCGGCTGGATTTCAGAGCAATGCCCTAAAGGAACAAAATGTGTCACCGAGGTTGGCGATTTACCCCCCTGGCTGGATGGTGTCGGTACATGCAAAAAAGAAAGTATCGCGGCGCAGCCGAATTTACCGATATGGTTCGGAAATGAAGAAAGGGCGGTAAAAAAGACAAGTTGGTACAATCCTTTGACTGTATGGCGGACGAAGCCTAACAACCCCGCACAACCGACAACCATATGCTTAAAAGACTGGCTGGGGCGTTGTATAGAAAGAGTTATGGTTACGAAACAAAGCCCGAAAGCCGTGCCACCGAATCAGGAGCCTTGCGTACCCCAAAAAAAATCTGGAAACCCACCAAAAACAGAAACGGCAAAAGATTGTGCATTGCCGGCAAGCTGTACGGATAGTAACGGGGTTATAACGTGCAGGGATCCAAAAGATAAAAAAGGTCTAGATGAGTGCCTAGATATTGATTCCTCGTTTCTTAACGCATAAAAACAATACGTATCTCACGCCCCACTCCACTTAGGTAAGGGAATCGAAGCGAATATTACGGTGGAGACAGTTGGGGATAAGTAAGCATGCCTAATAAAAGCATTGATGCTATATTTAGACATGCTCAAAAAATATATAATTCTATCCGCATTCATACTCATAGCC
Organism: uncultured Candidatus Saccharibacteria bacterium; assembly: GCA_964436175.1. Classification (GTDB taxonomy): domain Bacteria; phylum Patescibacteriota; class Minisyncoccia; order UBA6257; family UBA11618; genus CALRGO01. The sequence goes on from CAYTBX010000007.1 coordinate 5,855, forward strand.
CCGATGGCATATGCTAACCATGACATAGTTGGTGACCGCTGTGCTGCACTTAACGATGGCACGTCACCTTGCCATTATGGAAACAGTGCGAACGGATATGAATGTAAAAAAATATGTAATTGGCGCGCAGCTTCACGCCCGACATCCGGAGGCGGATTTAGTGGATTTTTTAGCGTAATAGCTACTGCAGCAGCTACAGCGGCCGGAAATTTATTTAGCACCCCAGCCGCAAGGCCCGCTACAGCACCAGCTACTCCTCCTACTGTAGTCCGCCCCCCTACTCGCATTATTCCCCCCACATCCCCATCTGATTACTTTAGACCCACCTCAGTAGGACCTGTAATGCCATGCGAAAAAAACAACAACGAAAATTCCGGTAGTAAAAATCCTAATGCAATATGCTTCCTTAGCGGTGATCCAATAAAAGATCAGGCTTGCTTGGATGAATTAGGTCCAAATTAATAAAACCCTATAACAAAACCGCCCTTCGGGGCGGTTTTGTTATTTAGCTACTTCGCCAGCACACTCACCATTTTCGCGCTGCGGCGCGATCCGTCGAAGCAGATTTTGTGCTTCGTCTTGTACTGCACGATACCACCCGTCGCGGCGTAGAGCGTGTCATCACTACCCACGCGGACATTCACGCCCGCAAGGTACTTACTGCCCCGCTGGCGGATGATAATCTCGCCCGCGCCGATAGGCTCGTTGTGGTTTTTCTTTACGCCCAGCCGCTGCGCGGCTGAATCGCGGCCTAATTTAGTTGAACCTAAGGATTTAGTATGTGCCATCTGAGTTACCTACATACTACCTTATCCACAGCTTTTTTTCAAGTAGCCATGGTATGCTGAATAAATGAAGAAAATCCTACTTATAATTCCTTTTCTTGTCGGAGGAATTAGCTTTGCGCAAGCCCAACAAAATAATTGTTTAGGTCAAAGCCGTACATGCAGAAGGGGTCAACCCACATGCACTACAATGCAAGCAATGCCCGGAGGCCCTATTTCAGGATATGGCCTTTTATGCTTTGAAGATGGTGAAGCTCCGCCGCCACAGGCGATGGGAGGAAATGGAGGGAATGGCCCCATTCCCATTGATGAAGATGAGGCGTGCGAGGGAAAGCCAAAGCCAACAGGATGTAAAGAAGGGGTGGCATGCAGAGATATTAAAGGCGGCCCAATATCCGCGGGTGAAATACGCCCGCACGAATGGCGATGCAAAGAAGAACCCCTAGCACTTGGAGGAGGCTCTCAAGAAGTACCTAAAAAATGCCCAGCAGGAAAAAAACCATCAGATGACGGAAAAAAATGTGTATCGGACTGCATGGAAACCCTTGCGCCAAATAAGCCAGAGTTAAGGACGGTAGACGGCATTAAAAACTGGTGGGAAGCTTCTAAGAACCAAATTGCAAAAAAACCAATAGTACAACCCCTACCCGCAGGACCAACTACTAACGGTTTCAGCGCGGGAGCTGGAATCGTTGCGGGAGAGCCCACATGCACGTATATAGAAAGCCCTGAAGAAGTAATAGTTAATACCTGCGCTAGAAACGAAGACGGAAGACACCCACCTATTGACCGCCTATCCGAAGGATATTGGGACAAAATCTATAAAAAATGCGGACGTATCGTAATCGGGGGAGTTGTAACCTATCCCAAGGCAGGAAAAATGAGTTGCACCAAAGCAAGCGTCTTCGACGCGCTCTGGGGATTCCTAACGCACCGCAAACCGTATTAAAATAAAAGTATGAAAACAACGCACAAGATACTTCTTATAAATGCATTAATCATCGGATCCTTTCTTTTGGGGATCGGAGGCGCTTCGGCGCAGATGATAGCGCCTCAGGCATGCAACACCCCTTCGGGAAGATGCACCGCAGCCGCCCCATGGTGTAATTCTGGATACAATGGAATGCTGGTGCCGGCAGGAGATACGAGTGGATCTTGCCAAACAACGAATCCTAACTATACAATGAGATCCACTCAAAAACCGCGACGCTGTACAGCACCCCTAATTTTAAACACATTGAACAATGAATGCGAATTGAATACACCAAGACCTTTAGATTGCACTGGATTATTAAATAGCTTGCCGAATGGATCCTGCAGAGAAGGATATTATTGCGGCACAACAGGTGGTGCAAACATAGGTTGCGTACCAAATGGACAATATAATTATGGATCAAGGGGAAATATAACAAATATAACTCCGCCCACATGTGATCCAAGCGATTGCTATTGCGTAAACGGAGTCCCCTTCATACCTCCAACCCAACAGCAGCCACAGAGAATATTACCTCCTGTAATACCAAGACCGACCGCCAACGTCTTCGAAGCCCTCTGGAATTTCATTACGCATAAGCGGACGAGATAACCCGTGCGCCTACTCCGCACGTTAACCGAACCGAAACTACGGGGTAAAACGTGCCTCGTGCGCGTAAACCTCGACATAAAGGATCCCTCGCGGGATTCTTTGCGCTTACAAGCGGCGGTCCCCACGCTCCGCTTTTTATTCGAACATGGCGCCAAACCCATCATCATAAGCCATCGCGGCCGGCCGGAAGGGGAAGACTCAGCGCTCTCGCTTAAGCGCGCCGTAAACCTAATAGAAAAAGAACTGGGGTGCGCGGTCGATTGGCGCGAAAATCTGCGCTTCGACCCGCGCGAGGAGGCAAACAACGTCGCCTTCGCCAAAGGGCTCGCGCAAGGCGCAGACATCTATATTAACGACGACTTCGCCACGAGCCACCGCAAAGCCGCCTCTATGGTCGCCATCACGGAATTCCTGCCCTCGTACGCCGGCCTACACTTGGAAGAAGAAATCAAAAACCTTTCGCGCGTACGCGACAACCCCGACTACCCGCGCGTCGTGATCTTAGGTGGCATTAAGATTGAAGACAAAATCGGCGTCATCCAGAAATTCGAGAATGCGGGCACGAAGTTCCTCTTGGGGAGCGCATACCGCATGTCACCCGAAGCCCTGCCGCGCCATGCGGACATTGTATTTGCGAAAGACGGTGTAGGCGGCAACGCGTGGCAAGATATTGGCGTAGAAACGATAAAAGAATACGAAGAGATAATAAAAAAAGCGAAAACGGTAGTCTGGAGCGGACCGGTAGGCAAAGCGGAAAATGCGAAGTATGCCAAAGGCTCACAGGCACTCGCGGCTGCGATTATAAAAAGCAAAGCGTTCTCCGTCGCGGGCGGGGGAGACACGGCCGACTTTTTACAAAAAGAAGGGTTAGTTAAAAAATTCGACTGGGTCTCAACCGGCGGCGGCGCCATGCTCGCCTTTCT
>CAYTBX010000007.1:9247-27182 GCA_964436175.1 uncultured Candidatus Saccharibacteria bacterium
TATACTCCGACTAATGCAAAAAATAGCCGTTTTATACCATAAGAACTGCACGGACGGCTTTAGCGCCGCATGGGCGGCATGGCTTACGTTCGGCAAAAAGGCGGATTACATCCCCGTAATGCACCAAGAGGCATTGCCGGAAGGATTGGAGGGTAAGGAAGTATATCTCGTCGACTTCTGCTATCGGGCGGACGCAATGGGCGACCTCATACGGCGGGCGAAACGCGTAACGGCGCTCGACCACCACGCCATGTGCGAAGAAGACGTGCTCCGCACGGAAGGCGGCGTATTCGACAACGGCCGCTCCGGCGCCGTAATCGCGTGGGAATACTTCCACCCCAAAAAGAAAGTGCCGCTTTTCTTGAAATACGTAGAAGATAACGACCTCTGGCGACACAAGCTCCCGCAATCGAAAGCCATGACGGCGTATTTACGTACCGTCCCGTTCGACTTCAAAACATGGAGCAAGCTCGAAAAAGAAATTGCAACGGCAGCAGGAAGGAAAGCATGCTGGCAAAAGGGCTGCCTACTCCTCACGCAAGAAATGCAGCTCGTCGACCGGCTCGTGCGCGAAAACGCCGAGTTCGTGGAACTGCGCGGACATAAAGCGCTCGCGGTAAACTCACCCTTCTTCCGCGACAACATCGGCCACGCGCTTTGCACGGCATACCCACCCTTCGGTATTATCTGGGACGAACGCAAGGGGAAGACGGTAGTTTCGCTCCGATCTAACGGAAAGTTCGACGTAGCAGAGCTCGCGGCGCACTATGGCGGCGGGGGGCATAAGGCGGCGGCGGGCTTTACCATCCCGCACGGCACGCCTGTGCCATGGAAGGTGCTATCCTAAAGCCTATGACGGATAGTATTTCTATTTATACAGACGGCGGCGCACGCGGTAATCCGGGCCACGCGGCAATAGGCGTAGTGATAAACGGCGCAGGTTACGGCGAATACATTGGCGAGACCACCAACAACGTCGCCGAATATAAGGCAGTTATTTCAGCGCTCAAAACATGCGTTAAAAATCTGGGGGCATCCGCCCAAAAAGCCGAGTTAGATATCCATATCGACAGCCAACTCATAGCCCGCCAGATTACCGGCAAATATAAAGTTAAGCTACCGCATCTTAAAGTGCTCTGTGACGAAGCCCAAACGCTGATAGAAAAATTCAAGAACGTACGCTTTATCGAAATCCCACGTGAAGAGAATTCCGCCGCTGATGCATTGGTAAACAGTACGCTCGACAACCGCTAATTTTAATGTCATTATAACTTCGGTACGGAGGCATGCCAGACGACCGCTCCGCAAGGGGAGGAAAGTCCGGACACTCTTATTTTCCGCAAGGTAAGTAAAAACAAGTAGCGGTTGAAAAGCCGTCACCGGTAACGGAGAGGTGCGAACAGAAACGCCACGACCCGAAAGAGTCGCGGCATCCGCAGTAATGCGGATGAACCTGATAGTTGAAGATCAGGATGAAACGGCTAAATCCTTACTCGAGTGCAAGGCCGTGTCCCGAGAGCAATCGAGGGAAGTGCCGCTTAGACAAATGGTCGTCATGCGTCGCAAGACGCAACAGAATTCGGCTTATCGCATACCTCCGTGCCATAAGAAAAATCCGCACATACCGTGCGGATTTTTCTTTTATACTACTATTCCTATCTCCCGTGAAAGCCTTTCCGCTTCGTCTATCATCTTCCCCATACTGATCTGTATACCTTGAACCCAGAACTGCGGGTTTGCCGGGTCGAGGCCGAAAGGAGCGAGAATCTCCGTAACGTTTTTCGTGCCGCCGGCGCGGAGCATATCGAGATAGAGCGGCTCGAATTTTTCTCCTAACCGCTCCTTCTGCGCGTAGAGACTGTGCGTTAATAATTCGCCGAACGCGTAGCCATACACATAGAACGGACTATACGAATGGAAGTGCGGGATGTACGACCATAAGTGTTCCATATTCTCATACGTGAAGGCATCGCCTTCCTCGCCGTATAATTCCTTCGTGGTTTGTATCCAAAGCGCATCGAGTTCTTCCGTAGACAGCTTCTTCGGCGCGCTCCACGATTTATAGCCCGCGTCCATGCTATGGAACCGGCGCTCGAAATTAGAAAAACTGATCTGCCGCACGACGGTATTTATAATGTCGTCGAGCTTACCCATTAAAAGAGCTACGGCACGCTTAGCATCACCCTCTTTCTCTAGCCGACTCTTAAGGAAGTTAAACGTCGTCATCTCGCCGAACACGGACGCCGTCTCGCAATAGGCGATAGGCGCGTGGAACATTAAGGCGCCTTGCGCTTCGCCCCCTAAAATACCGTGTACGCCGTGCCCTAGCTCATGTGCCAACGTCATCACGTCGCGGTTCGAGCCCAGATAATTAAGGAACGTAAAGGACGCGGGGATATTATTTGGCAATACTATCGAGTAATTAAAAGCCCCGCCACGCCTGCCGCGCGTCACGTGCGCATCGATACGGCCCTGCGCCCTAAAGTCACGGATAATTTCCGCAAGCTTAGGACTAAAGCTTTCGTAGGCGGCAAGCACTGTCTCCCACGCCTCGTCGAAGGGGATTACGGACGTATCCGTAAACGGCATCGGCGCGTTGCGGTCGCTCCACTTCAAGGTTTTCATTCCCAAATGTGCCGCTTTTAGCTTGTAGTAGCGGCGAGCGAGGGGGCCGGCCTCCGTGCGCACAGCCTCGTGTAACGCGTCGACGATCGCGCCCGAAACGCGGTTGGATTTATTCATGCCATCCATCGGGTTCACGTACCCACGATCTTTAACTTCTACCGCATGACTGCCAGCCGTCATATATAAAGTCTGCGCAGCATACTTAGCGAAAAATCCCGCAAGACCGTCGTTTATAGTGCGGAGGATTACCGCGCGGTCGTCCGCACTCTGCGAGTCGCCCATCATATGCAGTAATTCCGTAAGGACTTTTTCTTCGCCTTTGTACGTGAAGCGCAAATCACTTGAGAATTCGTCGAAGAGCGTGCTCCACGCAGAGGACCCGAAGGATGACCGGCGCGTAAGAGCAGCCTCGACCGACTCCGAAAGGATATGCGGCTTAAATACCCGCGCATGCTCGATATACGGCCGGTGCTTTGCGACGACTGGATCCGCCGCATACAGCTTTTCCAAAACCGCTCCATCTAATGCCGTAAGCTCGATTGTGAAGAACGTCATATTCTCCGCGCTCGACTGATTCAAAATACGCTCAACGTCGGCAATCTTCGCCTTAATCTTCCCATCCGTCGTGTCCTTGCTCTGCGAAAGATACAAATACACCATGATCTTGTTCGACAGCATCCCCATCGCGGCATAGTCCGTAATCGCTTTCCCTAACGTCTCCGCCAGCTTTCCCTTATATGCCGCATTAAACTCCCGCGCCATCTTTACCAACTCCGCCACATCCGCATCTATCCGCGCATCCTCCAACCCCGCATACATGCACGCAAGATCCCAATTAATATTCTCCGTCTTCAGGTTTTTTTCAGTATCCATAAAATGACTATATCATCTCCAAACTTTTAATTTTTTCGATAAGCAGGCCCTGAGTACATCTATATAGAAAACCGCCCCCAATATCTATATCGTGAGTGGTGTGATGAGGGCGCTCAACTTTGACCACCGCCTCAGTTACCTCGAACTCCTTAACCATCTCTTCGTACGTCCGCCCCACTGCGTACGCCTCTATATGATCGAAGCCGTCATGCTGGGAATTATCAGGTTTTTGATCCGAAAGCTCGAGAAAATTAATAGCCCCCAACGACGTTTCAATACCTTTTTTAAAACGGATAATCGCTATGCGGCGTTTTGAAATTACCGACTGATAGATATACTCGCTCTCGCTCTCGAACATTTTTCGTATTTCCTCAAAAGACTCTTTAGATCCGCACTTGTAACAGATATGGTCAGGTCGCGCCCTACCATTCAGCGAATGCTTTGCGGCGAATACATTAAAAAGCCCTACGAATTTCTCTGACTCGGCATAAAAACCCTCAATGCTTTTCATACTTTAAACTGGTTGCCACGTTTGGAATCGGACCAAAATTCTCGGCTTCAAAGGCCGGCGTCCTACCATTAGACGACATGGCACTATGCCCGTTATCCTGCCATATTTTCCACACTTTCGCCACTAAGGCATACCTATAGTGTATAATTGTACTTATAACAGCTATAGCTGTTATAAGTACAAAACGAAAAATGAGGGAAAAATACGGACACATAGAACAGAAAATACTACTAACACTTGTTACTGGAGGGCTTTTATTGCTTAATCCGCAATCGAAGTACTCTTGGAAACTCATCAAGGCCGCCGCCAAAGAATGGAAATCGATAAATGAACGAAGTCTGGAGCGCGCTATTAAGCGCCTCTACGCATCCAAAGACGTGCGTATGGTAGAAAACTCCGACGGAACGGTTGTGATGACATTAAGCGAATCCGGCAAGAAGAAAGCTTTAATTTATAACCTCGATACGATGACGATTAAGAAACCAGCAAAATGGGACGGATTATGGCGCATCATCATGTTCGACATACCGGAACACAAGAAAAAGGGGAGGGATGCCCTTGCGGCACGGCTTAAGCTATTAGGTCTCCGGACTCTCCAGAAAAGCGTTTTCGTACATCCCTACGAATGTGCCGATGAGATCGATTTTATAACGGAACTTTTCGGGATACGCCGCTATGTGCGTATGATCATCGCAAAAGATATCGATAACGCACTGGATCTGAAAAAGAAGTTCGAGTTGTAATCATTTATAACTATTTGTACTTATAACAGCTATAGCTGTTATAAGTACAAGTTGAAAGTTGAAATATAAGTAGACCACGATTATCTTTCTGTTCTTTTATTTCGATTTGCTGAGGTGTTCGATGAAGGCGACTTCGAGGGGGATGTGGGGGAACGGGGAGTAGCGCATCTCGCCGTAGCCGGCGATGAGGGCCTTCAATAAGGCTATGGCACGGGTGGGGTCGATTGCTTTGCTGTGGGCTACGGTTGCCGCGAGCTCCTCTTTAGTTAATTCATCTTTAAATAATTCTTCGAGCTTCGGGTCCGTACGGAGCGCGAGAACTCGGCGCAGGTAGGCGATAAGCTCCTTGCACACGTCGAGGACGTTGCCGCCTACCGAACGAACTTCGTGCAGGGCGCGAAGCGCTTCTGACGCATCACCCTTTGCCACCGCATCCGCAAACTGCGCTATGCGGCGAAAGCCCACTTTACCAACTAAGGATTCTACGGTTGCTAAATCAACCGCAGCGCCCGTAGATGCCGCCTGGTCTAAAAGGGACTGCGCGTCGCGCATACCGCCTTCGGACGCCGCAGCAATCAATTCAATAGCCTCGGGTGTTATTTTAAATTTCTCCGCTACGACGATTTCATCGAGCTTCGCCACAAGCTCGCGCATAGGGATCTTCCTAAAATGAAAGCGCTGGGCGCGCGAAGCGATCGTCGCCGGAATCTTTTCGTATTCGGTGGTGGCGAGGATTATAATCGTACGCGGCGGCGGTTCTTCAAGCGTTTTTAAAAGGGCGTTCCATGCGGGGCCGGTAAGCATGTGCGCTTCGTCGATAATGAATACCTTATATATAAGGGAAGACGGGGCGACGCGGATTGATTCGCGTAAGTCGCGGATCTCGTCGATGCCGCGGTTCGAGGCGGCGTCGATCTCGACCACGTCCATCGCGCGGCCTTCGTCTATCGCCGCGCATGCCGCACACGCGTTGCACGGCTCACCTTCTTTATGTACATAATCGCGCGCCGTGCAGTTGGCGAGCTTAGCCACAAGCCGAGCGACGGTCGTTTTACCCGTACCGCGCGAGCCATAAAAAACGTATGCGTGCGCAAGCTTATCCTGCTTGCCCGCGTTACAGAAAATTTCCTTTATCTGGGATTGGCCGACGAGGTCACGGAAGGCGCGCGGACGGTATTTGCGGTAGAGCGCAGGCATTGTATAGAATCAACCTACATCCATGAAACGATACCTGCAAGCGGGTGCTATCGCGTTTTTTTTATTCGCCGGAATCGCCCTCATGCGCGAACAAGGCGCTCCTTTCATATCCGCAGGGAATAGCGCGGGGATGGGTGGCATGGACGCCGCACTCATTGCGGGATCAGCACCAAGCGCGCAAGACGAAACCGGAACGGACGGCGACGCGCCACAGGGACTCACTATACGTTCCGCGCTCGTGAAAACGTCTCTCGGCAACCGTATATTCTACGAACTGAACACGGAGCAGCATTGGCCGCTTGCAAGCCTCACGAAACTTATGAACGCGGTAGTAGCCCTCGAAAACCTCCCGCAGGATGCGATACGCGACAACTTACTGAGGCGCATGATGGTACTATCCGACAACGACGCGGCGAATGCCTTAGCGGAAACGCTCGGCACGGAACAATACGTCGGCCTCATGAACGCGAAGGCACAAACGCTCAATATGCGCCAAACTGGATTTTCCGACCCGAGCGGGCTATCCTACCTTAACCAGTCTACGGCGGGGGACATAGACAAGCTCGTTACCTATATACTGATACGCCACCCCGAAATCTTCGTATGGAGCAGGGCTACAACCATACGTATAGGGAACATAGACCGTGCAAACATCAATGAATTCGCCGGTCGGCCGGATTTCGTGGGAGGCAAGACGGGATTTACGGACGAAGCAAGCGGCAACCTCGTAACAGTATTTTCTAGCCGTACAGGCCCTGTAACGATAATCATTCTCGGGGCAGGGGCGCGGGAAGACCGCTTCACAGAAACAAACATCTTATTCGAATGGGCTACGCAGCATTTCAAGCTATAAGGATATTGATCGGCGCCGTCGCCGGCTTCGTTGTGGCGCTCGGTATAACGCCGCTCGTCACCGCTTTTATTACGCGTCTCGAATTCAAGAAGCAGATCCGGTCCGCCGAACATGCGCCGGTATTCGCCAAGCTCCATAAGAAAAAAGAAGGGACGCCGACCGCGGGCGGTATCATCATCTGGGGGACGGCGCTTATTCTCGCTGCCGTCTTTTACTTCCTCCCGTTCTTTAACTTCATCGACCGCGCGCAAACGTACCTACCGCTCGCGAGCTTCTTCATGGCTGCGCTCGTGGGCCTCGTGGACGATATTCTCGGCGTTCTAAAACGCGGCCCTAAAGGCGGCGGTATATCGATGAGCCAAAAACTCCTCGTCTATTTCGCGATATCGCTCGTGGGCGCCCTGTGGTTTTACTACCGCCTCGGCTGGGACGTACTCGCCGTGCCGTTCTCCGAAAATATAAACATGGGGTGGTGGTATATACCGTTCTTCATGTTCATTATCATAGCCTCGGCATTTTCCGTTAACGAAACGGATGGGCTCGATGGCTTAGCCGGCGGCGTGATGCTCTTCGCATTCGCCGCTTTGACGGTGATCGCCTTTACACTCGGCCGCTACCACTTAGCCGCGTTCAATGCAGTCGTTGTGGGAGCACTCCTCGCATTCCTCTGGTTTAACATCTACCCCGCGCGCTTCTTTATGGGGGATACGGGCAGTATGGCACTCGGCATCACGCTCGGCGTTACCGCGATGCTTACAAACACCGCCCTCCTTTTGCCATTCCTTGCCATCATTCCCGTCGTTGAATCGCTTTCCGTCATCGTTCAGCTCACAAGTAAAAAGCTCCGCGGCAAAAAACTATTCCACTCGACCCCGATTCACCACCACTTCGAAGCACTCGGCTGGCCGGAGTCGCAAATTACCATGCGCTTCTGGATTATTTCCGCAGTCGCGTCCATCGGCGGCCTCGTCGTTTTCTTCTTAGATAGATTTTTATAAAAACGTTATCCCCATACGGAAAATAGCAATAACGGAAAATTGCTATACTTATTTATAACCATATGAAACCTATATATATATCTTCGATCGCGATTTTATTGCTTGCACCGCAACTGATTTTTGCGGCTGGTTGGGACGAAAATGAGATGCAAGGATTAGCAAATATAGTACAAAGAGCCCGAGAAAATCCTTACCCACTAGCAATTAAAATGACAGCTTCAGGATACGAAGATTATGTAAATGCAGCTAGGGCATTAGATGCACAACGAATCACCGTCGGTGAAGTAGCTAAGCAACTTCAAAAAATCGAAGATGCAAAAATAGCCCCGGGTCGCCAAGCACTAGAAATATGGAGAAAGGCATATGAAGCTCGCTATAATAGATTACTAGCTGCAAGGCAAGAATATATCCGCTTAGAAGATGTAATGAGGACAGCAAGACTAAAAACACCTCCCACGCCAGGGCAAGACTGGAGTAGTACGGTTCAAAATCAAATAGCAAATAATGTAAACCAAGTAAGAAATAATCCGAATGCCGCCAAAGCCACGGTCGCCGCAGTAGGTACTGGAGCTGGGGTTGGCGTAGGGGTGGGCACCGGTACGGGACTTCTTGCGCCCGTAACCGGAGCAGGAACCTTGACGATAGGAGCGGCTGTCGGGGCAGGGCTTTCTACCGGCCTTGGTATCGGATGTATCTACTATGAACGGGTGTATTATAATGCAGTCGAAAAGTTCAATGCGGCATGTAGATACCAACAAATAGAAAGGCCACGACAAATTAGAAATAAAGAATGGAATTCATGGCCAACATATCAAGATGCTATGAATCAAGCACAGATTGATATGAAGACATATGGCGATCTCTATAATAAATGCCTTATAATAAGCCTATTCAGGGACCCCGTACCGACGCAACCGAAGTGCGAATAATCGCATATAAGTAAACAAATAATTATTTAAGTAATTATTATGGAAAATATTTTAAGGGAGTGCTTATTAAAAAATCGCCGCATATGCGGCGATTTTTTATTGCGCGCAAAAAATTATTTTCCGGCACAAAAAAACTGCGGACAATGTCCGCAGTTTTTTTGATTCTTACTGACGCGCTTTCTTTGCGGTCTTCTTCTTTGCAGTTGTTTTCTTAGCTGCTTTCTTTTTTGCTGCCATGTTTTTGTTTTCTTATAATTCTCGGCTCAACGTACGACCTTGATATAGATTTATTCTCGCACGTGTACGTCAAGCGTCAAGATGTGGATAAGTATTCCGTGCGGATACGCGCAAGTATTTTCGGGAAACGTGATAATTTTTTTCCTGCGAAAAAATTTCACTCGCTCTCAGCGGCGCAACCGCCTAAAAAGGCGGTACCCAGAGCTGCGCCGCCTCCGAGATGTTCCCAAAAACACTTCCACGTACCCGCTTTCTTGAGGGGAAGTTTGATGCGATACTATAGGGGATGATCCTGATTCGAAATGCGAAGATTATTGATGGGACGGGCGCGCCCGAGCGGCACGGCGACGTTCTTATTTCCGGCAAATCTATTTCCGCTATCGGCAACTTTCCGCATAAGAAGGCGGAGACGGTAATCGAAGCTCTCGGCATGCGCCTCGTCCCCGGATTTGTGAATATGCGCATGGAATCTGCCCACGCAACGGACATTCTTGCGGATCCCGCGCAATCCAGCACGCGGGGCGAAGGAATAACTACGCAGATAGGCGGCCTAGACGGCACATCAATCGCCCCGCTTATAGATGGATCGCTCGAAGCACTCCGTAAATGGGCGCCGCATAGTATAAATATCGGCTGGCACACGATAAGCGAATTTAATGCAGTACTCGGCGCTTTACCGCTTGGTATAAATTTCGGGACATTCGCGGGCTATAACGGCATCCGCCGAATGGTGATCCATGAGAATGCCAACGACCCCACGGATAAAGAACTGGATATCCTTATGCACATAGCCGAAACCGCGCTACAAGAAGGAGCGCTCGGCATCGCCATTAATCTCGACACCGCGCACGGCAGGCGCATATCCCACGAAGAAGTCCGTCGCGTAGCCAAAGCGTGCGCTGACGCAAAGAAGTCGTTAGCGCTACGACTCCGCGCCCAAACGGAACATTTTATGGAAGCAGCGGGCGAGGCACTCGTGCTCTACCGCACGACGGGCGCGCGCATAATCATCGCGGACTTCTTACCGCGCACGCTCGTAAAAGCGCAAGAAAAAGATTTCTGGCTTGCCTACGAAACGCTCGCGGGTGCGGGGGACGGCCTGTATATGGAACTGCGGTGCGATACGGGGCGCCTTGTTCCTGTCTACGAACTACTACCCCGCTTCGCCCAAGTCGGATCGCTCGAGACGATGTACGCGCTCGTACATGACAAGAGTATGCGAAAAAAATTACTCGCCCTCATGCCACGCCTCGAAGGCGCCCGCATAGTACGAGTGCCGCGCGAAGAGCGCGCGCTCCTCGGCGCCACGCTCGAAACGTTCGCGGCAAACCGCGAAATGAACGCGAAGGAGGCACTTCTCGAGCTCATGCGCATAACAAGACTCCGCGCGACGGTACGCATTCCGAACAACCCTACGCCGCTCCATACGGAGCTCATAAAAAATGACCGCGTACTCGTCTCGGGCGAACCGCAATCCATATTCAAAATCACGGACGCCGCACGATTGCCGCTCGAAACGGCAGTCATGAAGCTCACCGGATTTCCCGCAACCGTGCTCGGCCTTGGCAAGCGCGGCATCATCGCCGAAAATTACGCGGCAGACCTTGCTATCATGAACGACAAGAACGAAATAATCAGAACCGTCGTAAACGGCAACCATAACGGCACCGGAGGACTATGCTCAAACCTATAACCAGATCCCGCGGAAGCGACTACGTCATCATAGTACTCGCTGTGCTCCTTATCACGTTCGGTATGGCCATGCTTTCCTCCGCGTCGTCCCATATCAGCCAAACGCAAACCGGCGGCACGCTCTACTACGTCACACACCAGCTCCTCTACGGCGTACTCCCCGGCACCGTCCTTTTCCTCATCGCCTCGGGGATCTATTACAAACGGTACGAAAAGCTCGCCGTACTCGGAATGCTCTTCGGCATCGTCCTCCTCGGGCTCACGCTCACGCCCTTGGCGTTTACCGCTAAGGGCGCCGCGCGATGGGTACAAATTGGCCCCATCACTTTCCAGCCGTCCGAACCGCTTAAACTTTTTTTCATACTCTATCTTGCCGCATGGCTTTCATCGCCCAAGGCGCGCGACCGGCATTCGCATAAGGGATTCATTGCGTTCCTCGTAATACTCGGTACCGTGATGGGCCTACTCCTTAAGCAACCCGCCACGAGCACCGCACTACTCATCGGCGCAGTGGCAACCTTAATGTACGTTGTAAGCGGTGCGCGCATGTCGCACCTCGCTATTACAGGTGCGCTCGTCCTAGGCGGCCTTACGATCGCCATATGGATGGCGCCGTACCGCATGGCACGCATCGAGGCCTTCATGCACCCTGAACGGAACGCCCAAGGGAGCGGTTACCAAGTAAGCCAAGCGAAGATGGCTATCGGCGCAGGCGGCATATGGGGCGTAGGCTACGGCCAATCGACAACGAAAATAAACTCCCTGCCCGAACCCTTAGGCGACTCGATATTCGCCGTCATCGGCGAAGAAACGGGCTTTGCGGGCTCGCTTGCATTGATCGGGCTTATTCTCGCCCTTGTAGTACGGATATTCATCCTCGCGCACGAAACGCGCGACCGCTTCGGCCACCTGCTCCTTATCGGGTTCGGTTCGCTCATTGCCGTGCAGTCGTTCGTAAACATCGGCGCCATTTCGGGCTTACTGCCCTCTACCGGCATCGCGCTGCCCTTCATAAGCTACGGCTCCTCCGCGCTCGTTGTATTTATGGGGATACTAGGCATAATTAACAACATTTCGAAACACCAATGAAGCGGATACTCTTAACCGGCGGGGGATCAGGCGGGCATATCTACCCGCTTTTGGCCGTTGCCGAAAAACTACAGGGTAATGACTTGCGCTACTTTGGCCCACGGGACGCATGGAGCGCCTACATGCTCCAAGCCGGTATCCCCGTATCCGGCATCGCCAAAGCGAAACTGCGGCGGTATTTTTCAATCCTTAACGCCATCGACGGCATAAAATTTACTTATAGCATCTTGCAGGCGCTCGTTAAGGTCGCCGTATTCCGGCCGCACGTCGCTTTCTCCAAAGGCGGGCCGGGGGCATTGCCCGTTTTATTCGCCTGCCGTATGTACGGCATACCGATAATCATCCACGAATCCGACAGCGTTGCGGGGCTCACGAGCCGCGTAACAGGGAAGTGGGCGAAGATTGTGGAAGTTGCATGGGACGAAGCGCGTATATTCTTCCCCAATAAAGAGGTGCATCGCGTCGGCATCCCGATGCGAAGCGCGCTTAGGGATATCAAAGAAAATATGCACGACGCAAAAACCGCCATGGAGTGCGAGCCGGAGGGCCTACCCGTACTGCTCGTCATAGGCGGCTCGCAGGGATCGGAACGTATTAATAATTTTGTTTTAGAAAATCTCGTAGGACTTTTAACGAAGTTCCACATTATCCACCAAATAGGGTCCGTTAATTACGAAAGCCATATACGGCTTTACGAGGCGGCAAAACCGTCGCTCACTATGGAGCTGCGTAACCGCTACCACCCCTACGCCTACCTCGAAAACAAAATGGGTACGGCCTACCGCGCGGCAGACTGTGCGTTATCCCGCAGCGGATCGGCGCTCTTCGAGCTCGCAGCGTTCGGCATCCCTGGCGTCCTCGTACCGCTACCCGAGGCAGCACACGACCACCAGCGGGCGAATGCTTATGCTTACGCTAAAACGGGCGCAGCGATCGTCATTGAACAAGAAAATTTTTTGAGCGCGATCGTCATCGCAGAACTCGAAAAAATCATGCAACCGGAAACGCACGCGAAAATGTCTAAGGCCGCTATGATATTCGCCCCGACTGACGCCGCGGAAAAAATTACGGAAGACATAGTGAGAAAATTCTAACGCTTTCCAGCGCTTTAAATAAATGCATTCCATAAAAAAATCGGATCATTTTAAATATAATAATAAGTTATTTAAACAACTGATTCCTATTTATGACCCAGTGGCGTCATTATTATTTCCAGTAAGAAATGCAATTACAAAGCTATTTGATGGTAAAGAGTCTCAAAAAGTTATAGATATCGCATGCGGCACAGGAACGCAGGCAATTTTAATTGCCCGCAAAGGACATTTAGTAACAGGCGTTGATATTTCGCCAGACATGATTAATCGGGCTAGAAAAAAAGGGTCATCGATAAAAGTATCTTTTGAAATCAATGATGCTTCTAATATTAGATATCCTGATTCCACATTCGACAGCGCTATCATTTCATTTGCCCTACATGACATGCCCCATACAATGAGACAAAAGGTGGTTAAGGAAATGGAGAGAATTGTAAAACCTAATGGTATGCTCATATTTGCAGATTATCGTGGTCGATCTTGTGATTTAATACGGAAATGCATTTATTGGATCACAAAAACATGGGAAAGTAGATATTATGAAGATTTTTTGAATAAGGGGCTAGACTATTACATAGGTGAAAATATACGCGAGATAACAAGAAATAATTATCTATTAGGAGAAATGGAAGTTATCGTTTTTTTAAAAAATAGGGTAGAAAAAACGCCCTATCGGTGCTACCATGCCCTATATGAACGTACGCGTGCGTATGGCGCCATCGCCCACGGGAAACCTACACATCGGCACCGCTCGGACGGCCTTATTTAACTGGCTGTACGCAAAAAAATACGGTGGCAAGCTTGTGCTCCGCATCGAAGACACGGACACGGAACGGTCCAAGCCGGAATTCGAAAAAGACATTATCGAACAGCTCACATGGCTCGGGCTCACATGGGACGAAGGCCCCTTCCGCCAAAGCGAGCGCTTGCACATATACGAAGGCTATCTGCGCCAATTACTGGCTAATGGGAACGCCTACTGGTGCGACTGCACGAAAGAAAACTTAGGGGCGAAGCGTAAGAATATGATGGAGGCGGGAATCGCCCCCAAATACGACGGCCATTGCCGCGATAAAAAAATTCAAGAAAGCCCGAGCGCCGTCATACGCTTCGTCATGCCGGAGCGCGTTTTTACTTTTAAAGACCTCGTACGCGGAAAAG
The DNA here is from genome assembly GCA_964436175.1 of uncultured Candidatus Saccharibacteria bacterium. Classification (GTDB taxonomy): domain Bacteria; phylum Patescibacteriota; class Minisyncoccia; order UBA6257; family UBA11618; genus CALRGO01. Next base: position 23,250 of record CAYTBX010000007.1, read on the forward strand.
TAGAATTCAATATGGCGCTTACGGGGGATATCGTGATCGCCAAAAACCTCAAGAGCCCCTTATATAACTTCGCCGTAGTAATAGACGACCACGAGATGGCGATAAGCCACGTCATCCGCGGGGAAGACGGTCTAGCGAACACCCCAAAGCAACTCGCGCTGCAGGAGGCGCTCGGCTTCAAGCACCCCCACTACGCGCACATCCCGCTCATACTCGACGCAGACCGCGCGAAAATGTCTAAGCGCAATGCCGCCACCGCGCTTAAAGAATACGCCGAGGCGGGCTACGTGCCGGAGGCAGTGGTCAACTTCCTCGCCCTGTTAGGCTGGCACCCAGAGGATAATCGCGAAACCTTTACGCCCGAAGAGCTGGCGGAGGTGTTTACTATCGAACGCGTGCAAAAAGCGGGAGCGGTCTTTGCAATCGAAAAACTCAACTGGATGAACGCCTATTACATAAAACAAATGAGTGACACGACAATCGCCGAAAAAATCGGCTGGGAGCCGACGGATATGAACATGAAAATAATCGCGCTTATAAAAAGCCGAGCACAAACCCTGAACGATTTCTCAACCCACGGCGCGGTGTTCTTCAACCTGCCCGAATACGGGGCCGAACTCCTCGCATGGAAAGAAATGAAGCCGGAGGAAATAATCGAATCGCTTAAGCGATGTGCAGACGCTATTGGTATAGGCCGCGCCGCAGACATCCCTGCGCTCGCGGAGAAGTACGGCAAAGGCGAAACGTATTGGCCGCTGCGCGTTGCGCTTTCGGGGCAAAAAGAATCGCCAAGCCCCATGGACCTCCTCCATGTTCTCGGCAAGGAAGAAGCGCTCAAGCGCATAGAACACGCGCTCGAAAAATTAACTTCTTAATGAAAGGCATTAAACGCATACTTTTTGCAGCGCTTGCGTGCGCCATGCCGCTTGCGGCTACCGCGCAAGCCTTGCCGCCAGAACAGCTAAACGTCGCCATACAGGAAAAATCCCGCATGCTGCAGGATATTCAGCGCCAGCTCGAAGAAACGCAGAAAAACCTGAGCGCCACGCAGGAAGAGAAGCGCACGCTTGCGAACGAACTCTCCGCGATTCAGAAAAATATCAAACAGCTCGACCTCGGCATGAAGTCGAATACGGTTAAAATCAGCAAATTAAACTTGGAAATCAGCGGTCTCGCGCAGTCAATAAAGGAGACCGAACGGGAAATTTCGGTAAAAACGGCTGCTACCGTAAGCATACTGAAGGAGGCTCAGCAGCTCGACGACACGGACCCCCTGATAGTCTTCCTGAAGAACACGACGCTCTCGCAGGCCGTCAACGAGCAGTCGCGCCTTACGGAAATTAACGGCGACTTAACGCAAGCGACTGCGGAACTGCAAGCGCTGAACGATGAGCGGGAGGGGAAGCTGAAGACTACGGCACAAAAGAAAACGACGGTGGAAGGCGAATACAAGAGCCTTACCGCACGCAAATCCGTGGTAGAAGACAAGAAGAAAGAGCAGCAGGAGATCCTTGCCGTAACGAAGAATAAGGAAAAGACGTATCAGGAACTCGCTGCGGACCTCGCTAAGCGCCAAGCGGAAATCGCGGCGGAAATCGAAGCGATAGACGCGGCGCTGCGCTTGAAGATCAACCCGAACGGATTACCGAGCGTACGTAAAGGCGTACTCGGCTGGCCCGTGCCGGATACCATGCGTATAACGCAAAAATACGGCGGCACGGCGTTCGCCTTAAGCGGCGGCTATAAAGGGAAGTGGCACAACGGCATAGATATCGGCGGGGCATCGGGTGCGGTGATCGCGTCCGCCGAAGAGGGAGTCGTGGTCGCCGCGGGCAACCAAGACCTCTACTGCAAGCGCGGGGCGTACGGCAAATTTGTGGCAGTGCGCCACTCTAATAACCTCGTGACGCTCTACGGCCACATGTCGAAGCTGAACGTCACGGTAGGCCAGCGCGTAACGCGGGGCGAAACCATAGGGTATATGGGCAACACCGGCTACGCCTTCGGCGTGCACCTGCACTTTACCGTCTACGACGGCACAACCTTCTCGATGGGCGGCAGCCGCGTATGCGGCCCCATGCCCACGGGCGGCGATATGGACCCCACGCCGTATTTGTAATACGATAACGGCAGAACCATCCACCTCGCGCAAGGAGACTCATCGTGCGTAAAACTTTGCAACGCTTCACGGCATGGCTGTTCAGCCTACGGATTGTATCGATCCGGAAAACCGACAGGGGATACACCCACCTAGAAGCAAGAGAACACCCGATAAGCCACCGCAGCAGCTATTGAGCTGCAACTATGTGGAACCGCAAACAAAAGATGCCCGCACGACGCACGCGGGCATTTTCTTTTTATAATACGAATTACGCGACTGAAATATGAAATCCGAAGCCTAAGGGGACTAACTATACCATGTGTCGTATAGTATACCTTTTACGACAGATAGCCTGTTTAAAGCCCCAGCCTATTCAACTAAATCAGCGAATACTACTAACCGTTCCGTATAACGCTTAACGGACTGATCCCACTTACCATCGCAGGTTATAAGGACTAACCGCGCCTTCCCTGTACGTGTACCTATAACCTCGTCCATGCGGTCTGTGCCTTCTGGATATACTTCTGACCCCGTGACCGTATAATGCCCTATACGGCCCTCTATGGAGACGTATAGGGCATCCCCCTTAACCAACCCCTTAAGGCCCCGGAATACCCCCGCCCCGAACACGCGGGTATCCACATGACCTACAATAACTGAAGTGCCGGCCGTAGCTATAGGCGAAGACCCGGCGAACCATGCAACGTCCGTAGCGTTAGACGGTATGCCGATGGATCCCGAAGGCATGGTACCTACCGTCTGGATCTTCGCATCCACGCCGATCTTCGGTATTAAAAGCCACCTGCCCTCCCCCCTCTCGTTTTTCAAAAAAACGGCAGGGGAGGCGCTTGCCTCCGCTACCGTTTTTTTATCTATGGATAATCCCCCCTCGGCAAAAAAGACGAGGGCAACTATCACGATATACGATACCGCGCCTATGCTAAGCGCTTTTTGAACGACGTTTCCTGCCATACGAATCCGGCTACGAGCATAAGCCCGACCGTGTTTAACGCCGGTAAAGCGGATCCACCGTGACCCGTGTTAGGCATAGTCGGAAGGCACGCCCCGCCGCATACGGCTACGGCCGGCCCCGTTGGCCATCCGCTAACCGGCGTGTTGTTTATAACGCACACCTTATCGTCCCCCGCGTTCAATGTAATAACGCCCGTAAGGCCGTTCTGGCTGCAGCTCCCCGAAAAGACCGGTGCGCCGTAATTGGTGCCCGACGTGTTTATTTCGCTTACGGTGTAAACACCCGGAACAAACGGCGTTTTCATACCGCTCGTTACGCGTGCACCGTTAACGAACGGGACGAATCCTGGCTCGTTCACAATCACCGAAAGGAGGGCGTTACCCTGCTGCTGCACCGTGCCCTGTATCGGCTGCTGGTACTGCTGCTGTGTCTGCGGAACGTTGTAGATGCTCGCGATCGGAGCCAAGAAACCGACCGTTACGCGGTTCGGAATCGTTACTGTGCTCCCGATAGACCATAGCCGGCCGTTTACCGTACCGTGCTCGTCGAACACCGGCGCATCCCCACCACGGCCGAATGCAATCGGCGCCATCGTTATTACCGTACCGGTAAAGTCTACACTGTCGCCGAGCGTTGCCGCTCCGCCCGAAAGCCAAAAGATATTCTGCGGCTGTGCGCCGTTTAAAAGCACCACGTGCGAATCCGGCCACGCATCGAAGCGACTCGCCATCTTCATAATGAAGACTGCGTTCGTATCCCCCTTCGCGTCGAAGAGCACCTGCCCCTGCAAGAAGGTCGGCGTGCTGAAGCAATACACACCAGCGGCAAGAATTTGGTTATTAAGATTGACGTCGGTCAT